>DAIOWC010000062.1:0-7570 GCA_036758685.1 Streptosporangiaceae bacterium | reverse complement strand
ATGCGCCGGCCTGCTTTGCCCTCCTCGGCCTCTGGCTTGTCGTGGTGCAGATACGAGCCCGCGAGTGGCTCGGCAGCCGGTCGCAGCGCCGGCGTTCCTACGGGGTCGCGCTGCATTTCGCCTTGCCGGGCGTCATGAGCCTGGTCGCGCTCGTCGACCCGCAGGATCCGGCATTCTGGCGGGTTTCCTTCGCCGTTGTCGCACTGGGCGGCGCGATCGTGGTGGCCACCGTGGGCGGGCCTTCCGAACGTGTCGTGGATAGCCGTACCGTGGCCCGGTCGGCGGCCGCCGGCCCGCTGGGCTTCATGGCCTACACGATCGCGATCGCCCTGTACGTACTCGTCGGCGCGCTTGCCGTCGCGGGGGGCGCGAACATGCTACGCGTCGAGGCGCTGCTCCTGATCGCGCTGGCGTTCCTCGGCTTCAATGCCGCCTGGCTCCTGCTGCTTGACGACGCCCGGCCCGGTCATGCCCCGGCGCCATCGGACCAGCCTGCAAGCGCCGCCGATACGGCCTGGGAAGCTCTGCGACCAGCGCACGGCGGCAGCTAGGCCTCGTGTTACTAGCGCTCCTGCCTGGCGGCAGCCCGCTTCTCTAGAAGCGCGACAAGACGACGCTTGCCGCCAAAAAAGGAGGCCGTGAAACCTACCAGGATGGCGACAGCCACCCCGATCGTCGCGACCCGGAATGGGCCGTGGTCCCATCCCAGCAGGTCACCAATGTCATTGAACAGCACGGAAGTAATGCAGAGCAGGATCCAGGCTTCGCTGATCAGATGCGCGACCTGGGCCGGCGAGCGCGGCCGCCGTGTCCGTGCCAGGGTCCGGGCAAAGTCCGCGCTGAGCCACAGCCACGCCGCGCTGATGAGCCCGGTCGCCAGCGGCTGCGCGTCCGAGGAGTTAGCAACCGCGCTGTAGATCAGGAAGGCGACCAAGCCGAGCAGTGCCAGCGGCAGCAGAACCAGGGCGCCGAGCGTCACCAGCCAGGTGGTCGACTTCAGCCCGTTATGGAGCGGGTCTTGCGTTGTGCTCCGATGCGCCCCCGTCATGCCCAGACTGTAACTCGGATCAGGCAGATTCCCGCTACCGCGGTCAGCGCACGGGGCCGATCAGGTCCCATTTGTTTCCGGCGATGTCGAGGAACACCGCCACCTGGCCGTAGGGCTCCGCCCGCGGCGCTCGCACGAACTCGACTCCCGCCGACGTCATCCTCGTGTACGCGGCGTCGAAGTCATCGACGTGCAGGAAGAACCCGACCCGGCCGGCGGTCTGCTGCCCGACTACAGCCGCCTGCTCGACGCCGTCGGCGCGCGCCAGCAGCAGGCTGGTTACCGAGCCGGGCGGCCGCACTACCACCCACCGCTTGGGGCGCCCGTCATTGGTCAGCGACGGACTGTCCTCGACGAGCTCGAAACCCAGTACGTCCACGAAGAAGCGGATCGCCGGGTCGTACTCGCTGACCACCACGGTCACCTTGTCGAGATACACGGCTAGAGCATAGGGCGCGCGTGCTGTCCCTGGCCGGGCTCCGCGGTGCAAATGCCGTCGGCCAGCACAAGCTGGCCGCGGCGGATGACGAAGCGGGGCCAGCCCTGGACGGTCACGCCGTCGTACACCGAGTATCCGGCGCGGGAGTGCATCTGCGACCCGTCAATGACCCGGCGCGCCTGCGGATCCCAGAGCGTCAGATCAGCGTCGGAACCGACCGCGATCGCGCCCTTGCGCGGGTACAGGCCGAACAGGCGCGCGGCCGTGGCCGAGGTCAGCTCGACGAACCGGTCCAGCGAGATCCGCCCGGTGGCGACGCCCTCGGAGAACAGCATCGGCATCAGCGTCTCCAGGTCGGCGACTCCCTGCCGGGCGGTCACTACGTCAAGCGCCGGGTCGAGCTTGTCCGCCAGCCTCCACGGCGCGTGGTCGCTGCAGACCGTGTCGATGTCGCCGGCCGCCAGCCCGCGCCAGAGCGCGTCCCGGTCGGCCTGGTCGCGCAGCGGCGGGGCGCCGACGTACTTGCCCGCGTCCGGCTCACCGAAGCGCTCGCTGGTCAGGTGCAGGTACAGCGGCCTGGTCTCGACGTAGACGGGAAGCCCGCTGGCCCTCGCCTGGCGGCACCGGTCCAGGGCCGCCGCCGATGACAGGTGCACGATGTAGACCGAAGCGCCGGTCTCGCGCGCCATCTCGATGGCGTCATCGACGGCCGCGACCTCCGCGCTGACCGGCCGCGCCGCGGGGAAGTTCCGGACGGCGCCGCGTCCGGACTCGATGAGATCGTGGCCGGCCTGGTGCAGTATGCCGGCGTCCTCGCAGTGCACGAGCGTCAGCGAGCCGGCTCGCCCGGCGGCGGCGAAGGCATCGGCCAGGCCAGGCGTTCCGGGCGCGAACCGCGGATCGGAGAGGAAGACCTTCAGGCTCGAGTGCCCGGCCGCGGCCAGCTCGCCGATCTCGTCGACGGTGTGATCGCCGACGGGGGTCAGCACCGGGTGCAGGAACCAGTCCGCGGCGGCCTCGGAAGCCGCGCCCGCCATATCCCGCTCGATCGCGGTCGCCATGGACTCGCCGGGCAGCGCAAAGGTCATGTTCCCGACGGTCGTGATGCCGCCGCCCAGAGCGGCCAGTGAGCCGGTCCAGAAGTCATCCACCCAGACCGTATGCTCGCCGAGCGCGGCCAGCTTCGCGGCCAGGGCGCCGCAGACCAGGTGCACGTGGGCGTCGATGCCGCCGGGAATGACCAGCAGCCCGCGGGCGTCGAGCTCGGCCGCCCCGGTCATCGCGCCGCCGAGCTGAGCGATCCGGCCGTCGCGCAGGCCGACATCGGCGGTCTCGCTGTGGCCCGGACTCACGATCGTCCCGCCGCGGACGACGAGGTCGAACTCCTTAGCAATCACCAGGGCATCCTGGCACCGCGCCTCAGGACGGGCCGTAGCCTGCGCTCGTCAGCATCTTGCGCAGATCCACGACCATCTGGGCGTCGACGTCCTTGCCTGCGGGCGGTTCGAGGAACGCCAGCTCGGTTCCTACCTTGACGGCAACCTTGCCGTCATGACGCACGGAGACCGTGCCGACGGCTTCAAGCAGCGACATCACCGCGTGCCATTCGATGTTGTGGCTGACCGGATGCTCGAAGATCTGGCGCAGCGTATCCCGGTGGCGGCTGTCGAGGTGTTCGGGCTGAGGCGTGGACACGTCCGGACTCTATCCGACCGCGGCCTTGCACCGGGCCGCGAGCACGGCGACGGCGTCGCGGAGTTCGTCCCCGTCCTCGATGCGGAAGTCGAACGGTATCGCCGCCAGCCACTCCTGGGCGTACATGGCCGGGTTGTTGGTGCTGCCGACCAGCACGCATCCGCTGGCGTGCGCTTCGAGGCGTCCCATCGGCGCACGGATCCACGGCGCAACATCGGGAAGCGGCGCCCTGAACACCACGCGGACGGGAAACTCCCAGCCCTCGCCGAGGTTCTCCTCCAGTGCCGCGACCGGGTCCAGGTCATCGGGCGGGGTAAACGAGTGGAGCGTCTGTTCGACCACGGCGACCCGGTCGACGCGGTAGCTGCGGACCGCGGCCGCGTGATGGGAGTAGCACAGCAGATACCAGCGTCCGTGCCGGACAACGACCGCCCACGGATCGACCTCGGTCTGCGACTCGGTACCGGACGCGCTGCGGTACCGCAGCCGCACGCGGCGCCTGGACGCGACGGCCACGACGAGTGCGCTGGTCACGGCGGGATCGGGATGAGCGGCGCGGCGGTCGGGCGCCGCTGAGGCGTGTTCGCGCAGCACCGCGGCCTGACGGCCGATGTTCTCCGGCAGCGCCCGGATGACCTTGGCCAGCGCTGAGCTGGCTAGCTCGCCGGTGCCGGTCGCCGCGGGATGGCTCTCGAGGACGGTCATGACGAGTCCCAGCGCCTCGTCCTGGGTGAAGACGACCGGCGGCAGCCTCATGCCCCGGCCGAGCCGGTAGCCGCCGTAGCGGCCGCGGGCGGACTCGACGGGCACTCCGGCTTCTCGCAGGATCGCGATGTACCGCCGCGCCGCGCGGCTTGTGATGCCGAGGCGGTCAGCGATCTGGTCCGCAGTCGTGCCGGGCTGCAGCTGCAGGATCTCCAGTGCCTGCAGCGCGCGGGCCGTCGGACTGACCTTAGGTGCCACGACATCGAGAGTAGGCGGAATCTGCGGATATTAGGAAGCCGATCGTCCTGTTATGCCTCTACGGTCAGGCGGAGAAGCCGATACGCACCCTGGAAGGACAGCTAACGCCATGGAATTCCTCCTGATCGCCGGTCTGTGGCTCGACGGGTCGGCCTGGGACGCCGTTGTCCCGCACCTGGAAGCGCAGGGCCATCGGGCTGTACCTCTGTGGCTGCCTGGTCAGGGAGCGCCCCCGGCGGCGGCAACGCTCGCCGACCAGCACGCCGCCGTGGTGGCTGCGGTCGACGCCGCCGCCGGCAGCGTGGTGGTGGTCGCTCATTCGGCCGCCGGCACGCACGCCTGGATGGCGGCCGATGCCCGGCCCGACAAGGTGGCGCGGGTCGTGATGATCGGCGGCTTCACCGCTGCCGACGGCGGTACGTACGCCGACTTCTTCCCCGTGACCGACGGCGTGATGCCGTTCCCTGGGTGGGAGCCGTTCGATGGCCCGGACTCGGCCGACCTGGACGAGCAGTGGCGCCGGCGAATCGCCGACGCGGCGATCGGTGTCCCCGAGGGCGTGGCGAAAGGAATCGTGCATCTGCGCGACGAGCGGCGGTACGAAGTACCAGTCACGCTGATCTGCCCGGAATTCTCCCCCGCGGAGGCCAGGGAGTGGATCGATAAGGGCGAGATACCGGAGCTGGCCAAGGCCCGGCACGTCGACTACGTGGACATCGACTCCGGCCACTGGCCGATGTTCACCCGTCCGGCTGAGCTGGCCCGGCTTCTGGCCGAGACCGCCGCCCGTGCCTGAGACCGATGAGCAGGGGCTCGCGCAGGGCTGGTGCCAGTACGGCAGTCCGGACGAAGCGCAGGCAGGTTCCTGTTCAGCGCGACGGCTGAGCTGTTCGAGCAGCTCGATCCCCGGCAGGGAGCGCTAGCCGACGGCCTCGTCGTTCCGGTGCGAACGGGCCAGGAAGCCGGCGTAACGGCCCATGGCGGTGCGCATCTGCTCGGCGCGGTCATCGGCCGGGTCGGTGCCGAACACGAACGGCAGGAAACCGCCGACTTCCTCGATTCCTCTGCGGATGTCGCCGGGCTGACCGGGCGGGTACATGCGGGCCGGATCGCCGACGGCCACCCAGCCGATCGGAATCCGGGCCTGCGGCGGCACCACACAGCCGATATGCACCGCGCCGCCGAGGGCAACGCTGCTGGCCCGGCCCATGCGGGCGCCGTTGAAGATCATGGCGCCGGTCGCGATGAACACCTCGTCGTCCACGGTGCATCCCGCCAGGTGGCTATGCGGGCCGACAAGCACGTGATCGCCGATCGTGAGCGGATAGCGCGGCGTTCCCCGGAGCACGGCGTGCTCCATGATCACGCAGTTGGCGCCGATAACCACCGGTCCGCCATCGGCGCTCACCACTGCGCCGGGTAGCACGCAGCTGCCGGACCCTATCCGGACCTCGCCGCTGATTACTGCCGTCGGCGCCACATACGCGTCCGGATCGACCTGCGGGCTGTTAGCACGGTTTCGAATCTCCATCAGGCCACTGTGTACTAAAGACCACTGTGTACCGAACCCGGTGCCGGAGCTA
The DNA here is from genome assembly GCA_036758685.1 of Streptosporangiaceae bacterium. GTDB lineage: Bacteria > Actinomycetota > Actinomycetes > Streptosporangiales > Streptosporangiaceae > JAJYUU01. Next base: position 1,842 of record DAIOWC010000062.1, on the reverse strand, counting down.
ACCCGGCTCGGGTGCGCGCTCGCGCTGCAGGTAGCCGGCGGTCATCCCGCCATCCACGAGCAGTGTGGTCCCGGTGATGAATTCAGACTCACGGCTGGCGTAGAACACCGCCGCCGCGGCGACGTCGCGCGCCTCCCCGATCCGGCCGACGGGGGGCAGCGGCCACTCGCTGCCGTCGCTCCCGTCTTCCTCGCCGGGCGGCGCCATGTGCCGCATCCCGGGCCAGATGTCTCCGGGGCAGAGCACGTTGGAGCGCACGCCGTCGGCGCCGGCGTCAAGAGCGAGCATCTTGCCCAGCATCACGACGGCGGCCTTCGTCACCGAGTACAGGCCGGTCGCCTGCTCGCCCCAGACTCCCGCATCGGAGGCTATATGGATCATGCAGCCGCGGCTGCGCGCGAGGTGCGGGTAGCTGTGCTGCGCATAGAGCAGGTAGCCGCGGACGTTGACATTCATCACCCGGTCGTAGTCGGCCAGCAAGGTGTCGATGAGCCGGGCGGTGACGCCGATCCCGGCGTTGTTCACCAGCACGTCCAGCCCGCCGAGCCGGTCCGCGGCAGCCGCCACCGACGCGGCGACCGCGTCCGGGTGGCCTGCATCCCCGCCGACGAACCACGCTCCCGGCCCGAGCGCCTGCTCGGCCCGCCTGCCGAGCTCCACGTCCCGGCCGGTGATCACGACTTGCGCTCCCTCGGCCAGGAAGCGCTCGGCAATGGCGAAGCCGAGGCCGGTGGTACCGCCGGTAACCAGCGCGCGTCTGTCCTGCAGCGAGCCCATGGCCGGTCAGTTTAAGCGCAGGCTAGCTTCCGACGAGCTCGGGCGCCTCGTGTGGCGGGGGATACTGATCGCATGATCGAGGACACTGCACGGGACCGGGCAATCTACCATGCGCTGAAGGCCGCCGATGAGGTCGCCGCGGCCCTTCAGACCCACCTGATCGAGGAGCACGACGCAGATCCAGAGCGTGCGGCCCCGCAGAGCTCCTCGACAAATGCGCTCAAGCTCCTGCGGCAGGCTCGCGAGCGGCTGGGCCAGGGGCTGCGCGCGATCGAGGCCGACAACATCGCCGAATCTGACGAGATCTCGCTGCGCAATCACTGAGCGGCTTCTCCGCAGCAGGTTGCTGTCAGTTGATGTCGAACTCGTTGCCCTCGGGATCTTTCATCGCGACGCCGTAGTGGTCCAGGCCGTCGGTCTGCAAGACGGCGACAATCACCGCGCCCAGCGCGGCCAGCCGACTCGCCTCGGCATCCACGCGCTGCTTGCGGACCTCGATCGCTGCCGAGCGGCCGCCGCCGACACTGATATCCAGGTGCAGCCGGTTCTTCACTGTCTTGCGCTCGGGAACCACCTGGAACCAGATCCGCGGCCCGCGGCCTGCGGGATCGATGATGCAGTCCGCGCCGAGGCCCAGGTCGTCCTCGGGTACTCCGACCTGCCGCCAGTACTCATCCCAGCTGCCGAAGCCAGCCGGAGGTGGCTCGAGCTCATATCCCAGCGCCGCGGCCCAGAATCGTGCCAGCGGCTCAGGGTCCGCGCAGTCGATTACCAGCTGGAAGGTGGAGGCCATCAGTCTCTCCCCGGCTCTCGCGGCCGCTCAGTCGAGGCAGAACTCGTTGCCCTCGATGTCCTGCATCACCAGGCACGACTCGTTGTCGTCATCGGCAAGCAGCAGCCGCACGCGGACCGCGCCGAGCGGGACCAGTCGTGCGCATTCGGCCTCAAGGACGGCCAGGCGCTCTTCACCCACCAGGCCGGTGCCGACCCGCACGTCAAGATGCAGGCGATTCTTGACGACCTTGCCTTCGGGAACGCGCTGGAAGAACAGCCGCGGCCCCGCAC
>DAIOWC010000061.1:1877-27318 GCA_036758685.1 Streptosporangiaceae bacterium | reverse complement strand
TATGTGGCTGAAGTCCCAGGTGTTCTGGGTGATGCCGGAGCAGGTGTTGCTGTCGATGGTGCCCGGGCAACCGCCGTTGTCCCGCTGGATGGCCCACATCGACAGGAAGTTCATCCCCTCGCTCTGCGCGAAGCTGAGCATCGTCTGCGCATCGGTCAGGTACGTCACCTCGGTCTTCTTCGGGTAGTCGTCGATGCCGGGCAGCAGCGTCATGCCCTCCATCGCCCAGAGCTGGGCCGGGCTGAGGCTCGGGAATATCGAGGCGAGCTCCGACTCGGTGCTCGTGGCCGAGTTGATCGCCGCCTGCCCCATATCGACGGTGCCCTCGCCCTTGATGTAGTAGTCGAACACCATGATGTTCACCGAGGTCACGGTGACACCGTCAGCGACCGCGTTCTGGAGTACGGCCTCGCCGCTCGAGCCGAGCCCGGTCTGCTCGACGGGCAGCGTGAACTGGATCTGCAACGGAATGCCGTTCTGCCCGGCCCACTGCAGGGTCTCCGCGATGGCCTCGTCCCGGCGGTTGATGCTCGTGCTGTCAGTGAGCGCCTTGTCCTCGACGTCGAAGTCCAGCCTGGTGACGCCGAGGGTCGAGACAACCGACTCGTAGTCGGCTGCGATCGAGCTCACGCTCTTGCATGACTGCGCGATGTCGGTGCCGCCGTGATCGGCGCTGTAGCCGCCGAACGACGGGATCACGTCACCGCCCGCCGCGCGCAGCGAGGCGATGTCCGAGGCGTAGTAGTTCAGCGGCTGGGTGGACGTGCCGTTCCAGTCCAGGCTGCACGAGCCCTTCCCGGTCGACTGCAGGAACGCCAGCGTGTAGTACTTCACGCCCGATGCCTGCTCGGTCGCGGTGATGCTGGGCGTGTTCGGCGCGAGGTAGGTCTCGTAGTACGGGGCGTAGACGTGCGCGGGCAGCGGCGTGTAGGTCTGTGCGAGCGCCGGGCTGGCGGCGGCGAGCGGCATGACCAGGGCCAGGGCGCAGGCCACGGTCAGGCCGGTCGCGAAACGGGGCCGAACTCTCATGGCGTCCTCTCGGGTTGAGTTCTGGCGAGGGGGCCGCGCCGGGGCCGAGGCCCCGGACCCCGGCGCGGGCTCGGGGTTACGGCAGTGGCGCCGGGATGTTGAGCTGGGCGACGTTCCAGCCGGACACGGTGATCACCGGAGTGTCACCGTCGAGATCGGACGAGTCGTAGGTCACCGTCAGGGTCTGCGACTCACCGGGGAACAGCGTGATGTCGTTCCCCTGCCAGATCGAGGACTGCAGTTCGTTGTCGCCGGGCTCCAGCGTGCCGGTGGCGGTCCCCCGGCGCACGTCGGCCCGCAGGAAGAACGCGACCGTCGAGGCCGAGGTGTCGGTGATCGTGACCGTGGTGGCCGTATCGGCGCCGTCCGGCCCGGCCTTCGACGCCGTGGTCGCGGTGGCCGAGATGGCCCCGGCGGGCAGGCTGTTCAGTCCGGTCAGGTTGGCGTAGGTGGTGATGACGCCGGCCGGCTTGTCCAGCGACTTGGACCAGTTCACGGCGTCCTTCGTGGTGGACAGCCAGTAGACGTTGCGGTCGATGAGCGTGCCGTTCTGCTTGAGCAGCAGCTCGACGAAGTACGTCGTCCCGGCCGGAGTCGTCGGGACCACCGGGGTCAGCACGTTATTGAGCACCTGCTGGCTGGCCAGTGTCTCGGCGGGCGACGTCTGGTCGTTGGTCACGGTGCCGGCCAGGTTGTAGACCTTGGCCTCGACCGTCAGCCCTGATTCCGAGGCCCCGCCGAGGTTGTCCAGCGTCACGGTGCCGTTGTCGAGCGCGTACAGGGCATGCAGTGTCTTGTTGGCCTCCTGCACGCCGAAGTAGCTGCCGGGCTGATCGCCGTCGTAGCCGTACAGCGACCACAGCAGCGTCGGCCAGCCCTTGTTCATCTGCCAGTAGATGGTGCCGGTGGACGGCATGGGCGTGTTGTTCGCGTGGTCGATGAACGCCTCGAACTGTGCCCTGGTGTCCTCGTAGTCCTGGACCTGCGCCTTCTCGACGTACTGCGCGACCGTGGTCGGCGTTCCGTAGCGCGCGTCCAGGGCGGCGTTGAACTTGCACAGGGTCCCGAACGAGTAGTTGTTGTTGCACGCCGTCTCGTAGTTCGCGTGGTACTGGTTAACGCTGGAGCTGAGCAGGTTCGACTGGTCAGTCGCGGACAGGAACCGGTTGAGCGAGTCCTGCGTCGGGATCGTGTCCCCGGCGCTCTCCTCGCTGTCGTAGCCCCAGGAACCGCCGGCGTTGGTCTGGGTGTTGTCCTTCTTGTCGAAGTGCGTGGTGTCGTACCAGTAGTTCGGCGGCACCCAGTCGTACGGGCCTTCCTTCTCGCCCGAGATCCCGAGCTGCGTGCTGCTGTTGTACTCGGCCGAGGAGATGACCGGGTCGTCCATGTCCTCGTTCGCGAATGCCGTGAGGGTGACCGACTCCTGCTCCGTCGTGGGGTTCAGGTCGCTCCACTGGAAGCTGAAGACGCTCGGGTGGTTGCGGATGCTCTGCGCGATCGCCGTCGCCGAGTTCGACATGATCGCGTAGTCGGCGCTGCTGGTCAGACCGCTGCTCTCCAGTTCCCAGGCGTCGCAGCACTGGAAGCCCGCGTTGATGAGCATGCCCGCCGCATCCATCTGCTCGTAGAAGTCCTGGGGCATGAGGTGGCCCTCGAGCCTGATGGTGTTGATGCCCATGTTCTTCATCAGGGCGATCTGCTTGGCGATGTCGGCCGAGGAGTAGTGCAGGAAGATGTTCGGCGAGAAGCCACCGCCGCGGATGACGATGGGCACGCCGTTGATCTCAAAGGCGCGGGCTCCCTGCGGCTCGCCGGTATTGGATCCGGTCAGGTACGACGTGACGTTCCTGATCCCGAAGGTCTCGCTGGTCGAGTTCAGGGTCGTGCCGTTCTGCGCAACCGAGGTCGCCAGCGTGTACAGCGGCTGGGCGCCAAGCTGATAGGGCCACCAGACCTGCGGATTGGTGATCGTCAGGGAGGGGAACGAGGCGGGCGCGAACGTGACCAGCTGTGTCGTGCTGGCCGGGACCGTCACGCTCTGGCTGACGGTGATCGGGGTGCCGGAGCCCGGCGGGGTGATGGTCGCGGTGACGGTGCCGGTCTGGCTCGTCGTCGTGTTGTTGGTGACGTCGGTTTTGACCGTCAGCGCCGAGCTGCTGAGGTTCGCGGCGTTGGTCTCGGCCACGCGCGCGTCGCTGTCGGACAGCGCGCTGTCGACGGCGAGCTGAACCGGGAACTGGATGCCGGTGTTGTTGTCCGGCGGTATCTGATTCCAGTCGACGTCGTCGAGCGTGAACATCGTGAGCGGATCGTTCGGGCTGACCTCGATGGCCAGCGAGTTCGTGCCGGAGACGACCAGGCTGCTGATGTTGAACGTGAACTTGGTGTAGGCGCCGGTAACGGTCGACGAGGTCGCGACCTCCTGCCCGTTCACCCACACGTTGGCCGAGCCGATCACGCCGTTCACGATCAGCGTGGCCACCTGGCCGGAGGCCAGGCTGGGCGTGAAGTTCGTCTGCCACCACCACGGCACGTCGAACTCGGCGACGCTGTCCGCGCCGATGGAGCTCTCATAGCCGTAGCAGCTCTTCATGTTCGCGGAGTAGTAGACGCTGTTCGGGCTGTCGGTATCGGTGTTGACCGGCTGCAGCGCAGTGTCGCCAGGGCACAGCCCGTTCTGCAGGAGCGCCTCGATCTCGGTGCCGGGCGCGCCGGCATCGTCGTTGGTCACCGGCATCCAGGTGCTGGTATTGAAGCCGGGCGTGGAGATCTGGGCGCCGGTCTGCGTCGCGACCTTGCTGCTCTGAACCTCCCAGCCGTTCGAGCCGAGGTTGGTGATGTCGGAGCCGCCGGTCTGAGCGGGCTGGTTGACGATGGCGGCGGCCGCGCGGCTCAGGGCCGCGCTCCGGCTCGGGACAGCGAGTGCGTGGCCAGGGCCGGCCTGCGCCGTCGTTAAGGAGAAGAGCTGGGTTGCGGCCGCGAGAAGCGCGGCCGCGGACACTGCGAGTATCGGTCGGACTGGTCGGATCATGGCCCTGGCAACTCCCGTCTCGGTCAAATACCGGAACTCGGCTGCCCCCTAAATGCTCGTTTAGTTTGTATACTTTCCAAACCAACTCGTCAAGGGCTGATTTAGGGCCAATGTGCTACGGATTACCTCCTGGCGGCCTGGCGGCGGTAATAGGGGTCAGACGCCGGGAGGAACACCAGCACCAGCGTCATGATCTGGAACAGCCAGACGACGCCGGTCACGATCAGGTCGGCGGGAGAGTGGCTGACGCCGCCGGTGGCCAGCACGAAGGCGAAGCCCAGCGTGGTGAGGCCGAACAGCGGAATGAGGGCACGCCTGGCCGCGTCCTTCCCGCGGCCGTTGGCCCAGGCGAGCCAGAGCCAGAGCACCATCAGGAGCGGGCCGCCGATCTCGACCGCCCTGATGTGCAGGAGGACCGCGGGCCACTGCGCCGGATCCGTGCGGAGCATGACCGACCGCACGCTGCTGGCGGTCACGAGGTAGGTGACAAGGGCGGCGGCCTCCAGCACCGCGCCGATGCACATGAGCCGGATCGCGCCGCGCACCGTGTGGGCCGACCGCGGCAGTTCTGGCCGCAGTCCCAGCCACGCCGCGGCCCTGATCAGGTCCGCCGAGGCCGCGACGCCCGGCCGCCGCTGACCCTCCCTGGCCGTGTCGAGCAGCACGCCGAGGATCTCCTCCTCGTTCTGGCTCCGGTAGGACCGGGGGTAGAGCGCGAGCAGCCGCCGGTATCTCTTCTCTAGTTCGGGTGAGTCATTCACGTGGTCACCTCCAGGGTGCCCAGGTTCAGCCGCGACAGCGCGGCCGTCGCGTTCGCGTGCAGCCGCGCCGCCTCGGCGGCCAGACGCTCGGTCCCCTCCGGCGTAAGCCGGTAGTACCGGCGGAGGCGGTTATCGACAATTTCCTGGCGGTCCACGTCGATGAGGCCATCGGCGCGAAGCCGGTCCAGAGCCGTGTAGAGGGTCCCGGCCCGAAGCGTGACGCGGCCGCCCGAGATCTCCTCGACCTCGGTCATGATCCGGTAGCCATGCTGGCTGCCCTGCGCCAGCGCAGTCATGATCATGAAGGTTGCTTCCTGCATCGCTCGCGTAGCCATAGAACCAACATATATCGATGAACTAGCGGTAGCAACGGCATCCTCGGGGCTAGCCAAGGAGTCGATGTGCTTACTTGCCGTGGCGGCGCGACAGCCGCTTGCTGAGCCAGTAGATCAGGAGAAGCATCACTGCCACCTCCCTCCGTCGACGTAGTCGTGTGGGGGCAGGTCCCGCGTGGCTCGCAGCAGTTCGCCGCGTGTCGTCGCGGTCAGGGCGACGCCGACCCGGGCATCGAGTTCTGCCAGCGTGATCCGCCCGCGCGCGAAGTGCTCCCGCAGCGCGGCCGCGGTCGCATCGCGGTCAGAATCAGCGACGCGCAAGCTCGTTCCCGCTCGTATCGCAGTTGCGGCAGCCAGCGGAGGCGCACTGACGGCGGTCGCGATCTGGTAATACCGCCGCAGCCGACGGCCCGTGATCTCCTGCCGTTCGACGCCGATGAGGCCGAGGGCGCGCAGCCGGTCCAGCACGTTGTAGAGGGTGCCGACGCGCAGCTGTACCCGGCCGCCCGAAAGCCGCTCCACGTCGCCGATGAGACCGAAGCCGTGCTGACTACCCGGCGCCAGTGCCGCCAGGACCAGCAGGGCCGCTTCCTCCGCTGAACGAGTACTCACAACTCCGTTATATATCGTTGAACTAGCGGTTGCAAGAGGCGCGACTCGGCACTGTCCGCGCGATAGCGGCCGGCCTGGCGCGGACGTTTGCTTGGAAAGTACGAAGGGTTCGTACTAGACAGACAAACGTCAGGGAGAGGCGGCCGAACTGACCGGGCAGAAAGGCTGAACATCGCTCCGGTCGGCCGGACCCAGCTCGAGACGGCTGCCCCTGGCCGCAGCAGGGGTTGACGGAACGGGCCAGCGCCGAACACTGGAGTCGTAACCCCGACGTGCAGCAGGGGGTGCGACCGTGACTGCACCGAGCGAACGGCTGATCCGGCGGATCCGCCGTGACTTTGGCCGCGGCGCCGATGATGAGGTCATCAGGCGGCTGACCGCACTGAGCCCGGATGACTCCAGCGAGCGCCTGCAGGCGGCGCTCGTGCTTGGTGCCGGCGGCCGGTGGAACCGGTTCGAGCAGCAGCTGCGCCGGTTGGAACTGGACTGGCGCGACGTCCTGGTCGTCGGCGGCCTGGCCGACGAGGACTGGCCCGCCAAGCTCGACGCCGAGCTGCCTGCCGCCGCTCCCGGCGAGAGCCCGGGGAGCGCCAGGCGGGCGGGGGACAGGCAGCCTGGACCGGCCCGTTCCGCGCGGCGCGACGCGAGCAGCCCGCGCCGGACGATCGCCCGCCGCCAGGGCCGGCCTGGCCAGCGCTAGCGGGCAGGGCGCGAGCGGAGCGCGGCAGCGGCGTTCCAGCGCAAGGCGCCGAGCAGATCGCGGGCGTGCTCGGCGGCAGAGTAGTCCCGCCGGGAGCTCCCCTCGGCCAGGGCGCGGTCAAGGTCGTGACCGCACTGGCTGAGGAGCACCGAGAAGTCACGGCGCACCGGCTCGAGCAGGTCGTAGCCGAACGAGTGGTGCATCCCGGCGAACAGCGGCCGGTAGAGCCGGGCCCGCTCGTGCAGGCCGGACGAGTGGGACATCGGGTTCTTCGGCCGGCTCGTGATGTAACCGGGCAGCATCTCCGCGAACGCCCGCCGGACTATCCACTTCTCCTGGCCGTCCCTGACCTTCAGGTCAGCCGGAAGGCGCATGGCGAGCTCCACCACGGACCGGTCGAGGAACGGCACCCGGGCCTCGACACCCTGGCCCATGCTCACCCGGTCGACGCGCTGGAGTTCGGTCCGGTGGAGGTTGCTGATCTTGTGCAGGAACAGGCGCCGCGACGAGGCGCCCAGGTCCCGGCCGTACATCGAGTAGCCGCCGAAGAGCTCGTCCGAGCCGTCCCCGGTGAGGACGACCTTGATCCCCAGTTCGCGCGCCCGGCGGAACAGCGGCACCGACACGACCGCGTTGATGATGTCGCCGTACTCGGTCAGCTCCGACATCCTGATCGCCTCGCGCACATCGTCGGCCCGAATGCCGCGCGGCGGCAGATCGATGACCTCGTGCGGGACGCCCAGGTCGGCGGTCAGCCGGCGCGCGTAGCGCAGGTCCTCGCTGCCGGGGGCGCCGACAGTCAGCGCCACGCAGTCCGGGTGCATGTCCCGGACGTGACTCAGCACGAGCGAGCTGTCCAGCCCGCCGGACAGGATGACACCGACGGTGAGGTCGGTGTCGACCCTGACCCTGATGCTGTCCCCGACGGCCTCGCGGACCAGCTTGGCGGCCTCGGCCGGATCATCGATGAGCGACGCGTCCTCCCCCAGGCGCTGCAGGTCGGCGTACGGCCGCAGGGCCGCGGTCGCGGTCGCGCCTTCCGCCGGGGCTGACAGCCAGCCGTGATGGCCGGGCGGCACGGCCGACACCGGAGCGCCGACGGGCACGAGCGCCTTCACCTCGGAGGCCACGTACAGCCGGCCGCCGTGCGCCGACCAGTACAGCGGCTTGACCCCGACCGGGTCGCGGCCCAGGTAGGCGCGGCCGGCCGCACGGTCCACGATGGCGAACGCAAACTCGCCCCGCAGCCGCGCGACCGCGTCCTCGCCCCAGTACAGGAACGCCTCCAGCACGACCTCGGTGTCGCTCTCGCTGCGAAACTGCCGCCCGAGGCCGGTGAGTTCGGCTCTCAGGGCGCGGTGGTTGAAAACCTCGCCGTTGTAGCACAGGACCCACCGGCCGTCCGCCGACTGCCATGGCTGGATGGCCCGGTCCCGGTCAACGATCCGCAGCCGCTGCGTGCCTGCCAGCAGGCCGTTCTCGACCAGCGTCTCCTCGACCTCGCCGCGCGGGGCCAGCGACGCCAGCATCCGGCCGAAGGTCTGCCGGTCGGCACCGGGGCCTACGATCAGCGCGATCCCGCACAACGCGCCTAGTCTCCCGACCGCTGGACGGGAATGAGCCGCAGTGCTCTGGTGGCGCCGGGGCACAGGCACAGGTGCCAGGCCTGGCCCTCGTCAATAACGTTGACCTCGCCGGCGCTCTGGCGTTCCAGCAGGAGCGCCTGGAGGGTGCGGTCGGCGTGGAACCGGCGGAACCACGCCATCTCCACGTCGGCCGCGTATCCGACGCAGTGCGCGCTCGGCACCATCGCGGCGTAGCCGAGCCCGCGCAGATGACTTTGATGGTCGAGGCTCCGGGCAAGACTGGTGACCCAGAGCCGCGGTGTGCCGCGCGGCGCCAGGCTCGCGAACTCGGCCGCTATCTCGTTGAGCAACACGACCAGTTCCGGCCGGGCGGACGCGAACTTCAGGCCGGCGGTGTGCGGCGCCCGGTCGGCGGCGACGCGGCGCTCCGCCGCCCGAACGGCCCGGCCCGGCAGCGACCCCGCCTGCAGGCGGTAGCTGAAGCGAAGCATGCCATCGCGCCGGAGGCGCCGCAGATCAACGAGGTCGGCCGAGGCGTGCACGTGCTCGTCCGCTTGGTAGGCAGGCAGGTGGCCCCACCAGAGCAGGTCAACCTGGGCGAGCAGCGCGATCCGGATCAGTCCGGCCAGGTTGCCGGCCGAACTGCGGGCGCTGTGCCGGTAGTTCCTGACCTCGCGCAGGACGCGGTCGATCGCCGCGCGGCGTCCGCCGGGGACGGCCGACAGGAGCGTCGAGATCTCGGGCTGGGGCAGCCGCCTCGCCAGGATTCGCTCGGCGGCGGCGGGGCTCAGGCCGCCGCCGTTGAGGAACTCCGCGTGGACGTCAGCCACCGCCCGCCGATAGGCAGCGACGTCCGGATCGCGTGCTGCCCGGCCGGCCAGCAGGCCGTCAGCTCCGGCTTGCTGCCCAGCGTGCCACCCCGCCACCATTGCTCCCCCCGCAGTGCAACACTGATCCGCCCCGCACGCGCCCGCACGAAGGGTAACAGGAAGATAACACCGCGTGAGCGCACTTGCCCGGCGTCCGGTGCGGAGCCGGCGCGGCGCTCGCTGGCAGGCGCGTCCAGGCCAGACGCGGCGGCCGCCTGCCTCCGATCGCCGCGGACCTGCGGCAATGAGCAGGCAGTCAGCGCCGTGGGCGGAGCCCGCCAGTCCTGATATACCGGGACTATGACTGGCAATACTGTGGCCGCCGAGATGCGCACCGCAGCCGTCGCATTGCTCCGCGAGCTTGGTGACGCGGAGCGCACGCTCGCGGCGCTCGCATTCGACGACCACGCGGCGCGGCGGTGGATCGAGTACCGTCCGCAGCGCCGGCCGGGAGCGTGCCTGGCTCCGATGAGCCTGGCCGGCCGGAAGGCCGCGCACCGCCTGCTCGCCACGGCGCTCAGCGAGCACTGCTTTGCCCAGGCCATGGTGATCGTCGCGCTGGAGGAAGTGCTCGACCTCCGCGAGCGTGGTGAGCGGGGCCGGCACAGCGGCGACTACTGGGTGACGGTCTTCGGCGACCCCGAGGCCGGCGACGCCTGGGCCTGGCGGTTCGAGGGGCACCACCTGTCCGTCTCGATGACGGTGCTCGGCGACGAGGTCTCCCCCGCCCCCGTCTTCCTCGGCGCCAATCCCGCATCCGTGACCTACGCCGGACGGCCGGTAAGCCGCCCGCTTGGCCCGGAAGAGGACCTGGCGCGGGCGCTGCTGGCCGCGCTCGGCCCGGCCGGGCGGGCCGCGGCCATCGTCGCCGACCACGCACCCGGCGATATCCGCAGTGCCACCAGGGCAGACGCCCCGCGGGAGCTCCGGCCGCTCGGCGTCGCGGCGAGCACCCTCGGCCCGACGCCGCGGGCCATGCTGGCGCAGCTGCTCGCCTTGTACCTGGACCGCCTGCCGGCCGCGCTGGCCGCCCGCGAGGCGGCGCGGATCGCGCCGGGAGAGCTCCACTTCGCCTGGGAGGGCCCGACGCACGCTGGCACCCGCCACTATTACCGGCTCCAGGGCAACGACCTGCTGATCGAGTACGACAACACCACTGCGGAGGGCAATCACGCGCACACTGTGCTGCGACGGCCGGGTGCTGACTTCGGCGCGGACATCCTGGCCGCGCACCGGCGTCAGGAGCACTGACGGCGTCGCACACCGGCCGCGTGACCGCCAGGAGAAATGGCAGCAAAAGGGAGCGAGCGGCCATTAATGGTGGTTATGGTTATGGCGAATTGGGGCCTGTTAACGCATCTGGACCATTGCACATAATTACTCCGGCTAATATTCTTTTGCCGCAGGGCCGGAGGCGGGAGACCCCGGCACCCTGGGGGGAGCGTGCGGTGGAAGACGCGTATGAGGTGATCCTTGCGACCGCGGCTAAGCGGCTGGTGAGTAGCCTGCCCGATTCGCTGGCGCTGGCGAGTTGCCTCAAGACGGAGCTGGCTGACGGGCCTAACCGCGACATCGAGGTGAGGTTCGACTGCGAGGTGCAGGTCCGCAGCCTGCCGACGGCGCCAGGCGACACGGTCTACACCGCGACTCCGCTGAGCTTCAAGGCCTATACCGCGGTCCACCGGCCGCTGACATCTGACGAGCTCAAGCAGCTCGCTGAGCAGAAGGACGGCGACGTCGCCGAGCGCGGCTTCTACGTGCTCGATATCCTGCCGGCTGAGTCAGCATTCTGACCCGTGACCTCGCCGAGCGTGGTCATGGCATCGGGCTCGCTCAGCTCTTTCTCGCCCACCGCGATGTTGTGCTGGATGCTGGACAGGTTCTGCTCGATCAGGAAGTGCACAAGCCGCTGCGTAACGGGGATCACGATCCCGATGAGCTGACGGTCGTGGGTGAGCGCGAGGGTCTGACGAGCCTCGCCGGCCTCCTCGATCAGGTGCGCCGACAGGTCGCCGACTCGAACTGGCTGCGGGTCGGTCACCGTCTCCGCTCCGGCCGGCGCCGGACCGGCTAAGGCGGCCTGCATCGCGCCCAGGAGCTGCCTGCTCTCCGGCGACTGGGAAACGGTTCGCCCGGCCAGCGCCGCCACCAGCGGTATCGCGTACCCGTCCGGCGCCGGGCCGCCCCGGCCCGAATTAGCACCAGCTGCCCCCGCGCCTGCGAGCACGTCGTCCAGCGAGTCCATGGGCGCGCCGGACGCCCTCGCCTTCTCGCCTTCCTCGACGTGCTTGCGCACCTGCGACCAGTTGCGGTCGATGACGTGCTCAACCCATGCCCTCGCTACCGGGATGACGACCGCGATGAGCGCCTTATTGTTCGTGATTGCCAGCGGCTTGCCGTCACCGACGGTCTTGGCGACGCTAGTCCCCCGCAGGCTACGGATATTTACTGTCTCCATGACGACGCGCCTGCTCTCCTAGATCAGATGATCCTGCGGTTGTGGGGTGGGCGCGGACGCCGGCGCAGCCGGTGGGCCGAGTGCGCCAGGCCGCACGGCGTTTCGTTTCGGTGCCGGCGACCGGGGGGCGCCCAGGGCAGCAGAACAATGCGCAGGTAAGAAGCCTCGGTGGGCTCAGGGAACCCGGGCGGAGGGCTAGCGCTCACGGTCTCCTCCTTCGCACCATGATCGTCGACGTGCGTCGACGATCATCACAAGCATATCTCCAGGTAAATGGCACGACAAGGCCCTCAGATTGGCGCTGCGTGTGCGCTCAAATGCGATGTGGAATGCCGTCAGGATTGGCCGTAATCGGCAACGAAAGGCGGCTGGCTCCCAACAGCCTGGTGCGGGTATGCAACGCTCTGATAGATTTCCGCAATGCCTATGCCGGTTAGCGCAACATGGGTCGCCGGGAGGCCGGGGACGTGACACCGCCGAAGAACGGGTCCTCGGGGGCCGACCACGGCATCACGGACATCAGCCAGCCCAGTCAGCTGCTCAGCTACGCGCTAGCCGGCCAGCTGGAACGGCTCCGCCGCGAGCGTCCCGACGTGACGCAGGGGCGGATCGCCGAAGCGGCCAGGCTTCGTGATAGCGAGCGCAACGCCGCATCGGCGCTATCTCACGCGCTGCGGGACGGGCCGAGCCCGGCGCACCTGGCCAAGCTCGATGAGATCATCGGGGCGCTGCTGCCGGATCTCGACGGCACTGGCGGCCTGTCCTCGCTGAACATGAGGCTGTCGGCGGAGAACCGCGGCGGCATCCTGATCGCGCAGGTGCCCACCGGCTGGACGTTCCGGATGCTCAAGCATCATCGTCCCTCCAGCGAACTCGAGGTACTGACGCAGGCATCGGCTCTGCTGTCGACGTTCTCAGCGGCGGAGCGGGTCGATGAACGGAGCGTGCGCGAGATCCACGCTACCTACGGGCCGGAGCTGGAGCTCCTCGTCCGGCGGCTGATCCTTATTTCCGTAGCGCCGCCGACTTCACGCAACTACGACGCGCAGATCATGCTCGGAAGCCTGGCAAGTTACGCATTCGCCCCGATGAGAGATTGGCTCGATACCGCCGTGCGGTACTCACCGCTGGCGTTCCGCGTCTGGCGCGGAATCACCAAGCTCGTCCGGCTGCGGAGCAATGGCGAGCGCACGGACGAGCTGAGGGAATGGGTTCAGCGACTTGTCAGCGACTCGGACAAGCTTCGGGCCCAGAGTCTTTACCCTGGCCGGAGTCTCGACCTGGAGCTTGCCCTCGCCGTTCCGGCGGCGTGGTCGCCGGCCAGCAACGACTGGGCCGGCGATGCTCTTCGCCGGCGGGCGCGGGACAACAGGGCGACCATTCGCGAGCGCGGCACGGCCGCGATGGGCCTGTGGCAGCGGGCCCTTGAGCAGAACCGCGGCATCAGGGCAACCGAGCAGGATCTTCGCGACCTGATCGGCGAGATCGGGGACGGCAAGTCCAGGCCCGATGCCCCGGCCGGCCTCCGGTGGGTGGCGGCAACGGTACGGCACGCTCTCGACAACAAGGTCGCAGTCTGCAACGACTGGCCTGACGTCAATGAGCCGTGGTTCGACAACGTCCGGGAAGCCGCGAGAGAACTCGACCGGCTCCAGATCGCCGACCATCTCCGGGCCGGCACTAAGACCTTGTTCCTCCACATGATCTTGCAGAATTCCGGCGTCTACCGCCGGCAGGCAATCGAGACAGTCGTGACCGCGGGCATGACCAACCCGATCGCGCAGGCGCTCGGAAAGCTGCTGCAGGATGAGCAGGACGAGGCGTGGCTGCGCCTTCGCGCCGAGTTCGCGCTTGGCTTTCTGCAGCGCGCCAATCGTCACGTCGAGGACGACCTCACGCACGCGTGCCAGAGCGCATACCGGAATCTCGGGCTCGGCCAGCTCGCAGAGACGCAGGAGCCGCCGAGATCGCGCATTACCGAGGTACACGCGTCTTTGTTCGCCATCGGGGACTGTTTCGGCGTGCCCGGTGTCGAAGACCGGGCCAAGAGCGCCCGGGACCGGCTGAAGCCCGTGCTCACCGATCTGGCCGAGGCGACCGGCGACCGCGCCATGATTATGCGCAGGGCGGCCCGGGCAGCCGCGTACCTGCTCACGGTGACCGCGCAGCCACAAGAAAGCGGCAAACCGGACCTGTCCCAGGAGCTTCTCGAGAAGCTACGGGATCACCCCGACGAGGTCACCGCACGTCTTAGCCGGTGGGCCCTGAGTTTCCGGTTCGGACCGGACGGGTCAGTCCGCCCGCTGCTCGACGCACCCGAGTACGAGACGATTGAGGACAGCCCGTACGAAGATCCGCAGTAGCCGGAGTGTCGGCTGCTGCCCGTACTCGGTTTCCCGGTTCGCGCAGGTCCGCGGGCACCGCCGCGAGCAGCTGCTGTACGTCCGCCCCGGCCGGAGGGAGCTGTCCGCGGTCGGCCAGCACACCGCGGACAAAGGTGAGCGGATCGCGGAGTCCGTCTCGATCGGCGGCAATGGCGGCCCGCGCCGCGGCTAGCAGCTCGGCGTAATCGGCTCTGGTCAGTGCCAGCCGGCTTTCAACGTCGCGGACGGGCAGAGGGCGCATGGTCATCGTCGCTCCTTTCTTAGTACTCCGGCCGAGCCCGCGACGAGCTCCCCGCGTGCCCGCGCGCAGCCAGGGGCTGAGTGCGGGCCGGACGCGGGCAGCTCGCGGGCCGGTCGGATTTGCGCGCTCGTGGTCACCGGTCACCAGGTTCGGACCGATGGCCGGCCGGGCCGCTCCGGGCCGACCAGCGCCAGCTCGGGTCGACGCTGGCCCGCCTTCTCGGCCAGCGACGGGCTGACGTAGGCATTGGTCACCACCCGGACGCCACCCGCGATGCGACCGGGGCTCGGCCGACGCAGGCTTCCTGCTCTGTCCTCGCTGCGGACTCCCACGGCGAAGATGACGAGGATGCCGGCGATCACTCCGACAGCGACCAGCGCGACCGCGGCGACTGCATAGATCTCGAACATCAGGGTCCTGCCTTCCTGCCGGACGGCGCCGGCTTCCTGGGGGAGCCGGGGCCATCGCGGTCCCGGCGTCGGGTTGGCGAGCTCATGCTCATGTAGTCCGCACCTCCTGGCCGCCGAGGCTGAAGGCCGGCCGCAGCCGCATCGGCCCGCCGGGGCGTGCCATCCGGCGCCTCCGGCGGGCTGGCCGAACGTGGCGGCCCGCCGCCCCCCGCCCGGAAAGGGCGGGGGCGGCGGACGCTATGCGGGCGCCCAGAGCATCGACCAGTTCGACGACCTGCGCTGTGCCCGTCTCGCAATCCTGAGTGATGACGTGCCGGCCGGCTCGCAGCTCAGCGTCGACGAACTGATACAGGACGAGCGCCCGATTGGCGATGTCGGCCCTGGACAGGTTCGTGCGCTCCTGAAGCTGTCGGAGAGCCTCTCCGGCAGGTTCGATCAGGATGACCGCGAGGCCTTCGCCTGGTCCGGTCATATCGATCACCTCCTCTCTAGGTGACGCTTCGTTGATTTGCGCTTCCTCCTTTCGGCCGGGGGCGCCTTGTGAGCATCACGATAGCTAGTCAGTCACAGGTATGCAACAGTTATTCAGCAGATTTTTGATGCGTTAGACCTGTCGATCTTACGGGCAGGGCCTGGCCAGGCCAGAGATACTGCGGGCAGCCCTGCAGCTGACCGGCGGATTGTGAACACGGATTCGGCAGCAAGCTAGCAGGGTTCTTGCAGCTTAAACTTTGCTGGATTACGCTGGAAGCGCAGTCACCCGACTGCATCGTTTAGCGCCTCACCAGAGGGAGCTCAGCATGACGCACTCACCCGAGATCAGCAGCCGGCGTCGGGCGCCGGTACCGCACGAGCCACCCCCGGCAGCCGAAGCCGCACCTGCCACCAACCGAGATACAGGGAACGGAGAGCTCATCAATGGAGAAGGAAGAGGTCGTCCTGTCCGCGGATCGCCCGACATCCGCGGCAGCGCTCACCGTGATCGTTCGTGAGGACGTGCGCTCCGACCCGAGCAGCGGAGCGATTCACGCGATCACAACCGTCGGGATCCTGGGGACAGTAGGCGTCGGGATCGGCGGGGCAGTGCTGACCGCCAGACACCGGGGCTCCGGTCTCCTTCCCTATGCGGAACTGGCGGTGGCGCTGGCCGCCAGCGCGCTCATCGCCGGGCGCGGCCTGTCCCGCAGAAGTGGCCAACCGCTTGTCCCGGCTGAAGTTCTGAAGCCACCTGGAGCTCTGGCCTCAGATGATCAGCCGGAACCCAGGCCGGGTTAGCCCGCCTGGTCCAAAGGCACGACGACCGAGGGCCCGTCCTGGATTTCCAGGGCGGGCCCTCGGGTGTGCTCCCCCTACAAACCCGAGGGCCCGTCCTGGATTTCCAGGACGGCCCTCGGGTTTGCCGTCCTCACCGGCGACGCGGGCGTCACAAGATGAGAACAGTCTGCATGGCGCCCGTGCGGTTGTCTCTGACGAGCAGATCGTGTCCGCCGCGCAACTGCGCCTCGATGAACTCGTACAGCGTGATAGCACGGTTCACGAGGTCCGTTTTAGACAGATTTGTCCGATCCTGCAGACACTGCAGGTCGTCGGCGGCCTTCCGGATCAGGGCGACTGTCACTCGGTCAGTTATCACCGGTTGCAAAGCGGCCTGACACCTCCCAGAGCACTCTCGCCGGTTCCGGTCCTGGTCATGGGTCTCCCTCCATTGGGCTGAGCAGAAAGCCGCCCCTCCCGCCTCCGCTTGCCGCGGGCGCCGCCGCCGTTGCTAGCCGCGCCGTCGCCTGTTGCGACCGACAAGCGAGACGTTGCGAAAGCGCACCGTCCTGTTGTTCTTCTTGCATACTATCAGCAGTCTCCGCATGGCAGAAGACCAAATTCTCTCTGCGTTTGCGATGTATCTCAGCCATAACACTAGTACCCTGAAGTAGTTCGAGTACCGACTGGACTGGAGGTCCAGATGAGCACCGACCCTCGCCGAACCGCCCGCGAGACTCAGGGCCCTGAGCCCCCGACCATCAGGAGGAGCCCGTGACCAACCTGACTGCCCATTCCCCGGCCGGGCAGCCCGAAGACGATGGCCTCGAGCCGTGCACGGACAAGGCCTACCTTCGGATCCAACTGATTGAAACGACTCACATCCCGCGCCCCAGCCGGCTCGCCTGGCTGGTCGTCAGGCTGCGCGGGATCTTTGCTATGCGCCGCTGAGAACTCGGTGAAGCAGATGCGGTGACAGCTCGAAGCCGGTTTCGCCAAGAGACCGGCTGGTATCTGGGTCCGGTGTCGTTGCCGGATCCTGATAGCGGCCGGTCACAAGGTGATTCTGCGTCAGGACCGCAGAATGTTCACCGCCCGGGCGATGACCAGCGCTCCAACCGCCAGCGAGATCCCGGACTGGACCAGCATGGTGAGCTTTGCCCAGCGGGCCAGCGGCATCACGTCGGTCGGGCTGAACGCCGTCGCGTTGGTGAACGACAAGTACAGGTAGTCCACGAACTGGGTCTCCCAGTCGGGCTCGGCCAGCTCGGGGGTGGCCATCTGCGGGAACATCAGGTCCGGATGGCGGGCGACGCCGTGGGCTCGTCGGATCGGTCCGCCGCGATCGAATTCCCAGTACCACAGCGCGAAGGCGATGACGTTCGTCGCCCAGATCGATGCTCCCGTGCCGAACAGTGGCGCCGCGCTCCCGCCGGCCTCGCCCTCCAGGATCGCGCGGATCAGCAGGACGGCGGACACCGCGTTGGCGATCGTGATCAGCATGATCAGCACGATGCTCGCGGCGCGCCTCGCCGTTCCGCCCCGCTCGACCCGCACCGGATCCGACACGGTCAGGCCGATCAGCAGCGCAGCCTCAAGGGCCGGCAGCAGATAGAGCGGCAGCGGCTTGGTGAACCGCTCCGGAAGCAGCATCTGCAGGACGATGGCGGCCAGGACGCTGAGGGTAATCGGCCACCGCCGCTCGCCGGGCGTCCGCCGCAGCCAGGCGGGCATCGGGAAGTCGACGTGGCCGGCCGCGAGGTGCTCGGCCCGGCGGAGCCAGGTCTGCCGCGGGTCCGGCAGATGGTTGCGGCGCATGCCTGGCCAGTGCTGCGGCAGCTGCCGGGGCCGTCCCTCGGGGCCGCCGGACTGCGGCGATTCGTGCTCTGTCACCCGTCCGATCTTGTCAGCAGGGAAAGGAACGCGGGAAACCCGAGGCCGGTGCCGCCCGGTAAATTGCCCGTCAGCGCACCAGACGAGATATGACTTGTTCTCCGCTGCCGGGTGACATAGGCTGTCGATATATCGTGATCGTGTCGCGAGAAGTGGGTGAGGCGCAAGATGGCAGCCGGGGCAGCATGCGGCGCGGGCGGCTTTGAGTGGGACCCGTTCGAGATGTTCAGGGACGCCGATCAGCTGCTGAACAAGCTGATCCGCCGGGGCATCCGCGTGATGGCGTCCGGTCAGCGGCGCAGTAGCCCGTGGTCAGGCGACTTCACCGGCAGGCGAGGACCGGCTGGTCACTGGGGCGGCGGATTCGTGGGCTCCAAGGGCGGCTGGTGGCCGGGCCCGCCAGGGCCACCCGGCCCGGCGCGTCCGCCGAAGGCCAGCCGCGGCGACGTGCGCGCGGCGATCCTCGCCCTGCTCAAGGACGGCCCGCGCAACGGCTACCAGATCATGTCTGAGATCGAGGAGCGCAGCAGCGGAGCCTGGCGGCCGAGTCCCGGTGCTGTCTATCCGGCGCTGTCACAGCTGGCGGACGAGGGCCTCATCCTCGGCGAGGAGTCCGGCGGCAGCCGCACGTTCCGGCTGACCGACGCCGGGCGCGAATACGTCGAGCAGAACCCGGGCATGGCTCGCGGTGCCTGGGAATCGCAGGCCCAGCAAGAGGCCTGGCAGGTGCCAGGGCTGTTCGCCGAGGCGGCCCGCCTCGGCGCGGGGATCGTGCAGATCGCTCACGCGGGAACGGCCGCACAGGTACGCGAGGCCGAGCGGCTGCTTGAGCGGACTCGGCGGGAGATCTACCGGATCCTCGCCGACCACGTCGACGCTGAGGACGCCGACGAAGACGGTCAGGACGAGTAGGCAGGACGGGGAAGATGATGGACGATCGCATGCGGGTCAGCGACGCAGACCGCGAGCGGGTAACGACGCGGCTGCGCGAGCATTTCGCCGACGGCCGGCTGACCTCCGAAGAGCTCGACGAGCGGGTCACCAGCGCGCTGAACGCCAAGACCTTCGGCGACCTGCGCGCCGTGATGGCCGATCTGCCGGAGCCGGAGCCGACCGGGCCGCAGGCCGGTCCGCCGCCATGGGCCTCAGGCCCGCAGTGGGGCCCGCCGGCGTATCGCTACCGGCGCGGACCGCGGCTCCTGCCCCTGGCGCTGCTGATACTGCTGGCCGCCGTGATCCTGCCGGGCGGTGGCTGGATCTTCCTCGGCTTCTTCAAGGTGATACTGCTGTTCTGGCTCGTGCTGTGCATCGCGGGGGTCTTCGCGGCGGCCAGGTTCCGCCGGCGGGTGCGGCGCAACGGGCAGTCCGGCCGCCGCAACTGGCCGGGCGATTATCGCTGACAAGCTGCGTGAAAGGTTCATCGCCGTATCGAGATGATCCCTGCAGAATATCCCTTAGCACAGAAAGATGTGGCGTGAATCATGCTGCCGATCCTTGAATCTAGCAGCTTACTAATGCTAACGTTGCAGCAATAGACCTGCTTTTGACGGCAACAGAAGCAGGAACACACGCAACAGGGGTGGCATCTGACCTGACCGTCAGGCGTCCCCCCGCAAGACATCCGGGATTCCTCCGGCGCCGACTCCGTGCACAGTCGTCGTCTTGAGCGAAGACTGGTGCCCCGACATGGGAGGAGTCCGCACAATGACAGCCAGCGCCGGTAACGGCACCTTTCAGGGTGAAGCTGCCCGGCCGCAGACTGCAGAGCGCATCACGGTTGCACTGATCCCGAAGGCTGCAGAAGACCTGCAGAATCTCCAGGATCGTACGGGTTTGTCCAAGACTGACATCACGAACCGCGCGATTAGCCTGTACGAGTTCATCGACGCGCAGCTGCGAGCCGACCGAGACGTGCTTATCCGGGACAACGTCAAGAACGAGACGCAGATCATACGGCTCCTTTGAGCGCAATCTGCCGCACCGCAGATGGTCTTTCCGCATGCCGATAGGCGGAGGGCCATTTGCGCGTTAAGGCGGCGTTGCCCAGCGACGACGCCGAGGGGCGGCTATATATCGCGCATAGGCGCTTCGGCCGAGCCCTTCCGGCGCCCGCATAGTGCGATAAGAATGGCAATTGCCAAAGCAAATCCAAGCTCGGCCAATGCCAGAATCTCCAGGCGCGGGGAGATCTGCACGATCCAGACTGCCCCGCCGATGGCCGCCCAGGTCACTCCGACCACAGCGCCCGTCGTGACGGCGTGCCGGGCCTCGCCCGGCGGGACGTGTGTCTCCGCCGTCCCGCCCGCCCTGGAGAGGCTGATGACCAGCCGCGCCTGAGGCGTCGGCGGCTCGGCATCAACCGGCAGCGCAACGCCGGCCGGCGCGGCCTTCTTTCCCATCTGCTGGCACCTCCCTCGCAGGCTAACTGCGGACCCGATCGATCTCGCAGTGATCAGTCTACTCAGCGGCATCTTTGCCATGCAAGAAGCTACTTGTTTTCCGCAGTGATTTACTGCTAATCTGCTGCTGTCCGACGAAAGGAGGGCTCGCCGCAGAACCACGGCGGCCCCCGCCCGAGGCGGGGGCCGCTGCCATCCAGGCACATCACCGAAGGAGAACAGGAAGCAATGAGCAAGGCAACAGCACCAGGCCAGAGCCGGCCTGCCAGCAACAGCACCAGGCCGCTCAAGTACTGCGGGTGCCGCAATCCCGCGCCGGTACGGAGAGGGAGGCGGACATGATCCAGGTCTACGCAATCGTCGTCTTCGTGCTCATCGCTGCGGGTGCGCTTCTCGGGTCCGTCGCGATCGTCTCGATCGGGATCTGGCGCGAAGAGCGAGCCCTCAGCCTGACCAGGCGCAGCCCCAGCCGGCTAGCGAGCGGCATCAGGGCCGCGAACGGCTTCTACAGCTGCGGGCTGCAGCCCGGCACCGACTACCGCCAGCCCAAGGACCTGCCGCTCCCCCGGCTGGCAGGGCAGAACCCGGGACGCAGATGAGATGAAACTTGCCGCGAACCGCGAGCCGCTTCACCGAGGCGGCCCGCGGTTTTTCTTTGCCCGTCAGTAAGGCCGCATGTCACGCGCGAGGTCGGCCGCCGCCAGCAGCGGCCGGACTGATCCGTCCTCGGCGAAGCGGAAGCTGAGTGCCCACGAGCTCAGCGTGGCCGTCACTGCGTCGGGGCTCCCACTCAGCTTCGTCAGCAGAACCTCCGACAGATCGGGCTGGTTGCCTTCTCTCGGCTGGGCGGTGAGCGTCAGCACATAAGCGGCCGCTCTCGTCGCCCGCCGCAGGATGCGCGCGCGGTCTCCGTCCAGCTCAGCCAGCGCGGTGAGGACGGGCCGCAGCGATTCCCTGGCGGTTCGAGCCCGCTCCTCGGCGCCCGCCACGCCGAAGCAGTCACCGACCGCGAAGAGCGAGGAGTGTATCTCCGTACGGCGGGCCCGCGGCGGCGGATCGTTCGGAGCACGCTGGTCCAGTTCCAGGCGGTCAAAGGCGAACTTGCAGGCGCGGGTCAGGTCGGCCTCGACCGCGGCCGACGGATTCTGCATGAAGCCCAGCGCGAACTCAACCCGCACCCGCAGCCAGGCCTCGTCTTCCTCTTTCTTCAGCAGGATGCCGAGTGCCCGCGCCACCGGCTCGTTCCAGCCGCTGGTGACGATCGTCTCGATGGCCTGCCGGCGGTACACGCCCGCGTTCTGCAGGATCATGTGCCGGAAGAGGTTCTTCGTGCCCGTCAGCAGGTGCGCCGGTATGTGCTTGTCGAGTTCGTCCGCGGCCTCCTGGACATGCCGGAACCAGGGCTCGTCCACATCGGGGAACTCGTTGCAGACGGGTATCCGCTGGTCCATCACGTACTCGAGCTGGGTAGCCACCCAGGCGAGCCCGCGCGCGGCGTCCGGCCTGGAATCGGGGTCCCGGAACTCGGCGATCAGCTGGCGCAGTGACTGCTCGGTCTCCGCGAGGTCGTCCCTGCCTTCCGAGATCGCCCGCTGCCACAGGCCCATGGCCGCGGTGCCGCGCTCGCGGATCGTCGCCTCGCTCTCGCGCGCCCTGGCGAGCAGGGCCTTCCCGGCCCAGTCGTCGCCGGGCGGTGACCACGCGCGGGGCACCGAGATCGCGAGCTCAAGGTCGAGGCCCCGCCCCGCGTAGAGGCTCCGCTTGCGCAGGTCCTCGGCGTCCTCGACGAGCGGGCGAACCCAGTCCTTCAGCGTGTCCGCGTGCCGTCCCCGGCCGCTGAGCTTCACCAGCTTCGTGATTGCCCGCCAGACCCGGAACCCCATGGGCGAATAGCGCAGCTCGTGTTCGAGCCGCACGCGCATCTGATCGAAGCAGTAGCTTGCGAGGATCCCGAGGAGTATCTGCGCGTCGTAGTTCCGCGAGGTCGGCGGCTCGACCGAGATGACGATCAGCCGCCGGACGAGCGGCTCCAGGTGATCGCGATACCGGGCCCGGATGCTGTCGACGCTGGTGCCGGCGGTGTCCATCTTGCTGGCCGACATGAATGCGGACAGCAGCGCCGACGCCTGGATCAGAACGCCGACGTCCGCGGTCGGCGGGTCGTGAAAGATCCTGCTGGTCCAGCTCGGCGGCAGCCGCGTGGTCATCGTCCGCCGCACTTCGTCGCGGCCCTCCCCGGACAGCCGCAGCGCCAGCGACGACAGTCCCCCGGTGCCGTCCTGGTGCTCCGCCAGTGCTCCGATGATCCCGTCGAGCTTCCCGATCTGATCGGCCGACAGCCCCTTCTTGAGCGCCGTCGACAGCGCCGCTCCGGCGTTGCGGCTGTTGCTGCCCAGCCCCGCGCCGTGCGCGATCTTGCCCTGGCTGAAGGCCCGGTGCTGCGTCTGCAGATGCTCTAGCTGCCCGGCCGTTGCATAGCGCAGCAGCTGCGAGGAAGAGCTGATGTCAGTGACGTCCTGGCTGATTCGTTCGGTCCGGTCACTACCATCCGGCATTGAAGATGTCTCCGAAATACTGGCCGATGCGGGGACCTCTATATGGCGTTGCGCGCAATCTATCAGACCGTTGTGTTCTGTACCAGAAGTGTTGTGCTGATCTCAGCCAGAAGGGCAGGACATGCAACTTGACCTGCATAAATAGCCTGAGGATTGTGCTGTTGTCCCTTGAAAAATGGCCGACTTCAAGCATGATAGGAGAGGTTGAAAGACATCTGTTCGCCGCCGGAAACGGCGACGGCCAGAAACAACTCCGAGTGGAGCGAACCGACCTCGGTTCCGATGCATGAAAGGACGTGCGATGCCCGAGCTTCACGCCCCTTCCGGTCACGAGCCGGAGCCCGAACAACCCCGGTCATGCGAGCTAAGGAGGTGCAGGTGCCATGACCCATACAGAGCCACGATCGCTCACATCCGACCAGGGTGACAACTCCGAGCCCGGGCCGGACGCTGAGCTGATCGTCTTGCTGATCCCGGACCCGCTCGGATCAGGCTCAGCCCTCGACGTGGCTGACGAGTAAAGGTAGGAGGTGTAGCTGACCAACTCAGCCGACAGCGGAGCTCCGCTGGCATCTGGGATCAGTGGACCGTCACCTGGCCCCAGATGCCAGCGGAGGTGAGTTTCTCCTATCTTGTTGACCATGACTATGGCCCAGACCAGCCAGGGCGCCGTCACCGGAACGCACGGGGGCGGCGTTTATGTGTTCAAGGGGATCCCGTACGCGGCGCCGCCCTTCGGTCCGGGGCGCATGCGCGCTCCGGAGCCGCCGCAGCCGTGGGACAGTACGCGGGACTGCACCGAGTTCGGGCCGACGGTTCCGAAGAGCCCGTACCCGCCGCCGTTCGACAAGCTGCTCGCCGAGCCGGCGATCCCCGGCGATGACTGCCTGAACCTCAACGTCTGGACGCCAGAGCTGGGCGCGGCCGGCCTGCCGGTGCTCGTGTGGATTCACGGCGGCTCGTTCATGTACGGCTCGGGCGCGGTCCCGCAGTACGACGGCACGGCGTATGCGCGGGACGGCGTCGTGTGCGTCACCATCAACTACCGTCTCGGTGCTGACGGTTTTCTCTTCCTCGATGACGGCGTGGCCAACGTCGCGCTGCTCGATCAGATCGCCGCCCTCCGGTGGGTCCAGGACAACATCGCCAGCTTCGGCGGCGATCCCGGCCGGGTCACCATCGCCGGCGAGTCGGCCGGCGCGATGTCGGTGACCACACTGCTGTCGATGCCCCGCGCGGCCGGGCTGTTCCGCCGCGTCATCGCCCAGAGCGGCGCGGGCCAGCACGTGCTGACGCCGGGCACCGCGGCCAGGGTGGGCGGCTACCTCGCCGAGCAGCTCGGCGTTCCCGCCAGCCGCGAGGCTATCGCCGCCGTGCCCGTGCCGCAGCTGCTGGCTGGGCAGGATGCGCTGGCCTTTGGTCTCGTGACCAATCCCGATCCCGCGCGATGGGCCGAGATCACCGGCAACCGCATGGTGTTCGAGCCGGTCGTCGACGGCGACGTGCTGCCGGCGGTGCCGCTGGACGGCCTGCGCGCCGGTGCCGGGCGGGACGTCGATGTGCTGATCGGGACCAACGCCGACGAGCAGCGGTTCTTCATGGTGCCCACGGGCGCGATGGATGCCATCAGCGATCCCATCCTGCAGGCGGCCGCCGCGGCCGACGGGCTCGGCGATGACGCGCTGGCGCTCTACCGGGCCAACCGCCCCGGCGCCTCGGCCGGTGAGGTCCTCGCGGACCTGTCCGGCGACTGGTTCTTCCGCATCCCCGCACTGCGCGTCGCCGAGGCGCGCCCCGAATCGGCTACCTGGGTGTACGAGTTCGCGTGGCCCGCCCCGGTGCTCGAGGGCCGGCTGGGCGCATGCCACTACCTCGAAGTGGCGTTCACGTTCGACACGCTTCGCTCCGAAGGGGCGGACTGGCTGACGGGCCCGGACGCACCGCAGGACCTGGCCGATGTCATGCACCGCGCCTGGGTGAGCTTCGTGACTACCGGCGATCCCGGCTGGCCGCGCTACACGACCGCGGAGCGCGCGACGATGGTGTTCGACGCCGCCAGCGCGGTTGCCGACGATCCGGACGGCGACGAGCGCCGCCTGTGGGACGGCCTCCGCTAGTCGGTCCGTGTCTAGAAAGTTTGACACGATGTAGGCTCTGCCTTACATTTGCTGTGTCAAAGATTCTTAACATGACCGGCAGGTGGGGCAATGTCGTACGAGGAGAAGGGCACGTGGGTCTACCTCGTGACCAGCGCGGGTGCCTACGCGGTGTACCTCGTGATCATCATCGGACGGATGCTGAGCACGCCGGTTGGACAGGTGCCCTACGTCGCCGTCCTCCTGTGGGCGACCGGCGCCTCGATCGTCGCGTCGATCGTGGGCCGCACGCTGGTCGAGACCGCGAGACCCACCGAGAGCCGGCGCACCGATGTGCGCGACCGGGAGATCTACCGATTCGGCGAGTACGCCAGCCGCTGGTTCATCGTCGCGGGCGCCGGGGCGGCACTGTTCATGGCCATGGCCCGGTGGGACTACTTCTGGATCGCCAACGTCATCTATCTCGGATTCGTGCTGTGGGCGGTCGTCGGGTCCGCGGTCAAGCTCGTCGCCTACCGGCGGGGCCTGCAGCTGCGCCATGGCTAAGCCGACCAGGATCACCAACTCGATCCGCGCGCTTCGCTTCGCCAGCGGCGAGATGACGCAGGCGGATCTCGCGCAGCGCATCGGAGTGACTCGTCAGACGATCATCGCGATCGAGCAGGGCCGGTACTCGCCCTCGCTGGAGATCGCATTCCAGATCGCGCAGGTGTTCAGGGTGCCCCTCGACGCGGTGTTCCAGTATCCGGGCGACGGAGACGGGAAGCGATGAAAGCCGCGGTGCAGTCCAGGTACGGCCAGGAGTTCCGGCCGATCATGAAGGGCGGC
>DAIOWC010000061.1:0-1777 GCA_036758685.1 Streptosporangiaceae bacterium | reverse complement strand
TCCGTCGCGGTAGCGGACGAGGCCGGCTCGCTGCTGGCGTTCGCGCGGATGGACGGCGCGACCCGGCTGTCGGCCCGGACCTCGGTCGACAAGACTCAGACGGTGATCCTGACGGGCAAGTCCACGCTCGACCTCGGCCGCGAGTGGCGGGAGGAGAGCAGCGAGGAGCCCGAGCTGTTCCACGGGATGATCGCGCGGCCGGACGTGGTGCCGTTCGGGGGCGGGGTTCCGCTGCTGGTCTCCGGGCGGCTGGCCGGGGCGGTCGCCGTGTCCGGCGCGACGAGCATCGAGGACCACGAGATCGCCCTGCGGGCGGCTTCCACGATCGATGGGGAGTGACCGTTGCCGGCAGTGATCCTCTTTACCGGACTGCCCGGCACCGGCAAGTCGACGCTCGCGGAGAAGCTGGCCCGCACCATCGGTGCTCCCGCGTTCGCCGGTGACTGGCTGATGGGCGGTCTCAAGCCTGCCCACGCGGCGATAGCTCAGCTGGACCGCGAGCAGTACCTGGCGGCCTGGTTCAGCCTCCTCCGGACGCTGGTCGTGAGGCAGCTCATGCTCGATCAGAGCGCGGTCGTCGATGACCTGGTCAGCGACCCGCAGCTGACCCTGTGGCAGGAGACCGCGGACCGCTTCGGCGCGCGGTTGTACGTGATCGAGTGCGTGTGCTCGGACGAGGCGCTGCACCGGACGCGCATCGAGGGCCGCGTGCGTGGCATTCCGGGCTGGCACGAGGTGGGCTGGGACCACGTCGAGCGGATGCGGGCCGAGCTGATCCCGCTGACTGGCGACCGGCTGTCTCTGGATGCGGTGGAGCCGGTGGTCGACAACTTCCGCCGGGTCATGGCCTACATCGCGGACGGCGGACCGCACGGACCGGCGGCGTAGCCTGGCTTTTATCGGCTTGCTGTCGCCGAGTCCGGAGGCCTGTTGTGAACCGAATCGAGCGGCGCGTGCGGGACCTGATCAACCCGTACTCGACCGCGTTCGCCGGCTGGTGGTGTCATAGCGGCCGGTACACCCGGGCGGCCCGGCTCACTCCGGGCGTGAAGGCCGCCACCAGCCCGCGGCCGCCCTCTGCGGCGCATCGGCCGCGCCGGGCCGGCGCGGGTCTCGAGTTCGCCCAGCCGCCGCCCGAGATCATGGCGAAGCGCCGCGCCGCCCTGGACGCGATGTTCGCCGACGATCCGGCAGGCGGACCGGGCGACGTCTCGCCGTGCTAGGCCCGCTTTGCGGCTTTCGCCCATCGTCCGCAGGCCTTTCCGCATCGTGGATGTGAGATAGCTATTGCTAGGGCAATACCTACGGCACACCCACGATGCGGAAACTGCCGAGTAGCCCGGATTAAAGGTGCAAATCGGCCTCGGTGCCGGCCCAGGCGGCTTCGCTTGCCGGCCGGGCGCTCGCGGCCGACGATGCTAGGGGGACGCCCATTGCGCGAGCTGACCATAGGAGCCGGCGATGTCCATCGATGAATTTGAGCGGTATCCGCTGCTGTTCGGCCCCTCGCCGGTTCACCCGCTGGAACGGCTCACAGCGCACCTGGGCGGCGCGTCCGTCTGGGCCAAGCGCGAGGACTGCAACTCGGGCATCGCGTACGGCGGCAACAAGACCCGCAAGCTGGAGTACCTCGTCCCGGACGCGCTCGCCAAGGGCTGCGACACGCTCGTGTCGATCGGCGGCGTGCAGTCGAACCACACCCGCCAGGTGGCGGCGGTGGCCGCGAGAGCCGGCCTGCGCTGCGTGCTCATCCAGGAAAGCTGGGTGGACTGGCCGG
>DAIOWC010000060.1:2396-27326 GCA_036758685.1 Streptosporangiaceae bacterium | reverse complement strand
GGAGAACGAGGAGACATGACCGGAAACAGCTTCGGCAGCCGCGCCACCCTGGACGTGGCCGGGACCAGCTACCAGATTCACCGGCTGGACGCCGTCTCCGGCGCCGCGGACCTGCCCTACAGCCTCAAGATCCTGCTGGAGAACCTGCTGCGGACCGAGGACGGCGTCAACGTGGCTGCCGACCACATCACCGCGCTCGCGCAGTGGGACCCGAAGGCGGAGCCGGATACCGAGATCCAGTTCAGCCCGAGCCGGGTCATCCTGCAGGACCTCACCGGCGTGCCCGCGGTCGTCGACCTGGCCGCGATGCGCGAGGCGATGCGGGCGCTCGGCGGCGACGCCGCCAAGATCAACCCGCTGGTGCCCGCCGAGCTGGTCATCGACCACTCGGTCATCGCGGACGTCTTCGGCCGGCCGGACGCGTTCGAGCGGAACGTCGAGCTTGAGTTCCACCGCAACAAGGAGCGGTTCGCGTTCCTGCGCTGGGGCCAGGAGGCGCTGCACCAGTTCAAGGTCGTGCCGCCAGGCACCGGCATCGTGCACCAGGTCAACATCGAGTACCTGGCCAGGGTCATCATGACCCAGCCGGCGGGCGGCGTGACGACCGCTTACCCCGACACCTGCGTCGGCACCGACTCGCACACCACGATGCAGAACGGCCTCGGCGTCCTCGGCTGGGGCGTCGGCGGGATCGAGGCCGAGGCGGCGATGCTCGGTCAGCCGGTGTCGATGCTGATCCCGAAGGTCGTCGGGTTCCGGCTGTCCGGCGAGCTGCCGTCCGGCGCTACCGCCACCGACCTGGTGCTCACGATCACTGAGCTGCTCCGTAAGCACGGCGTGGTCGGCAAGTTCGTGGAGTTCTACGGCGAGGGGGTCGCCGCCGTCCCGGTCGCGAACCGGGCGACGATCGGCAACATGAGCCCGGAGTTCGGCTCGACCTGCGCGATCTTCCCGATCGACGACGAGACCCTGGCCTACCTGCGGCTGACCGGCCGCCCGTCCGGGCAGGTGGCGCTCGTCGAGGCGTACGCGAAGGCGCAGGGCCTGTGGCACGACCCGGCTGCGC
The DNA here is from genome assembly GCA_036758685.1 of Streptosporangiaceae bacterium. GTDB lineage: Bacteria > Actinomycetota > Actinomycetes > Streptosporangiales > Streptosporangiaceae > JAJYUU01. Next base: position 26,260 of record DAIOWC010000060.1, on the reverse strand, counting down.
ATGCCCGCTACTCCGAGGAACTGCAGCTCGATCTGTCGACGGTGGTGCCGTCGCTGGCCGGCCCGAAGCGCCCGCAGGACCGGGTCGCGCTGTCCGATGCCAAGACGTCCTTCCGGGAGGCGCTCGGGTCCTACGTCGAGCTCGACAAGCTCGACGACGACATCGCCGGCACGTTCCCGGCCTCCGATCCGTTCACCGCCGACACCGAGAACGGCGGCGGCACCGGGCAGGTCCGCCCGGTCACCAGCCGGCCGTCCTCGCCGGTCCAGGTGACGCTGGACGACGGCACGGTCACGTCGGTTGACCACGGCGCGGTCGTGATCGCGGCGATTACCTCGTGCACGAACACGTCCAACCCGTCCGTGATGGTCGGGGCGGCGCTGCTGGCCAAGAAGGCGGTCGAGGCCGGGCTCGAGCGCAAGCCGTGGGTGAAGACGACGCTGGCACCCGGCTCGAAGGTTGTCATGGACTACTACGAGCGCGCGGGCCTGACGCCGTACCTGGAGAAGCTGGGCTTCAATCTTGTCGGCTACGGCTGCACGACCTGCATCGGGAACTCCGGGCCGCTGCCCGAGGCCATCAGCGGCGCCGTCGCGGAGCACGACCTGGCGGTCGTCTCCGTGCTGTCAGGGAACCGGAACTTCGAGGGCCGGATCAACCCGGACGTCAAGATGAACTACCTGGCGTCCCCGCCGCTGGTCGTGGCCTACGCGCTGGCCGGCACCATGGACATCGATCTGACCACCGAGCCCATCGGCACCGGCGCCTCGGGCCAGTCCGTCTACCTGCGCGACCTCTGGCCGTCTCCGTCCGAGGTCGAGGAGATCGTCGAGACCGCCGTCGCCGCGGAGATGTTCACGCGCGACTACGCCGACGTCTTCACCGGCGACGAGCGGTGGCAGGAGCTGGACGTTCAGCCCGGCGACACGTTCGCGTGGGCGGACGACTCGACATACGTGCGGCATCCGCCGTACTTCGAGGGGATGCAGCGCCAGCCGAGCCCGGTCACCGATATTCACGGCGCGCGCGTGCTGGCGAAGCTCGGCGACTCGGTTACCACCGATCACATCTCACCGGCGGGCGCGATCAAGACCGACAGCCCGGCGGGCCGGTACCTGACCGAGCACGGGGTCCAGCGGGCGGACTTCAACAGCTACGGCTCGCGTCGCGGCAACCACGAGGTGATGATCCGCGGGACCTTCGCCAACATCCGGCTGCGGAACGAGCTGGCGCCGGGCACGGAGGGCGGCGTCACGATCAAGCTTCCCGAGGGCGAGCAGATGCCGATCTACGACGCGTCCCGGAAGTACATCGACGAGGGGACGCCGCTGATCGTGCTCGGCGGCAAGGAGTACGGCTCCGGGTCGTCGCGCGACTGGGCGGCCAAGGGCACCGCGCTACTCGGCGCCCGGGCCGTGCTCGTGGAGTCGTTCGAGCGCATCCACCGCTCCAACCTCATCGGCATGGGCGTTCTGCCGCTGCAGTTCAAGCCGGGCGAGACGGCGGAGTCGCTGGGCCTGACCGGGCATGAGGTCTTCGACGTCATCGGCGTCGAAGCGATGAACTCGGGCCAGACACCGCGGGAGGTTACGGTGCGCGCGGACGGCAAGGAGTTCACCGCGATCGTGCGGATCGACACCCCCGGCGAGGCCGAGTACTACCGGCACGGCGGCATCATGCAGTTCGTGCTTCGGTCTCTGCTCGGCGCCGGTTAACTGCGGCCAACCAACTGCGCGTCGGCGGCGTCTCTTCTGGTGGAGTTATTACCGCTAGGAGGGGATCGTTCAATGAGGCTTACTCGTCTGCGCGTGGTGCTGGGGGCCGGCCTGGTGGCCGCGGGAACAATTGCCGGAACGGCGGTGGCGGCCACCGCGGCTCCGGCCAAGGCACTGCCGATCGTCATGGTCCAGTGCAACGGGGCTGGCCAGGTCAAGCCGTCGTCCACGCTGCAGCCCGGCTGCATGGGCTCGAACGCCGACATCACCAGGCTGAAGTGGTCGGCCTGGGGCTCGTCCGCGTTCGCCTCGGGGACGGCCGGGTTCAACGACTGCACGCCCAGCGCGTCGTGCGGGCCGAACAAGTTCACCAAGTTCCCGGCGCTGTTCGTGCTGTGGCGTCCCGTGGCGTGGCCGAAGCACCACGGCCGTGAGTACTTCACCCGCATGACCGAGATCTTCACCGGGTCGGGCAAGCATTTCCCGAAGGGGCTGCCGGTGAGCAAGACCTACACGCTGCGGGCATCACAGCCGTAGCGGACGGCGCGTCGCGACTTCCAGGTCCAGGTTCGGGCCCCACAAAACGGGTGAATCGGCCGCCGTTCGCCCGCCTGGCTAGCGGCGGGAGCCTGTCCCGACCGGGACCGGCGGCTCGCGGGTCTCCCGCCGCGCCGGGCTGACGGGCGCAACCCGCGCCGTCCGGCGAGCGTGGCGCCCGGTCAGCCACAGGTAGACGCCCGCGCCGATGAGCGCCGCCAGGCCGGCGAGTACGTAGGCGTTGCCGAGCAGCCAGGTGGCACCGCGCCAGGTATAAACCTGGTCGCCTGACCACGGGACCAGCCGCAGCAGGCCGTGGGGCAGCAGCGTGTCGTGCCGTCCGAACGGGCGGCTGCCCGGCCACTCGACGAACAGGCCGAGCAGCGCGGCCGTGCCCAGGACCTTGGCGGCGATCGTGGCCAGGTGCGTCCGCCGGCGGACGGGCCGGACCGTAGCGAGCCCGCGATCGGGGGAGGGCCTCATGCCGGTCGTGACCAGGACCAGCGCCGGTACAACCCAGACCCAGTGGTGCGTCCAGGAGATAGGCGACACCAGCAGGCCGGTGATGCCGCAGAGCAGGACCCCGAGCAGCTCCAGCCCGCGCCGGCCGGCGATCCCGGCCAGCGCCACTCCCGCGGTGGCCACCACGAGCGCGGTGACCGCCCAGACGGTGCTGGCCGGCGCCTGGCCGTGCAGGAACCGCTGGATGACGCCGTTGAGGGACTGGTTCACCATCTTGGATGCGCCGCCGGGACCGCTGGGCAGCCCGGCCCAGTAGTCGCGCGCCGCCGTCGGCATCGTCAGGAAGCCGAGCCCGACGGTGGCCCCGAACGTCAGCAGGCTCACCACGCCGGCCCGGATCCGCCGGGTCACGAACAGGTACGGGATGAAGATCAGCGGGGTGAGCTTGATCCCGGCGGCTATTCCGGTGCAGATGCCCTTCCACCGGCAGGAGTCGGGCAAGGCGAAGTCGACCAGTATCAGCGTCAGCAGGATCAGGTTGATCTGGCCGAAGAACATCGTCGAGAAGACCGGCTCGAGCCAGAGCGCGATCGCCGCGAGAGCCAGGGCAATCCAGACATTCCGTGAGCCCCGGTGGCCCGCGATCCGCAGCGAGAGATAGGTGATAACCGGCATCAGGGTCAGGTCCAGGACGACCAGCGCTATTTCCCACGCGCGGAACGTGAAGCCGCTCAGGAAGCTGAACAGCCACGCGGCGAACGGCGGATAGGTGAATGGCAGCTTGAACGCCAGGGGCTCGCCCAGGCGGACCACGTACAGGTTCGCCGGATCACGCCGCACGACCCGGCCTGCCGCCCAGTACACCCACTCGTCCGTGTGCGACCAGAGGCCGGGATTGGTCACATATACCAGCCGGTAGACCACGATCGATGCAGAGAACGCGGCCGCGGCGGCAATGAACAATGCAAGAGCCCTCGCCCTGCTCATCCGATTCCCCCGATTTGAAACGCGTTCACTCGGATTGATTAGGGAAGTGCGTGATACGTGGGTTCTGGCAGGCTTTAGTACTCCGCCTAACCATGCCCCCTGGCCCCGGAACCAACCCGCGGGCGGTTGCGTATCGGTCAGGTAACGCCGAGGGCAAATCAGTCGCAAGGGCATCTACGGCTCACCCATCGCAGTTACTGTCGGCCCGGTGAGCATGGTCGCGGCCTCGGTTCCGCTCTCGACCCCGGCGCTCTGGATTACCGGCGTCGAGCGGGCCGTGATGCTCGGCGGCCTCACCGTGGCGTTCGGCGGCCTGGCTGGCCGCGGCCTCGCCCGCCAGTACAAGGGCCCGCGGCCGGGGCCACTGCCCACGCCCTGGGCGCTGCGCGCCTGCCTGGTTGGCCTGGCCGCGAGCGCTGCCCTGCTGGTCACCGCGCTCGCTGGCCCGGGGGTGGCTAAGGACCTGGCGCAGCCGCCGGTGCCCGGGCTTGGCGCCGCCGCGACCGCGCCGATCGCCCTCGGCGAAATGATCTGCTTCGCTCTGGCCGCTCTCCTCCTCCGGCTGCGCCAGCCCGGGCCCAGCGTGCTCCCGCTCTGCGGCATCGTGCTGGCCGAGGGCATCCGGGCCCACCCCGAGGGCATCGTCCCGGTGGCCGGGGCGCTGATCACCTTCTGCCATCTCCTTCCGGCCATCCTCTGGGCGGGAATGCTGCTCTACGCGCTCCGGACGGCCGTTGCCTGGCGCGGCTATCCCGCGGCGGCGCAGGGCATCATGCGGCTCTACGCCACGGCCGCCGCCTGGCTGTTCGCGATCGTGCTCGTAACCGGCGTCACCTCGGCGCTGGTGCTGGTGCCGATCGGATCGCTGCTGACCAGCGCGTACGGCCTCTTCGTCATCGCCAAGGCGGCAGTGGTCGGCACGGCCGCGATGCTGGCAGTCGCGGGCCGGCTCAGCCTGCGCCGCACGCCCGACCCAGGGGACCGACCGGCCCTGGTGACAAGACTGGAAGTCGGTGCGCTGGCCGCAGCGCTCATGATCACCGGCATCCTGACGGTGATCACGCCGCCGGCCAAGCCGATCTAGTTACGCTTCCTGGACGGACTCTAGCCTGGGAGCAGCCGGATGCGGGTAAGGCGCACGGAGATGCCGGCCTCCCGTGCCCGAGTGCGAGGCGCCGGTGCTGGCCTGCGGGAACGGCCCCCCCGACCTCGCCGCTGGGCCGGTGGTGCCGCCTTGGTCGCCGGAATTCTCCTGCTCGCGCTGAACCTGCGCGCCATGATCACCGGCCTCCCGCCGCTGTTTCCCGAACTCCAGGCCGTCCTGCACGTCTCGTCCGGCACCCTGGCCTTGCTCGCGGCGGTGCCCGTCCTGTGCTTCGGCGCGTTCTCGGGGTCAGCCGCCCCGCTCAGCCGGCGCTACGGCGAGGAACGGGTGCTGGGCGGCGCGCTCCTCCTGATAATCCTCGGCCTGCTGCTGCGCAGCCTGGCGCCGTCGGCGCTGCTGTTCCCCGGCACAGTCGTCGCCGGGGCCGGGATCGCGCTCATCAACGTGCTGCTGCCCAGCCTGGTGAAGCGGCGGATGCCGGCCAGGGCAGGCCTGCTCATCGGCCTGTACCTGCTCGCCCTCGCGGCGGGCGCCATCGCCGCCTCGGCGCTGGCCGTGCCGGTGTTCACCGCGGCCGGCGGAGGCCTGCCTGCCGCCCGGCTGGCACTCGGGCTCTGGGCCGGGCCGGCGGTGATCGCCGTGGTGATCTGGCTGCCGCAGCTGCGCTACCGCACCCTGCCCGAAGTCCGCCGGGCCAGCGGCGGCGAAGCCGGGCGACCCCGGCAGGCGGGCGCCCTCGCCCTGCGCAGGTACGCCCTCGCCTGGCAGGTCACCTTGTTCATGGGCCTGCAGAGCCTGTCCTATTACGCCGCCCTGTCGTGGTTTCCGACGATGTTCCGCGATCGCGGGGTGACCGCGGCCTACGCCGGCACGCTGCTGGCCCTGATGAACCTCGGCAACGCGATCACGGCGCTGGCCATGCCGATCCTTGCCCAGCGCCTGCCGGACCAGAGGCTGCTGGCCGTGGCCGCGATGGTCGCGACCGGGGGCGGCCTGGCGGGGGCCGGCTTCGGGCCGCCGGGCCTGGCGGCCGGATTCGTGATCCTCCTTGGCCTCGGCCAGGGTGCCACCCTCGGGCTCGGCATCTACTACACGATGGCGCGCGCGCCCGACCCGGCGACGGCCGCGTCGCTGTCGGCCTTTGCCCAGGGGATCGGCTACCTGCTCGCCAGTACCGGGCCGCTGCTGATCGGGTTCCTGCATACGGCCACGGGCGGCTGGGACGTGCCGCTCACGGTCCTGCTGGGAGTGGCGGTGCTGCAGCTCATTACCGGCTGGCTGGCCGGGCGGGCGAAGACCGTCCCGGCAGGCTGAGGGCTATCTCCGACCGCAGCGGCGGGCAACCCGCTGCCGGAGCGTCGGCCGGGGCGGACCGGACCGGACGTGACCGCTGCCGACCTTGCCGGAGACCTGGATCTCCAGGATTACGGGAACGGACGGACCCGGCTCGGTCTTCACCCGAACGCTGCCGTTGGCAACGGACACGGCGTCGGCATCGACGACTATCCCCGGCCGAGTGACGATCGTCAGCGAGCCGCTCTGCACCTCGGCGTCCACGCGCAGGGAGGGCTGGGTGATCGCCGCCTCCGTGAAGTCCAGCCGGACCGAGCCGCTCGCGATGCGGACGTCCATGCGCCGCGGCACCGTCCACTGGCCGTCGCGCCTGATCTTGCTGCTGCCGCATTCGATCGTGACCAGGTCCTTGGGCCTGGAGTGGGCGGCGCCGGGTGCGGACCCGGCCGCCTGCAGGTCCGTGGTCAGCAGCGTGAGCTCGCCGAGGGTGCGGGCGACCAGCGCGACTTCGAGGCGCTGATCCAGCTCCTCGGCGGTGAGCCTGCCGTCGCCAGCCGCGATCCTGAGGATCTCGACGACCCGGTCCCGGTCGGCATGGGAAGCCCGCAGCTCCGCCCGCGCCGCCTGACCGCCGGAACCGTCGGCTGGGGATACTTCACCAGTCACAGGACATACTGTAAGGCCGGACACTCCGCCCAGAACGTCTAGTGACCATCCCGAGACACATTGCAAACCTGGCCGTCATGGAGCACGAGGCGCCTGCACGTGCAGCCGGGCTGCGGGGCCCTTGGCGCACCGCGGTGCGCGGGCGAACTACAGCCGAAATAGACTCGATAAACCCACCCGCGGCGGTGCCGCCCGGCGCCCCCGGCAGCGAGCTGGCCAGGGTTGCTGCCGACGACCCAAGGAGCTGACCAAGTGACCTTGCTGGAGAGCGTCCAGAGTCCGCGGGACCTGAAGAACCTCAGCGCGGAGGAACTGCCCCAGCTGGCCGCGGAAATCCGCGACTACCTGATCAAGGTCGTGACGGTCAACGGCGGTCACCTCGGCCCCAACCTCGGGGTCGTGGAGCTCACCATCGCGCTGCACCGGGTATTCGACTCGCCGGTCGACAGGATCGTGTTTGACACCGGGCACCAGTCGTACGTGCACAAGCTGCTGACCGGCCGGCACGAGAACTTCAGCGGCCTCCGCCAGCGCGGCGGCATCTCCGGCTACCCCAACCGGGCCGAGTCCGAGCACGATGTCATCGAGAACTCGCACGCCTCGACGAGCCTGTCCTACGCCGACGGGCTGGCCAAGGCCTACCAGCTGCGTGGTGAATCGCACCGCAGCGTGGTCGCGATCATCGGGGATGGCGCGCTGACCGGCGGCATGGCCTGGGAGGCGCTCAACAACATCGCCGGGGCGCGTGATCGCCGGATGGTGATCGTCGTCAACGACAACGGCCGCTCCTACCAGAAGACGATCGGCGGGCTGGCCGATCACCTGGCCTCGGTCCGGGTCTCGCAGCGCTACGAGCAGGTTCTTGACTACATCAAGACCTCGCTGTCGCACACGCCCCTGGTCGGCCCGCCGCTGTTCGAGGCGCTCCACGGCCTCAAGAAAGGCCTCAAGGACGTCCTGCAGCCGCAGGTGCTGTTCGAGGATCTCGGGCTTAAGTACCTCGGGCCGATCGACGGCCACGACGAGCACGCCGTTGAGCAGGCGCTGCGCTGGGCACGCGACTTCGGCAACCCGGTTCTGGTGCACGTCATCACCCGCAAGGGCTTCGGCTACCGGCTGGCCGAGGAGAACGATGAGGACTGCCTGCACCAGGTGTCCCCGTCCCCGTCCCCGTCCGCGGCCGTTGCCGCGCCGCCCGCTAAGGCAGTGACGGGCGGTCAGCGGAACCGGGCGGCCGCCGCTGGCGTTCCGGCCACCGGAGCCGCCAAGTCGACCACGTCCGGGCAGCCCGCGGTCTCCCCGCAGGCAGCCACGCCGACCCCGGCCGCCGCCAAGGCCCGCCCGATGACCCAGGTCTTCGGCGACGAGCTGACCGCGATCGGGGCGCGCCGCCCAGACGTCGTGGCGATCACCGCCGCGATGCTGCACCCGACCGGCCTGGCGGCGTTCGCCAGCGCCTACCCGGACCGGGCGTTTGACGTGGGCATTGCCGAGCAGCACGCGGTCACCAGCGCGGCCGGCCTCGCGATGGGCGGGCTGCATCCCGTGGTGGCGATCTACTCCACGTTCCTCAACCGGGCCTTCGACCAGGTCCTGATGGACGTGGCGCTGCACCGGCTGCCGGTGACGTTCGTGCTCGACCGGGCGGGCGTGACGGGCCCGGATGGCGCCAGCCACCACGGCATGTGGGACGGCTCGATCCTCCAGCTTGTCCCCGGCATGCGCATCGCCGTGCCGCGTGATGCCACCCGGCTCGCCGAACTGCTCAACGAGGCGGTCGCGATCGACGACGGCCCGACGGCGCTGCGCTTCGCCGGCCGGCTGAGCGCGCCCGACATCGACACGGTGGGCCAGCTCGGCACCATGGACGTGCTCAGGGCGCCCGGCGCCGGCCCGGCCGAGGACGCCGACGCCGACGCCGACGGCGCGATAGTGACCGGAGCGCTGGCGCGTGACGTCCTGCTGCTCGGCGCGGGCACGATGGCCGGCGTGTGCGTGGCCGCGGCGGACCGGCTGGCCGACCACGGCATCGGCGTGACCGTCGTCGACCCGCGCTGGGTCAAGCCGCTGGACGAGGCGCTGGTCGGCGCGGCCAGCGAGCACGGCCTGGTCGCCACCGTGGAGGACAACGGACGAGTCGGCGGGTTCGGAGACGCCGTCGCCAGGCTGCTGCGCGACCACGAGGTCGACACTCCGGTGCGCACCTTCGGCCTGCCGCAGGAGTTCCTCGAGCACGGCGAGCGGTCGGCGCTGCTCGAGGACGTCGGCCTGGCCGCCCAGCACCTGGCGAGGGTCATCACCGAGACCGTGGCCCGCCGCTCACCCGACCTGGTGCACGAGCGGCACGTCTGAGATCAGTGCTTCCTGGCCTTGCCGGGCGCCTTCATGCCCGTGCCCTTGCTGAAGAACACGCTCCCGCCCGGCGGCGGGATGAAGAACCCGACCGGGTTGCCGAGGCTGGCGTTGTCGAAGGTCTTTTGCCAGATCTGGCCCGCGTTCGCGCCAAAGACCGAGCCCGGGCAGGCCTGCGCCCCGTAGGCCGAGCGGTAGCACGACGAGTACCCGATCATCGGGTGATCGACCGGGCCGGTCGGGTTGAACATGGACACGTACCCGGCCAGATGCGGGGTGTAGCCGCCGAAAGCGGCGAACTCGAAGCTGTTCGCGGTGCCGGTCTTGCCCGCCTGAGGGATGTACTGGCCGCCCTGCGACACGCTGTCGCCCTTGGCCGTGCCTGATGTCAGCACGCCCCGCAGGATGTACGTGGCCGCCTCGGCCACGACGGCCGGTATCGCCTGATGGCAGCCAGCGGACGCGACCGGGAGCTTGCCGTAGATGCTCGACACGATCTTGGTGATGGCCACAGGGGCGCAGTACACGCCGTTGGCCGCCACCGTCGCGTAGGCGGCGGCCATCGTCATCGGCGAGACGTTGACCGAGCCCAGGGTGAATGACGGCAGCTGATCGGCGGACAGCTCGTATCCCGGCGAACCCGGCTTGCCGACGGACTTCAGCAGCGACGAGCCGTCGGCGCGGTGCACGCCCATGGCGACGGCGGTCTTCACCACGTTGCACAGTCCGACGCGCTGCTCCAGATGGGCGTAGAACACGTTGATTGACTGCGTGGTGCCGGTGTACAGGGTGTAGGAGCCGTGTCCGGCGCCTTCGGCGTTGGAGACGGGGAACGGGCCATCGAGCTGGCCCTTGCAGTCGTAGTACCCGTCGATCACCGTGGGCGAGGAGACCGACATGCTGAACCCGAACGGTGTGCGCTGCTCAAGCGCCGTGATCAGGGTGAACAGCTTGGAGGACGAGCCCGTCTGGACGCCGATGCCGCCATTCTCGGCGCTGTCGACGGCGTAGTCGACGCTGTCCTGCCCCTTGCCCGTGCCGTAGGGCCGGTCCACCCCGATCGCCTCGACATGGCCCGTGCCCGGCTGGATCAGTACCTCGGCGGCGGCGTTGCCGCCGGGATTCCAGCCGGACGGGGGCGGCGGCAGCATGTAGCTCACCGCGTTCTGCGCCGCCCGCTGGTCGGCCGGGTTCATCGTCGTGTAGATGGTGAGCCCGCCCACAGTCGTCAGCTGCTGGTAGGCCTTGCTGTAGGCGGGATTGGCCCGCATCGCCGCCAGCACGTAGTCGCAGAACCACGCCGCGGTCCTCGCCGAGTCGCTGCCGCAGCCCTCCTGCAGCGAGCTCGGGGAGTACCGCAGGCCCAGCGGGGCGCGCGTGGCCGCCGCCGTCTGGGCCGCGCTGATGTAGCCGAGCTGGTTCATCCGCGCGAGCACGACATTGCGCCGGGCGATGGCGGCCGACGGATGGGTGAGCGGGTCGTAGAGCGTCGGATTCTGCACCAGACCGGCTAGCATCGCGGCTTGCGGCAAGGTCAGCCCCGCGGCCGAGGTCGAGAAGTATCGCTCGGCAGCGACCTGCACGCCGTAGGCCTCGTTCTCGAAGTACGCGACGTTGAGGTAGGCGGCCAGCAGCTGGTTCAGGGTGAGCTCGTGCTCGACGGCCGCGGCGATCCGCAGCTCGCGGATCTTGCGGGCCGCGGACTCGGCGCTGGCCGCCTGCTGCTGGGCGCTGCTGGTAGCGGTCAGGATCAGGGCGTTCTTGACGTACTGCTGCGCCAGCGTGGAGCCGCCCTGCACCTGACCGCCCGTCAGGTCGGTAATAATCGCGCGCAGCGAGCCGCGAATGTCCAGGGCCCCGTGCTGATAGAAGCGGGAATCCTCAATCGCGACGATGGCGTTGCGCATATCCGGCGCGATCTGGCTGTAGGCCACCGGCACGCGGTAAATGTGGTTCGGGTAATAGTAGGCAATCAGGCGGCCGGTCGAGTCGAGGATTTCCGAGCGCGACGGCAGCTGGGCCAGCGGCGGGACCTGCAGGCTATCGAAGGTCTGCGCGGCGTCCCGGACGGCGACGCCCGCTGTTCCCACCAGCGGCAGGACGACGGCGCCCGTGAGCAGGCCGGCGACGGCCGACAGGCCCGCGATCCAGGCAGCGGCGCGAAGGGTCACGCCGAGTGCTGGCCGGGGACGGGGCGGCCGATGCGATGTTCCTGATTTAGCGCGCGGTTCATTGTCAGCCATGAGGTCGTAGGAATACCCGGCGCTGAATAAAGCCAGCGCGGAAACGACGCTAAGGAAAAGTAAAGCGGCTAGCGGCCGAAGCGAATGCGCATCGAGCTCATCAGCTCGCCGACCTCGGTGATCCGCAGCGCCTTGGCCGCGAGCAGGTACAGGAACAGCCCGCCGGTGCCGCCGATGGCCACCGTGGCCAGCGACCGGAATGTTCCGCCCGAGCCGAGCACGGACGTGACCATGAACGCGAAGACCATCCCGGGAACCGCGGCGACATGCATCCGTACCAGCGTCTTGGTCGTCCGCGCGGTGTCCAGGCCGCCGACCCGCAGGCTCAGCACCCGCCACAGCGCAACCATCATGACCAGGCTGGACAGGCCGAACCCGACGCCGAGGCCGGCGACGACATCGGCGGGCGGCAGGATGAGCAGCGCCGCGAAGCTGGCGACGATCCTGACCGCCATCGAGACCCCGCCGAGCAGCGCCGGCGTCTTGCTGTCGTGCATGGCGTAGAACGCCCGCAGCAGCATGTTGAACAGCGTGTAGGGGAGCAGGCCGAGGCAGAAGACGCCGAAGATGACGCCCAGGTACCTGGCCGAGGCCGGCGAGGTGCTGCCGTGCCCGAAGACGCCCTGGGCCAGCGGCGGCCCAAGGACCGCGAGGATCAGCGCGGCCGGGACCACGATCACCGACGACAGCCGCGTCGAGGCAGAGACGTCCCTGACCAGCAGGCGGTTAGCGCCCAGGGCCGCGTGCTCGCTCATGCGCGGCAGCATGGCCGTGATGACGGACATGCCGACGATCGCGTACGGCAGCTGGAAGAGCTGCCAGGCGTTGCTGAACGCCGCGAAGCCGGCGCCCGCGCACGTCTTGCAGACGCGCGCGCCGGCGTCGTTGGACACGATCGTGGTTGCCAGGAACGACAGCTGCGTGACCACGATGTAGAAGAACATCCAGCCACCCATGCGGCCGATCTCGGAGATCTCGCGGCGGCGGAAGTCAAACCGCGGGTGCCAGCGGAATCCGACCCGCTTCATCGACGGCCACATCGCGGCCGTCTGCAGCACGATCCCCAGCGTGGTTCCGATGCCGAGCAGCTGAACCTGCCCGGTGGTGATGTCCTGCGGGGTCCGGCTGGTGCCCGCGAAGATGATCATCGCGACGCCCACGAAGATCACGACGAAGTTGTTGACGATCGGCGTCCACATCGGCGAGGCAAAGCTGCCGCGCGCGTTCAGGATCGCCCCCGCGAGCGAGCTGACGCCGTAGAAGAAGATCTGCGGGAGGAAGAAGTAGGTGAAGATCACCGTCAGGTGGTAGGTGGCGGCATTCGGCATGCCGTGCCCGTAGATCGCGGTGATCGGCACCGCGAAAAACGTCGCGACTACGGTGATGCCGCCCAGCGCCAGCACGCCGAGCGTGAAGATCCGCTGGTCGTAAGCCGCGCCCCCGTCGCGGTCCTTCGTCGCGGCCTTGACCAGCAGCGGCACGACGACGCTGGTCAGGATGCCGCCCAGGGCCAGGTTGTAGACGGCGTTGGGGACGGTGTTGGCGACGTTGTAGGCGTCACCGAGGTTCTGCGTGCCGATCGCGTACAGCAGGACGGCCGTGCGCAGGAAGCCGGTGAACCGGGACACAAGCGTGCCCAGGGCCATGACGCCGCTGGAGCGCGCGACGCTCGCATCCCAGGCGGTCTTGCGGTGTCGTGGCCCGCGGGGAGGTCCGGGTGGTCGTCCGCCAGGCCCGGTCTGGCCCGGCGCGAGGGCGGCCTCACCTGCGGTCGCGGCGCCACCCTCCCGCTCGGCCGTCGTCATCGACGAACGCTCGGCCGGCTGTGCCCCCGTCGCAACGTGGTGCTCATACGACTGCCGCGGCCCGGATAGCGCAGCACGGTACGCGCCAGGCGAGCGCGCTCGGCCCGCCGCGCCGATCGCGCTCGCTGCACCGCGACCGCGTGAGCAGCCTGCTCCAGCCCGTCCTCCAGCGGCGTGAGGACCGTCTCGCCGAGACGCCGCCTGAGCGCCGCGCCGATCAGGTAGTCGGCCAGCGCCGGGTTCTTCGGCAGACAGGGCCCGCGCAGGTTCGTCCCGATGGCGCCGCCCAGGATGATCCCCTCGGTGCCGTCTCCGTTATTGCCGTGGCCGGCGAGGACCTGGCCAAGCGGCCGGGCAGTCGCGCCCAGGTAGGTGCCGCCGCTGTGGTTCTCGAATCCGACGAGAAGCGTGCCCTCCCAGCGCACGACGAGCTCCCCGATGGCCCGGTCGGCGCGCTCGTCCTCAAGCGTGCGGTACTGATCACCAGACGCGGCGCCCTTCCTGATCGTCCAGGAGTCGAACACCCCTACGCCGCGCAGCTCCGCTCCTTCGCCGGCCTGGCAGAACCGGCCGAACAGCTCGTAGCCGCCGCCGACGGCCAGCGCCGCGGCCCCCTGGGCGACGGCATCCCTGATGCCCGCGCCCTTCACCTTCCACAGGTCGCTCGCCACCAGGCGCTGCTGCGACTCGCCGCCGCCGCCGATCATGATCAGGTCGAGTTCCTCGGGCCGGACGCGATCGCCCAGGCGCAGCTCGGTGACCGCGACGCGGATGCCCCGCCACTCGCAGCGGCGCAGCACGGTCTCGACGTTGCCGCGGTCGCCGTAGGTGGACATGATCTCCGGGTACAGGCAGCCCAGCCTGAGGCTCATGCCGGTCACCGGCTGGCTCCGACCTTGCGCCGCCGCCGGGCCCGCTCGAGCTGACGCTGCTCCTGCCAGAGTTCGCGGACGTAGCCCTGCTGACGCAGCCAGCGCCGCAGGGCATAGAGCACCACCGACGTCGAGACGACCCAGAGCGGCTGCCCGGCCGGCGTGGCCGCGAGTGCCGCCTGGAACGCGCGTACCGGGTCGGGCTCGATGACCACCTGCGGATCGTCGCCCGCGCCGAGCCAGCCCGCGTACTTGAGCCGCACGGCGAGGTCGGCGGCCCGGTTGCCCGCCAGGACCGGGGCGGGCACCAGGCCGGTGAGGCCGTCGAAGTCGACGTCCCAGATCCAGGAGGTGTCCGGCTGCTTGCCGGGGTTGTCGTTCAGCCCGAGCAGCATCCGCTTCGGCTGCCGGTCGCCGAGCACGGCTCGCAGGACCTCGGTGTAGCCGTTCGCGTTCTTGGCCAGCGCGAGGTAGACCTCGTGCCCGGCCACCTCGATGCGCTCCATCCGGTACGACCCCGCCGTCACGCGCTCGATCGCGGAAACGCAGCGGTCCGGCAGCTGGCTCTGGGTCGCCGCGGCCACGGCCGCCAGCGCGTTATAGGCGTTATACAGACCGGGAAGTGGCAGCTCCAGTACGGTGTCGGCCGCCTCGGTGACCACCTGGAGCCGCGTCGACGACGGCCCCACGAGCTCGATCTTGCTGATCTTGACCTGCGGCTCCGGCCGGGTCAGGCCACAGCTGGTGCAGGCCCAGTGGCCGAGGTGGGCATAGAAGACGCAGCTGTAGACCAGTTCGCTGCGACAGCGCGGGCAACGCGGGAAGTCCGAGGTGGGGTCGGCGCCGTCCCGGCCGAGCTCAGTATCTTCCATGCCGAAATACAGCCTAGGGTTGCGCAGGTCGCTGGCCAGGTTGGCGACACGCGGGTCGTCGGCATTAAGTACCAGCGTGGTGTCGGCCGGCAGGCGGCGAAGGGTGCGCTCGAGCAGGGCCTTGATGTAGGCCGGCTCAAAGTAGCGATCGAGCTGGTCGCGGAAGATGTTCGTGATAACCACCGCGCTCGGATTGCCGACGTGCCGCACGATCTCCGGCAGCGAGCCCTCGTCGACCTCGAACAAGCCGATGGACTGCGCGTCGCGGCGCAGGTGCCCGGTCACCGCCGAGTGCGCGACCATGGTCGTCGCCAGGCCGGATCGCTGGTTCGAGCCCTCGGTGTTGAGCACCGGACGCAGACCGGCGTCCCGCATCACCTGAGCCAGGAGACGGCATGTCGTTCCCTTGCCGTTCGACCCGGTCACGAGGACGCAGCCGCGCGGGATCTCGGCGATCAGCCCGGCAAGCACGCTCGGATCGATGGCCATCGTGAGCAGCCCGGGAATCGCCGTTCCGTTGCCGCGGCCGAGGCGGCGGATGCCGGTCCGCGCGGCCTTGCCGGCGGAGACCGCGAGGACCCGGCGGGCCGAGGCGGTAAAGGTCATGCGGGCAGACCGGCCCGGCGAGATGGTCATGTGCTCCCCCGAATGCGTCGAGCGCAGCGAACCGTTACCGGGCCCCCACCCGCGCTGCTTGCTCTGCATGCATGCTAGACACTCAGCCCGCGCCTGGCTGCATGTATGCAATCTACTGACTGGACGTGTTCCCCGAAGTCGGGCGGCAAATGGGCAGCCATCCGGTACCTTGACGCAATCTTGGCGAGCGCTTGCTCTACCGGCCGATGTCAGGTCAGCTGGAGCGCATGTCTGCGCTCCCGCGTCTGGGCAGAATCATGAGTAGCAGGCACACTCGCACGCCGGAGCAAAGGGGATCCCGTGACTCTTGAGGAAACACTGGACAAAGTGGCCGAACTCAGCCGCGACGAGCTGCGGATCGTGCGCAAGCGCGCCGAGGAAAGGACGCCAGCCCGCGATCATGGCCACGACTTCCACGAGATGCAGCAGGCCGCGGACAGGCTGGATCGTTACGCCAATGAGCTGCGCAAACTGCATGACAACGAGTTCGGGCAGGGCTGGCGGAAGGAGAGCTGACTCGCCTTCGGCACCCCGAGCGCCAGTTACAGGGCAGAATCACATTCATGCAGACTCTTCAGGTTGCCGTCGTCGGGTCCGGGCCGGCGGGCC
Source organism: Streptosporangiaceae bacterium (assembly GCA_036758685.1). Classification (GTDB taxonomy): domain Bacteria; phylum Actinomycetota; class Actinomycetes; order Streptosporangiales; family Streptosporangiaceae; genus JAJYUU01. Next base: position 10,106 of record DAIOWC010000060.1, on the reverse strand, counting down.
TGTACACCGCCGAGGCACTGATCAAGCAGGCGGCAGCGCTCGATCCGCCGCAGGCGATCCGCGTCGACGTGATCGACCGGCTGCCCACGCCCTACGGTCTCGTCCGTTACGGGGTGGCGCCGGACCACAAGTCGATCAAGTCGATCGCGGAGTACCTGCGCGGCGTCCTGGAGCATGACGGTGTCCACTTCGTCGGGAACGTCCACCTTGGCGAGGACGTGACCCGCGAGGACCTGCTGGCCAGTTACGACGCCGTGGTCTACGCGACCGGGGCGATGCGCGACCGGCGTCTCGGCATCCCCGGCGAGGACCTCCCTGGCAGCATTGCCGCGACCGACTTCGTGAACTGGTACTGCGGGCACCCCGACGTCGACCCCGCCGCGTTCACGCTCGACGCGGAAGCGGTCGCGGTGATCGGGGTCGGCAACGTGGCCGTGGACGTCGCCCGCATCCTGGCGCGCAACCCGGACGAGCTGCGGGAGACCGACGTGTCCCAGCCGGTGCTCGACGCACTGACGGCCAGCAAGGTCCGCGAGGTCTACATGATCGGCCGCCGCGGCCCGGCGCAGGCCAAGTTCACCACCAAGGAGCTCCGGGAACTCGGCGAGCTTGAGGGCGTGGACGTGGTGGTCGGCGACGGCGAGGCCGACCTGGACGCGTTCGACGCCACCGGGGAGGGTGCCCGCCTGGCTGAGAGCGACCGGCACGTTCGCGGCAACTACACGGTGATCAAGGACTGGGCCCAGCGATCCCCGGCCGGCGCGGCCAGGCGGCTGACCGTGCGCTTCTGGCTGCGGCCGACCGAGATCCTGGGCGAGGACGCGGTCTCCGGGCTCACGGTCGAGCGGACCAGGCTTGATGAGTCAGGCAAGCTACAGGGCACCGGTGAGTTCGAGACGCTGCCGGTGCAGATGGTGCTGCGCTCGGTGGGCTACCAGAGCGTTCCGCTCGCGGGCGTGCCGTTCGACGAGCGCAGCTACGTCGTGCCGAACGAGGCCGGCCGCGTCATCGGTCCTGACGGCCAGCCGCTGGCCGGCGAGTACGTAGCCGGCTGGCTCAAGCGGGGCCCGACGGGCGTGATCGGCACGAACAAGTCGGACGCGGCCGAGACGGTCCGCTCGCTGCTAGCCGACCTGGCCGGCGGGCCGGGCCCGCAGGACGTCCAGCTGCCGCGCGCCGGCCTGCTGAAGATGCCCGATGGCACGCCTCAGGGCGACTCGCCGCTGCGAGCCCTGCTGGCCGAGCGCGGTGTCCGGCACGTCACCTACGACGACTGGCTCGGCATCGAGACGGCCGAGAAGGAACTCGGCACGGCGCTCGGTCGCGGCGCGCGGGTCAAGCTTGCAAGCCGGGACGACCTGCATAAGGCCTGCGGCCTGAGCTAGCGCGACCGCACAATCACCCGCTCCGGGTGGTACGCCACCCGGCCGGATGGGAAAGGCTTCCCCTTTTACAGGTAGGGGGAGCAATGCCCGCAGTGAAGGCGCCGAGCAGGAGCGTTAAGGAGCGAGTACGCCGGCCGTCGTGGCCGGCGGCGGGGAGCCTGCCGGGCATCGCGGAGCGCGCAAGCCTCGGCAAGACGGCCAGGTCGGTGGTGCCGCGCGAGGATCACGCAATGCTCGACCTGCCGGAGGACCGGCCCGATCCGCTCGACCTCCTGGAGCAGCAGGCGCGGACCCGGCTGGCCGAGCTCGTGCCGGTGCGGTACGGCCGGATGCTGGTCTCGCCGTTCGCCTACTTCCGCGGCGCGGCGCTGCCGATGGCCGAAGACCTGGCCGCGACCCCGTCCACCGGGCTGACCGTGCAGGCCTGCGGCGACGCCCACCTGTCGAACTTCGGCGTATTCGGGTCGGCCGAGCGCCGCCTCGTGTTCGACATCAACGACTTCGACGAGACTCTGCCAGGACCCTGGGAGTGGGACGTCAAACGGCTCGCCGCCAGCCTGGAAATCGCGGCGCGGGAGAACGGCTTTCCCGCCGACCGGCGGCGGAAGATCCTGGTGAACGCCATCGGCCGGTACCGGCAGGCGATGCTCACGTTCGCCGGCATGAACGACCTGGATGTCTGGTACGCCAGGGCCGATGTCGACCAGCTCCGGGTCGAGCTGAAATCGGCCCTGACCGGCAGGCTGCGCAAGGCCCTGGACAAGGGCATCGCCAGGGCCCGCACCAGGGACAGCATGCAGGCGGTCGGCAAGCTGACCCGCGTCGTGGACGGGCGGCGGCGCATCATCGCCGACCCGCCGCTGATCATGCCGATCTCCGACTTGCTGCCCGAGCAGGAGGAGTCGGCCGGCCTCGAGGACATGCTGCCCGACCTGCTGGCCGAGTACTGCCGCACGCTCAGGGAAGACAGCGCGACCCTGCTCAGCCGGTTCCAGTACGCCGACCTCGCCCGCAAGGTCGTCGGCGTCGGCAGCGTCGGTACCCGGTGCTGGGTCCTCCTCATGGTCGGTGTGGACGACTCGCCGCTGTTCCTGCAGGTCAAGGAAGCAGAGCAGTCGGTGCTAAGCCGGTTCACCGAGCCGAGCACCTACCACAACGAGGGCCAGCGGGTCGTGGTCGGCCAGCGGTTCACCCAGGCGTCGAGCGACCTCTTCCTCGGCTGGTTCCGCATGGACGTGGGGCTGGACGGCAAGCGGCATGACTACTACGTCCGGCAGCTTCGCGACTGGAAGCTGTCGGTCGACATCGCGGGCATGTCGCCGGGCTGGATGCGGCGCTACGGCGGTCTGTGCGGCTGGACGCTGGCGCGCGCGCACGCCCGGACCGGCGACCGCGTCGCCATCGCCGCCTACCTCGGCGGGGCAACGGTGTTCGAGGAGGCCATCGCCGACTTCGCTGCCAGCTACGCCGACCTCAACGAGCGCGACTACCAGAAACTGAAGAACGCCGCCAGCTCCGGCCGCATCACCGTGCAGCGCGGCCTCTAGCCGAGGACCGTGGCCAGCGGGCGGCTGCCCGCCTGCCCGGAGATGCTGTCGGCGCCCACGGCCACGCAGTAGCCGTCGGCCGCGCAGCCCACCGCGTCAAAGGCCGGCCCGCCGAGGCCCGCGTGAGCCGGCTGCACCGCGGCCGTCGTCGCGACCCACAGCCCGCCCGTCCAGGCGAGCGCGAGCAGGACGGGCGTGCCGGCCGGAATCGGCGGCGGCGCGAAGCCGCCGCCGGGCAAGAACGCGCTGGTTACGGCGGCGTAGCAGCGTCGCGTGCTCGGACAGCTGATCAGGCTCGCTCCGCCGGCCGACAGGGTGACCGGGCCTGAGGTCATGGGGACGGGCCCGCTCCAGTGTCCGGCGGACTCGGTCACCGCCAGCGCCTCCCGCGGGTTGCTGGACGTGTTGCTGCCGGCGGCCAGGCACGCAGTCGGGCCGCAGCTCACCGCGTCAAGTTCGGCTCCGTGGCCCGGCGTCCGCGACGCGGGCGCGACCTCGGTGCCCCCGTGCCAGACCCCCGCGGTCTCGACGAAGCCGACGGCGGCCTGGTCCTCCGAGATGGTGCTGTCGTAGTACCCGCCCGAGACGCAGTCGGCCGGCCGCGGGCAGGCGATGCCGGTCATGTAGGCGAGAGGGTTGCTGCCCGCGTCGGACGGCATGACCAGCTCGTCCGGCCGGCCCCAGCGACCGGACGTCTCCGTGACCGTCATGGCTTGCAGTACGGGCCCGATGCGATAGTCGCCCACAGCCGTGCAGTTGCCGGCGCTGGCGCAGGCGACCGCCTGCAGATTCGAGTGCCTCCCGTCGCCATTGCGCGGCGACCCGATCGACACGGCCCGGCCCCAGCGGCCGTGCTGCTCGGTCACGGCGAACCCGTGATCGCTGCCGACCTTGCTGAAGTACAGGCCGACGGCCACGCAATCGCCGGCGCCGGTGCAGGCGACGGAGTTGACCCGGGCGTTCTGGACCGGCGCGGCGCCGGCCGGCAGCGGCACCTCGATCGCCCTGGACCACCGGCCGCCCGCCTGCGCGGCAATGACAGCGCGGGAGTTGCCGGCCTTGTCGGTGTAGTAGCCGCCGGCCACGCAGTCGCCGCGCGCCGGGCACGCAACGCTGAGAAGGAACGACGTGCCGTGCACGCGCGCGTTGCCCGGCAGGCTGATGACGACGGCCTGACCGGGCCTGGCCGGCCTGGCTGACCTCGCCTCGGGGCGGACGGCGTCGCGGCGGGCCGGCGCGTGGCTGGCGGCCGCGGTGCCCGAGCAGGCGGACGCCAGCAGCGCGAGCGCCACGCCGGGCGCGGTCAGCAGCAATGCGCCGGCCATCCACCGCGCTCGATGTTCCGCGCTGCCCGGTCCAGAACCCTCCGGCATCGGATGCTCCTGTCGATGCTCGCCGCCGTCTGTGCCCCTTAGACGTCGGCCGACGCCGGATGGCTGCATGCGGCTCGCTGCAGCCGGTCGGCGATCCTCTGCACGCGGTCGATCAGCTCGGGGGGCGCGAGCACCGTGAAGTCACAGCCCAGGCGGCCGAGGTGGAACACGAGCGCGTCCAGTGACTCCGAGCCGGTCGTCAGCAGGGTGGCGCCATCGGGCGCACGCTCGAGCGTGCCGACAGTCGGCGGGATCTGGGCCGAGACTTCCTCGGCCGGAGCGTGCAGCAGTATGCGCGCCTGCCACCGGTAGGGCGCGGTCGTGACCGCGTTGGCGACGAACGCTGCGGCATCCGGGGGATCGCGGGGGACGAACCTGATCCCCGTCGCCGCCGGCGCGCTGATCCGGTCCACCCGGAACGTGCGCCAGTCATCCCGGTCAATGTCGCGCGCCACCAGATACCAGCGATAGCCCGCCTGGACCAGCCGGTGCGGCTCGGCCCGGCGCTCGGACGGCTCGCCGTCCCTGGTGGCGTAGCCGAACCGCAGCTGCTCCCGTCCGCGGCACGCCCTGGCGATGGTGGTCAGGGTCTCGGCGTCCACGGCCGGTCCTGGCCCCGTCAGCGGCACCGTCGCCTGGCTGATGGCGGTGGCCTGGGCTCGCAGCCGGGACGGCAGCACCTGCTCCAGCTTGGCCAGCGCCCGCGCGGACGCCTCCGAGACGCCGGTGACGGCATGGCTGGCGGCCGTCCGCAGGCTCAGCGCTACCGCGACCGCCTCGTCGTCATCCAGCAGCAGCGGCGGCAGCGCCGCGCCCGCCCCGAGCCGGTAGCCGCCGGCCACGCCCGGCGCCGCGTAGACCGGATAGCCGAGGCTGCGCAGCTTCTGCACGTCGCGGCGCAGCGTCCGGGGCGTGACCTCGAGCCGCGCTGCCAGCTCGGTTCCGGTCCAGTCCGGGCGTACCTCGAGCAGTGACAGCAGCCGCAGCAGGCGGGCCGAGGTTTCCACCACGAAATCTGATTCTGCCACCTATTGCGGACCGTTCCTGTCCGCATAGAGGTCTAGCGTTCCGGTCATGGACCTTGACTGGAACGCCGAGCTACGCGAGCAGCTCGAATCCCACTGGCAAGACCACCTCCGGCCGCGGCTGGCCGGGCTCACCGACGATGAGTACTTCTGGGAGCCCGTGCCCGGCTGCTGGAACGTGCGCCGCCGCGGCGAGAGCGCGGCGCCGATGGCGGTGGGCGGCGGCGAGTTCACTATGGACTACGCCCAGCCGGAGCCTTCTCCGCCGCCGGTGACGACCATCGCCTGGCGGCTGGCCCACATCATCGTCGGCTTGTTCGGGTGGCGGAACGAGCTGCTGTTCGGCGGTCCGCCTGCCAGCTACCAGACGTTCGTCTACGCGGGCACGGCGGCGGAGGCCCTCGACCAGCTGGACGCCGGTTACGCCGACTGGATCAAGGGCGTGCGCACGTTCGGAGCGGACGGCCTCGCCCAGCCGAGTGGCCCCGCGGCCGGACCATACGCTGCCTCTCCCATGGCTGCTCTCGTGCTGCACATCAACCGCGAGGTCATCCACCACGGCGCGGAGATCGCGCTGCTGCGTGACCTGTACGTGCGGCAGGGAGGCTGACCGATGGCCTATGACTTCCAGGTGGCCGTTGACGCCGAGCGGCCGCACGAACTGGCCGAGTGGTGGGCCGAGACTCTCGGCTGGGTGGTCGAGGAGTCCGACGAGGATTTCATCCGCAAGATGATCTCCGAGGGCTACGCCACCGAGGCCGACACGGTCACTCGGGGCGGCAGGCTGGTCTGGGAAACGGGGGCCGCGATCCGGCATCCGGACGGCCCGGCGACCGGCCACCGCAGGCGGATGATCTTCCAGCGGGTGCCCGAGGCGAAGACGGCCAAGAACCGCTGGCACCTCGATGTCTGGGTTGGCCAGGACGACCTGCAGCCGGTGACGGAGCGGCTGACGGCCCGCGGAGCGTCGTTCCTGCATGACGGTCAGCAGGGGCCGCACCGCTGGGTCACGATGGCTGACCCGGAGGGCAACGAATTCTGCCTGAGCTGACGGAAAAGCAGCCGGGGGGCTACCGGCGTTCACGCGCGCTGATTACCATGCCGCACGTGGGCACTTCGGTACCAGCGGGTCAGGTGGCAGTAGATCCTGCCAAACTGCGCCGAATGCTCGGAACCCCCGAGCTCGCCTGGCTGGTGGACCGGATCCGCGCCAAGCTAGAGCGCGGCGAGCGGCTGGACGGGACGGTGACGCTCGTCGGCGCCACCCCGGCGCAGCGGCGGGCGGTCGCGCGGCTGCTTGGCCACAGCCCGGGCCGGGGGACTTCGCTGAGCGTGCCGCTGCCGGCCGTTGCGACCGAGCTGTTCCGGGCGGCGGCCGCGCCGAACCTGCGGGCGGCGGTCGAGGAGCTCGGCGGGGCCGTCCGTGACCTGGCCGCCGAGCGGGCGGCTGAGCTTCAGCGCTGGGGCGACGTGCTGAACCCGCTGCAGGCCAGCCCGCTCGCGAGCCTGCCGTGGTACCGGGACTGGCTGTCGGCCATCCGGCGGGACGGCACCGTCACCCGGCTCATCCGGCAAGACCGCGCCGCCATCCTCGGCCAGGCGGCGGCCGTGCTCGAGCACCTGCCCACCGAGTCCGAGCCGGCCAGCGCCACACTCTCGTCGCTGGCGGCGAGCGTCACCGGCGATGAGCACGGGCTGGATGGCGGCCCGCTGACCGACCTGGTACTGCGGGCTCTGGCGAGCCGCGAGAGCCTGCCGCCGCCGACGAGCCGCGAGAGCGTGCAGGCGCTATGGAGCGCCGTCGGCCTGGTCGACGACGACCTGGCGAGCCAGGTGCTCGTCCTGAACGTCCGGGCGGGCGGCGAGCCGGTCGGGCGCTGGCTGACGGAGGCGGCGGACTCGGGCCAGCCGTTCCGGCTGACGCTGCGCCAGCTCCTCCGCGGCACCGTCCTGCCGTGGGCACTCGACATCTACGTGTGCGCCAGCTCGGCGCTGGTCCGGGCGGCGGCCGACGAGTTCGGCGAGAACAGCCCGGCGCTGGTCTGTACCGAGGGCGAGCCATCGGTGGCCTGCATGCGACTGCTGCACGCGGCGGCCAGCAGCGGCTCCGCGGTGCACTGGCACGCCGACTTCAGCTGGCCGGGCCTGCGCGCGACCGCCGCGGCGATCCGCCGGCTGAAGGCCGAGCCGTGGCGGATGGCGGCCAGTGACTACCAGGCTGCCCTGGCCGCCGGCGGCGAGCCGCTCAAGGGCCGCGCCGAGGCCAGCGCGTGGGACCCGCGGCTCGCCGAGCTGATGCAGCGGTCCGGCCGCCTGGTCAGCGAGGAGAGCGCGCTCTCGGGGCTGCTGTCCGACCTGGCGGTGCACCAGCGCGTCGGCT
>DAIOWC010000060.1:0-2296 GCA_036758685.1 Streptosporangiaceae bacterium | reverse complement strand
CAGCAGGCTGCGGGTCCGGTCCCAGTTCTCCCGGTCGTACTCCGCGGCGACGAAGTCAGTGACGCCCGCATCGGCCAGCGCGAGGAGCTGCGCGGTCACGGCGTCCTCGTCGCCCACGATCGCGACGTCCGCCGGCCCGGCCGCGCCCTCGCGGTCGAGCATCGCCCGGTAGGACGGCAGCTGGCCGTAGATCGCGAAGTCCTCGGCGGCCCTGCCCCTGGCCGCGTCCGGGTCGCCGGTCACCGATACGGGCAGGATGCACACCACCCTGGGGGCGGGCCTGCCCGCCGAGGCCGCCGCCGCGGTGATCGTCGGCGCGATGTGGTCGCGCACCGTGGCGGGCCCGGTCATCCACAAGATCGTGCCGTACGTGTGCTCGCCTGCCAGCTTCAGCATCTGCGGCCCGAGCGCCGCCACCAGCACCGGGACGGGGGCCTCCCGCGGCGTCGACAGGCCGATGTGGGCCCGGATCGACTCGCCGTCCACGCTGACCGGCGTGCCGTCCAGCAGGGGCATGAGCACCGAGAGGTACTCCCGCATGTGCCGGGCGGGCCGGTCGAAGCTGTACCCGTACATGTTCTCGATGACGATCTGGTGCGACAGCCCGATGCCCAGCGTCAGCCGGCCGCCGCCGATGGCCAGGGCCGCGGTGAGGGCCTGCTGCGCGAGCACCGCCGGGTGGCGCGGATAGGTCGGGATCACCGCCGTGCCGACCTCGATGCCCGGCACGCGGCTGCCGACTACCGCCAGCGATGTCAGCGCGTCCAGGCCGAAGATGTTGTTCATCCAGGCCGACGAGAATCCGTCGTCGGCGGCCCGGCGCAGTTGATCGGTGAGCTTGTCGAAGGCGGCCACGCCGCCGGTTTCCACCAGGGATGTACCGATGCGCATCAGGTTCTCCGTTCCCAATAAGCCACCTGCCATCTTTGCCTGGCCGTGGCTGTGGGGACAATAGGGACATGAGTCAGCCCGCGCAGCGTCGTTCCCGGCAGTCAGGACAGTCAGCCGACGTCGAGCGGGACCTTCAGGTTGCCAGAGAGCGCGCGGCCAGGCATGAGCAGGCGGCAGCCAGGGCGCGGTCGCGAGCAGCGGCCAAGGCGGAGGCTGAGGCGCTGGCCAGGGCCGCGGGCCAGGCGGCCGGGGAGCCGGAGGAGCTCCCCGGCGACCGCTACCTGGACCGGGAGGAGAGCTGGCTCAGGTTCGCCGAGCGGATCCTGGAGCTGGCCGAGGACGAGACCGTCCCGCTGCTGGAGCGGGTCAGGTTCACGGCCATCTTCGCCTCCGCGCTCGATGAGTTCTTCGGCGTCCGGGTGGCCGGGCGCATCCGCCGGATGGTCACCGGGCTCCCGGTCGAGGCCGCCTCGGGGCAGAGTCCGCAGCAGATCCTGGAGAACGTGTTCGAGCTGGCCCGCGAGCTGTCGGCCCGGCATGCGCGCTGCTTCTCTGACTCCCTGCTGCCCGACCTGGCGGCCGAGGGCATCGAGATCCTCCGCTGGAAGGAGCTGGTGCCGGAGGAGCAGGCCCAGCTGGAGCGGCTGTTCAAGGAGCGGATCTTCCCGGTCCTGACCCCGCTGGCCGTGGATCCGGCGCACCCGTTCCCGTTCATCTCGGGGCTGACGCTCAGCCTGGCGATGACGATCGCCGACCCGAGAACCGGGGCGACGATGTTCGCCCGGGTGAAGGTGCCGCCGCTGCTGCCGCGCTTCCTGACCGTGGCGCCGAACCGGTTCGTCCCGCTCGAGGATGTCATCGCCGCCCACCTCGGGGAGCTGTTCGTCGGCCTGGACATCCTGGAGCACCACGCCTTCCGCGTCACCAGGATCACCGACCTGGAGATCGACGAGGACGTCACCGAGGACCTGCTGCAGTCGCTGGAACGCGAGCTGACGCGCCGCCGGTTCGAGCCCGCCGTCCGGCTCGAGGTCGAGGAGTCGATCTCCGACGACGTCCTGGAGAAGCTGGTCACCGAGCTCGACGTCGACACGCGCGCGGTGTTCCGGGTGCCCGGCCCGCTCGACCTGTCCGGTCTGACAGCCATCGCCGACCTGGACATCCGGCGGCTGAAGTACCCGACGTTCGTGCCGTCGGAGAGCGCGCTGCCGATGGACGCGAGCGACGGCCTCGTCTTCGCCGCGATCGCCGAGCACGACGTGCTCGTGCATCATCCGTACGACTCGTTCACCGCGAGCGTGCAGCGATTCCTGGTGTCGGCGGCGGCCGACCCGCGGGTGCTGGCGATCAAGCAGACGCTGTACCGGACCAGCGGTGACTCCGAGATCGTCGACGCGCTCATCGA
>DAIOWC010000059.1:15352-27631 GCA_036758685.1 Streptosporangiaceae bacterium | reverse complement strand
TTCCTGTCCGGCTCACTGCACTGGCCGCTAGGCCGGCTCGCCGCGATGCTTGGCCGCACCGGTGAGGCGCTCGGTCACTACCAGAACGCCGTCACCATCAACGCCCGCATCGGCGCCCGGCCATTCGTGGCGCTTGCCCGCCTGGACTGGGCTGACGTACTGCAGGCGCGGTCGTCCCGCCGCGACCTGCCGCAAGCCCTGGATCTTGCCCGGCACGCTGCCCTCGAGGCGGATCGTCTCGACATGCCAGGTCCGGCCAGCCGGGCTAGACAGCTCACCCAAGTGCTGGAGCACGACCTCAGGGTCGGTGATCCCCTCACGGGGAGGGAACGGGAGATAGCCGAACTGGTCAGCGCCGGACTTACCAACAGGGCCATCGCTGACCAGCTCGTGCTCTCCGAGCGGACCGTCGAGGGGCACATGCGCAACATGCTGGCAAAGCTCCAGCTCAGTAACCGAACCGAGCTGGCGGCCTGGACCCGTCGCGGACCTGGCTCCTGACCCGAGTCACGGCTACTTTCTCGTGCTGCCGAGTCTCCGCGAGCTGTACCGGCCGCAACTCCCATGGCGCTTGCTCGCTGGCCAAGACGTCACTGACCTATTCAAACCCTCAGCACACACCTGCCATCCTGGATGGTGTCCGAGTTCAAGCCGCACGCTTCGGCGGCGTGCGCCTTCCCGTTCACGACTTTCCACTGACGCTGTGACCAGGCCAAACATGCAGTGATGACTGGCCATTTAGGCGTCAGAATCAGTCGTCGGAGCCCTCTGGTGAGACTGAGAAATGAGACTAGGCGCTGACTAGATGCTTGCGCGTTAGCAATGGAGATCGACGTTCACGCAGGTCACGATGGCGGAGGATAAGAGATTCGAACTCTTGAGGGGTTGCCCCCAAACCCTTTCCAACACTGCTGATATCCGTTCACCCAGGTCCGCCACCTCCGTGACCTGCGCCCATGCGTAGCGCGCGGCCGACCGTGAACGATGCCGGACCGGGGCGAGTGAGACTAGAGCCGAGACTACGGCTGAGGTGAGGTGAGGTGAGCTGAGCTGTGATTCGTGCCGTCTCCATCTCGACGTCCGTCCGCTGTCATAGTGTGGTTTCCTTTTGCCTCCGGCGGGGCTTCGGGTCTGCCCTGGCCGCAAGCGCTTCGCTGTCGCGGAGCGGCCGGAGGCGCTCGATCACGAAGTAGCTGTGCCAGGGCCGTCGCCCGGCGACAACCATCTGCGCCTTGCCGAGCAGCAGATCATCGGAGCCTGGCTCGATCCGGACCAGGTAGTCGCGGAGCAGCCTGGAGGGGTCGTACGCCCTATTGTCGCCGCGCCCGTAGTCGAGCAGAGTCGCTCGTCCGCGCTCGCCGCCAGCAGCGGGGTCACCCGGCTCGACGAGGAAAAACGCGTAGCGTTTCGGCTGGTCATCGCTCGGCTTGGCCAGCCACTCGCCCTGCAGGCCGTTCTGTGCGACGGGTGTGTTGCAGCCGAGCACCCGCCCGTCGCCGGCCCGGAAGAAGGCCTTGATGAACTTGCGGATGCCGAGCATTGCAAGCGCGCGGGGCTGGTTGTAGCCGCGGAACTCATATCCGGTGAGCGCGGCGACGTCCGGCAGGGTGCCAGACTCGAAGACGGCGTCCAGGTCGCGTCCGTGCCGGGTGGCCAGGTCGATGAACCGTTCAGATGGCATGGTCATGGTTCGCTCGTTTCTAGATTTCGTGCTGACGCCGGTTCTCGATCAGGCGCCTGGCGTTGCGGGTCGCTATCGCCAGGATCGTCTCCATCGGGTTGACGCCCACCGGGCCCGGGAACAGGCTGGCGTCCGCGACGAACAGGCCGCGCACCCCGTGGAAAGCGCCGTAGCTGTCGGTCACGCCGCGTCGAGGATCTTCGCTCATCCGGGCCGTCCCCATCAGGTGCACGGTGAACAGCTCAAGCGACCTGGCATCCGCCGGCGCCGCGAGCAGGTCGCGCAGCCCGGCCGGGTCGCGCACCTCCGGCGCGCCGGCGAGCGGCAGCAGGACCCGCATCGCGCCCGCCGCCAACATCAGCTCGGCGATGAGGCCGACACCGCGCAGCACGCGTGCTGCGTCCTTGTCGTTGATCTGGTACGTGACGTGCGCGCCGAGCCCCGGAAGGTGCCGGACCCGCCCGGTTCCGGTGTCCTCGATCAGGCAGCCGGCGGTCACCATGTGGTTGTAATCATTCATGACATTGCCGAGTTCGCCGCCGTACCAGGGCAGGGTCATTGCGATCAGGGATGGTGCCAGGTTCACCGCGGTCAGCATGATGCCGGCCTTGGCGAACTGGCGGACCTGGTAGGCCTGATGGACGCCTTGCCAGCCGCGGACTTCCTCGTCGAAGAACGCGATCACCTTCGCGTTCGGGTGCAAGCTCAGGTTCCGGCCGAGCAGGCCGGATGCTGACCGGATCCCGGAACGGGCTATCAGGGCAGGCGTCTGCACCGCGCCGCCCGCGACGACGACGACCCGCGACCGGACCGTTAGCCGAGGTCCCGGCTGGCCGCCTGGCCGCAAGATCCGGCACTCGACACCGGTGACCGCGCCGCCCGATGTGGTGATCCGTTCTGCCCGGCAGCCCGCGTACAGACGGGCACCACCGCGCAACGCCCGCGGGATGGCGGTGACCAGCATCGACTGCTTCGCCCCGGTCGGGCAGCCGTTCGTGCAGTTATTGCTGCCAGCGCAGTGCAGCTGATTGCGAAGGTTCGGGATGATCTTCCAGCCTTTGGCGTCCGCTCCGGCTTTGAGCAGCCGCATATCAGCGCCGATCGTCTCCGGGTCCTGAAGCGCGACCGAGATCCTCTTCTCGACGAGAGCGAAGTACGGCTCCATGTCCCGTTCGGTGACTCCGGTGACGCCTTCCTCGCGGCCCCACCGCTGAAGCACATGGGCTGGGGTTCGCCACGACATTCCGCCGTTGACCACGGTCGAGCCGCCGACGCAGCGGCCCTGCGAGAAGAGCACCGGCGGCCGGCCCCAGGCGATCTCCGCGCCGCCGTCCCGGTACAGGGTCCGGGCCGCGCGCCCGGCTGCGGCGGTGAACGATTCGGTGGGGTGGTATCCGCCCTCCTCGATCACGACGACGTCCACACCTTCCTCAGCGAGTTCCGCCGCCATCGTGGCGCCGCCCGCGCCCGAGCCGATGATCAAAACGCCGCAGTCCACCCGCAGGTCGGAGGTCACATCGTCCTGTGCGACAAGACCCGCGGGCCGGCCTGGTGTCGGCACTCCGGCGGCGCGGATCTGCGTTCCGTAGGAGTCGAGTCGGCGTCGCGACACGGCTGCGATGTAGGCGTCAGGCGCGTAGCCGAGGTCATCCTTGACTGTGGGCAGTTCGTAGTAGCACATGATGATCAGGCTCTTGACGCGCTGCAGTGCTCCCGAGCGGGCGAGAGCCGCACGGAGGTAGGCTTCCGCCGCGCGGCCGCGCAGGTGGGTGAAGCGGCGGCCGCGCGCGTGAGGGTAGAGGCGGGCGGACTGGTTGAACAGAACCAGCACCAGCTGGACCAGTCGCCGCGCCGCAGGCGGCAGCGCGCCGAGCATCGCCTCGAATTCACCGAGCAGCCCCTCGACCCGGCCTTTTTCGAGTACCCGAGGCGGGCACGCGAGCTCAGCAAACCGCGCGGCGATCTGCCGGACCCCCGGGCTCAGCTGCCCGGTCACGCGGCGGTCACCCCGGCCGGCCCGGGCACCGTCAGCTCCCAGTACGCGGTGAGCTCTACATCGTGCCGATTTGTGTGATGGGCCGACAGGACGAGCGGCCGGTCGAAGGCTCCGCCCAGAACTAAATCCTGCAGCATCGAGCGCCAAGAAATGTTCATCGCGTCTCCTCGCAAGTGCGCGTAATGACATTCTCCGGCGAGAGGACCTCCGTGGGCGCGTTGAACCAGTGCCCGACTGGGCACCGGATCATCGCGCAGTTAACAGGCCCGTCTGTCGATGTCGCGGTGTAGCGGAACCGTACCTCGGCCGGGAGCCCGCACCGGGAGGCGCCATGTGCGTCCAGCCAGGCCGGGCAGTCCAGAAAGCCAATCGGAGTGTCCATACGCTGACCGTAGGAATCATCGCCGCCTGGCAGCATCGCGGAAAACCGTGATAATTAAGCCAACCGCTGCTCCCCCGGCAGGAGGTGCCATGGCAGCAACCGCTGCGGGCCTGCTGGAGCGCGAGGGCACAATGGACGCCGCCGCGCGTTTGCTCGGTCAGGCCAGTGCCGGGCAGGGCGGTACGCTGTTCGTCCTTGCCGAGCCAGGGCTGGGCAAGACGTCTGCCCTCGACAGCGCGTGCCGGAATGCCAAGGACGACTTCTCAATCGGCCTGGCCAGGGGCGACGCGATGGAGACCGCGCTGCCATTCGGCCTGATTTCCCAGGCGCTGTCTGCCCTAGGCGGCGATGTGCTGGACGGGCTGGGCCATGAGCCTCCCGGGCCGGACCGGCGGGCAGCCAGGTTCTACGCGGCGCGGCGCTGGCTGGAACGCTCCGCGCCGCAGCCCGCGCTGCTTGCTCTCGATGACGTGCACTGGTCCGACGCGGACTCTTTGGCGCTGCTGTCGTTCCTCTGCCGCCGCATCGCCCCGCTGCCGGTGGCGGTGATCGCGACGCTGCGGCCCTGGCCCGCCTCGGCCCGGCTGGCCGCAGAGGCACTTGCCCACGATGGTTACGCGTCGATCGAACGTCTCGAACCGCTGACCAGGAGCGCCACGGCTGTCTTACTGGCCGAGCATGCCCGCAGGCGGCTCGACGATGCCGAGGTCGATCGCGCCAGCGACCTGTGTGCGGGCAACCCGCTTCTGCTCGAGCAGGTCGCGCTGGCCGTCGCCCGCGGCGAGGAGATCCCCCGTGCCGAAGCGGGCGAGATGCGCGGCATCCACGACCGGCTGTTGCTCGGCCGCTTCACCGGGCTTCCCGCGGCCGGGATGGCCTGCGCCAGGGCGGGAGCGGTGTTCGGCGCACATTTCCGTCCCGACCTGGCCGTGCGCCTCGCTGACGTCGGCCAGCGCGAGGGCGACGAAGCATTCGACGCGCTTGAGCGCGGCGGCCTGGTCCAGCCGAGTCAGCCAGGCAAGACCGAGTTCACCCACCCGCTGCTCCGCCAGGCTCTCTACGACGATCTGGGCGGCTCCGTCCGCACCAGGCTGCATGCGCGCGCCTTCGCGCTGCTAACCGAACGAGGACTTGAAGAGGAGGCCGTCGAGCACGCTATCAAGGCCGACCTGGCCGGCGACCAGGCCGCGATCGCCGTCCTCGAGCGAGTCGGCCGGGCCGCGCGAGACAACGGCGCGGCCGCAAGCGCGATGAGTGTCCTTGAGTCCGCGGTCGCCCTGGCCGGCGACAACGCGAGCGCTGAGCTGTTGTGCGATCTCGCGGAAGCAATGGCCACAAGCGGGCGCCCGGCCGACGCGGTCGGCGTTTGCGAGCGCATCCAGCGCCTGCCTGAGGTGCCGGTGATCATCAGGGCCAGGATGCTGCAAGCGCTGG
The DNA here is from genome assembly GCA_036758685.1 of Streptosporangiaceae bacterium. Taxonomy (GTDB): domain Bacteria; phylum Actinomycetota; class Actinomycetes; order Streptosporangiales; family Streptosporangiaceae; genus JAJYUU01. The sequence goes on along the minus strand of DAIOWC010000059.1, from coordinate 22,138 downwards.
CACGGGCGCACGTGTACCTCGGAGCGTTTGAGGCCGCAGCCCGCCGGGTCGACGAGTGCGTCGACTTGACCGAAGCTGTCGCGCCCGAGGTCGCGATCGAGACGCTGATGCACTACACCCGGGTAGCTTTGTTCCTTGCTGGCCCGCCCGCGGCGTTGCAGGTGCTCGGCCGAGCCCGAGCGATCGCGCGAACCTGTAACGATTCATGGGGATGGAGCGCCGAGGCCGGCTGGGCGCTGGCGGCCCTGTACTCGGGTGATCCCAGCGGCCTGGAGGCGGCGCGAATGGCGGCTTCCGCCGCCGAGCGCGCGTGCACCACGGCATCAGGCCGCGTCCTGGCCGTGGTCAGCGGGGCTATACATAGCTTCGCCACGATCGCCAAGCACACAGATCGCCTCGCCGAGTCCGAGCATTTCTTCCAGCTCCGGCTGCGGATAACCGAGCAGTTGGGCAGCGTTGACGAGGAAGCCGTGGCCTTGTTCGGATACTTCGGCACGCTGCTGCGCATGCTGCGGCTAGACGAGGCCGCTGCCCTCGTCGAGCGGTGCGCCAAACTCATCGACCTGGTACCGCTGGTCGGCCCGTACAACGCGGTCGACCGCGCAAACTTGTGCTTGCTGACGGGCCGTCTAGCCGAGAGCGCTGAGTCGGCCAGCCGGGCCGAGGCTATGGTGGCCGCGCTCGGCGCATGGCAGCCATCGCTGCACCTGGATTTCGGACGTGGCTGGCGGTGCCTGGCGGAGGGGCGCCTGGCCGAGGCGTGCGAGCTGTACGAGGGGATCGAGACGGTTTCGGCGCGGGTCGGGCTGCGCGAGCCGTGCGAGGTGCCGTGGGCACGGCACGGAATCACCGCGTATCTCGGCGCGGGCCGCCGCGAGGACGCGGAGCGGCTGCTCGGCTGGCTGGACGACGGGGCGGCGCGCCTGCCGTGCATCTGGCCGCGGATCGCCGCCGCCCACGGCCGGGCGCTGCTGGCCGAGGCCGCGGGCGACCAGGCGGCGGCCGACGGCTTGTTCCAGCAGGCCATCGCCCTGCACGACAAGGTGGACCTGCCGCTGGAATGGCTGCAGACACAACTGGAGTACGGCCGGTTCCTGCGCCGGTCCGGACAGCTCCAGCGGGCCCGGCCGCTGCTCGCGCGGGCCGCGGAGCTTGCGGAATCTACGGGGGCATTGTGGCTGGCTGGCCAGGCGAACGAGGAACTGCGGGTGGCCGGCGGCCGACGGCGTGAGAAGCCGGACGCGGACCGGCTGACCGCGGCGGAGCAGCGGATCGCGGCGCTGGCGGCCTCGAGCGCATCCAACGCCGAGATCGCGGCCGCGCTGTACGTGTCGGTGAACACGGTCGAAACCCACCTCCAGCATGTCTATGCCAAGCTCGGCATCCGCTCCCGCCGCCAGCTGCCCGCGGCACTGGCCGGCCGAGGCAACGATTAACAATCACGGTTTCCCGTGATGCTGACCTGGCTGCTCCTGCCCGACGCTGTGGACGAAGTCCTCGCGACCAAGGAGGACACACCATGCGCAGGATTACGACGATCGCCATCGGAGCGATCATGGCGGCGACAGTCAGCGGAGCCGGCCTGGCTGCCGCCAGCGCGAGCCCGGCCCGGTCCGGCACCGAGCACGTACAGCTCATCTCCACCTCGCAGAACAGGTACGCCGTCATCGCGTACGGGTTGTTCACCGGGCACGGAGTGGATCTGTCGGGAGCCAAGGTCGATACGATCAAGTTCGCCAACGGCTCGTTCCAGATCACGCACGGTCCCGGCAAGGGCCCGCAGAGCTTTGACCCGAAGACGTGCCTGCTCCTCGTGAGGCAGCACGGCACGTACACGCCGTCGGGGCTAAGTCCGGCGGCAGGTGCTCCCAGTCCAAGCCACTAGCAGCGTTCCAGGTAGTCATCGACGCCTCCGGGCCGGTGTCGCTGCGCTGACCTCGCCGTACAGGCACGGCAGGCGCACAGAGGCGGAGCCACAAGGCCAGGGCCTGGCCGAGTGCCCGCCCGGGGGGAAGACCACCTGACGGGACTCGCGCCTGAAAGCTGGCACTGACGCGCAGGCAGAACACGCCTGGCGCGCGCAGCGGCGCCGCTTGCCGGCCGATCCTGATGGCTTCAGGTTCCCGCACGACGGTCATCTGGAACGTTGGGTTTGACGGCCCCTCTGTCAGTGCACGCGCGAAGGGGCCGCCAAGGTTGAGCGTGGCTGTCCCGGTGACGCTGAATCCACCGTGCGGAATGCTGCGTGGTGCGCGGTGATCTTCAGCCCCGTCGTCGCGGTGGCGTACCACCAGTACGTCCGCGGCGGCGGGCGATGTGAACCCGGCCGTTCAGCCCGGCTGAGCACCAATTCTGACAGCGCGACTGAGACTAAGAAATGAGACTGAGCGCGCAGGATGCCAAGGAGCAGCGCAAGCCAAGGGAGACGTTTCCCCAGGTCAGGCGTGGCGGAGGATAAGAGATTCGAACTCTTGAGGGGTTGCCCCAACACGCTTTCCAACACTGCTGATGTCCGTTCACCGGAGTTCTCCACTGTCCGTGACCTGCGCCAATGCCCTCCGCGCGACCGTTGGTGAACGGTCCGGACGTAAGTGAATGAGACTAAAACTGAGACTGCCCCAGGCGTGACCAGCCAAGGATGGCCGCAGCAAGTCTTGCCGCGTGCTGACGCCATCGGACAAGAGGCTTATCGGTCTCGCTCTCCCGTCGGCGCGGGAGCCGGGCCGTCGCAGCACTGTGTCTCCTCGGCCCGCGTGTCCAATGCTGCGTCCACCTCGGCCCAGCACTCGCCGCCGTCCTTGCCCCAGAAGGTCTGGCTGTCTCCCATGACGGTAGATCTCCTGCCGCTCGCGGGACCGTGCAGGATGGCGGATGAGGCAGGGGCCGAATAGTCATTGATTTGTTACCGGTTTTGGCATTATGTTCCCGTTAGGGAATTCTGACGGGGAGCGAATCGATGAAATCCCTTCGGACATTTGCGTTTGGCATCGCGGTCGCGACCGTGCTGGCGGCAGGAACAGTTGCGCTTTCAGCGGGGGCGGCCAGCGCGGCCACGTGCCCGAAGGTGGCCCGTGGCACCGGGGCGGTGACGCCGGCGCCGGGACCGAACGTGAACTGGAGCGGGTGCGACCTCCTCGGGGCTGATCTCGCCGGGGCTGATCTCGCCGGCGCCGACCTGGCCAGGGCTAACCTCGAGGCCGCCAACCTGCAGAGCGCGAACCTCGAGGCCGCCAGCCTGCAGGACGCGGTCATCGAGGACGCGCAGATGGCCGACGTCAATCTGGTCGGCACCACGATGAGCGGCATCGACTTCATCGGTGGCGTGTCGTCGGGCGGCATCACGGGCACGCCCGCCAGCTTGCCTGACCCCGGCTACAACCAGGCATCGCTGGTCGACGGCTATCTCCTCGGCCCGGATGTTGACCTGGACAACGCCGACCTCGCGGGCGCCGACCTCGCCGAGATCTCGTTCCAGGCCGCGACGTTCGTGGACGCCGACCTGGCCGGCGCCAACCTCAGCGACACCGCGATCGACGGGAACCTGGCCGGTGCGAACATTGCCGGCGCCACCCTGAAGGGCGCGAGCCTGGGCGGCGTGAGCAGCGGCGGGCTGACCGGAACCCCGGCCGCGCTGCCGGCCGACTGGCTGCTCAAAGACGGCTACCTCATCGGGCCTAATGCGCAGCTTGTCGGCGCGGACCTGACGGGCGTGGACCTGGCGCACGCGGACCTGCAGTGGACCAATCTCGACGAAGCCAACTTGACTGACGCCAGCCTGGCCAGCGCCGACCTGGCCTACGCCGGGGTGGCGTCGGCGACCCTTTCGGGCACCAACCTGGCGGGCGCGAGCCTGGCGCAGATCACGAGCGGGTCGATCACTGGGACGCCGGAGGCGCTTCCGCTGGACTGGACGCTTCGCGACGGCTATCTCTTCGGCCCGAAGGCCTGGCTCTTCTACACGGACTTTTCCGGGATGGACCTGTCGGGCCTGGACCTAGCCGACGCTGACCTGGAGGGCGCCATCCTGACTGGCACCAACCTGTCGCGCACCAACGCTGCCGGGGCGGACCTGGACGGGGCTCAGATCGCCGATGTCGATGTCACCGGAACAGTCCTGGGCAGCGCCTCGCTCTACACCATCAGGTCTGGCGGCGGCGTCACCGGCAGCCCGGCCTCGCTCCCGCGAGACTGGGTATTGCGATCCGGGTGGCTCATCGGACCATCGGTGTTCCTGGATAACGACAACCTGAACGGCGTCAATCTTTCCGAGACCGATATGGCCGCGGCCGAGTTCAGCAGCAGCACCTTCCACGGCGCGAACCTGACCGGTGCCAATCTCAGCGGCGCGTTCTTCTTCGGCGCTGACTTCACCAGCGCCGACCTGGTCGGGGCTGACCTGTATAGCGCCGATTTTGACGCGGTCACCTGGACGAACGCGATCTGCCCGGACGGGACCCGCGCCGCCAGCCACGACCAGAGCTGTGCGAACGCAACAACACTGGCCTTCCGCATCACCGGCTTCATCACGCCAAGGCCCGGCAGCACGGTCAGGGTCTCCGCCAAGCGCATCATCGTTCGCGTCAGGCTCGCCACCGCATCCGGCGGGGCCATCCCCGCATCCATCGCCGCCGTCATTGCCGCCGCGAAGGAACTCCGGGCCACTCTGGCCGGGCCGGGAATCAGGGCAGCCACCGTCTACTGCTCCTGGTACGCCCGCGGCAAGGACTTCGTCTGCGCAATCACCGACCCGCGCGGCATCAGGAAGGGCAAGAAGCACTCTTACTCCATCACCATCGCCGAAGGCCCGGCTAACGACTTCTACACTGCCCCCCACCTCGGCAAGGCCGTCAACCCGGAGACCATCCACTTCGAGTAGCCAGCCCTCGGCCCGAGCTATGGGCTCGCCCGGGCCGACGCCTAACCCCGCACCGCGATCGAAATTGGGCACTCCCGTTTCGCGGTGAACTGGGAGGCGCACGACTCGGCTACGTGCGCCGCGGCCAAACTGAGACTCAGAAGTGAGACCATGCGCGCCGACTCCGAGCGTGCGTGAGGAGCCGACGGCCACCTTTGCTCAGGTCAGCGTGGCGGAGGATAAGAGATTCGAACTCTTGAGGGGTTGCCCCCAACACGCTTTCCAAGCGTGCGCCCTAGGCCACTAGGCGAATCCTCCGTCGGCAAGCCTACAGACTGGTAGGACATGGCCGCGCCCAGGTGGGGAGGCTTGGCGGCCGAATCCGGGTAACTCCGGCCGGAACCGGCGAATCCCCCGGTCGGCGCCGCCTGGCCGGGAACGGTCAGCGCCGTCAGCGGTCTTGGCTAGACTGGCTGCCAGACCCCTCGCACGGCGCTCATCCCGCCAACTCCCCCAGGGCCGGAAGGCAGCAAGGGTACGCGGGCCCTGTCGGGTGTGCGGGGGGTCCTTTACCTTCCTGGCGAGGATGTGGTCATGGCAGGCGACGCCCCCAGTCCCGGTCAAACCCCTGACCCAGCGGACGCCCCGCGGTCGGGCCTTCCCGCCGCGCCGCTGGCGCTCTACCGCAGGTACCGCCCGGCCAGCTTCGCCGAGGTCAAGGGCCAGGACCAGGTCACCGAGCCGCTCCGCCAGGCGCTGCGCAGCGGGCGGGTGCATCATGCCTACCTGTTCAGCGGCCCGCGCGGCTGCGGCAAGACCTCGAGCGCGCGGATCCTGGCTCGCTCGCTGAACTGCGAGCAGGGCCCGACCCCCGACCCCTGCGGCAAGTGCGCGTCCTGCGTCGCGCTCGCGCCCGCCGGCCCCGGCAGCATCGATGTCATCGAGATCGACGCCGCCTCGCATGGCGGCGTGGACGACGCCAGGGACCTGCGGGAACGGGCCTTCTATGCCCCGGTGTCCGGCCGCTTCAAGATCTACATCATTGACGAGGCGCACATGGTGACCCGCGAGGGCTTCAATGCGCTGCTGAAGCTGGTCGAGGAGCCTCCGCCGCACCTCAAGTTCGTCTTCGCGACCACCGAGCCGGAGAAGGTCATCGCGACCATCCGGTCCCGGACTCACCACTATCCGTTCCGGCTCGTGCCGCCGGCCGTGCTCAGGGAGCACCTGGAGCAGATCCTCGACAGCGAGGGCGTGCCGTACGAGCCCGCCGTGCTGCCGGTCGTGATCAGGGCCGGGGCGGGCTCGGTCCGCGACGCGCTCTCCGTGCTCGACCAGCTGATCGCCGGCTCCGACGAGGGCGGCCTGCGCTATGACCGCGCGATCTCGCTCCTCGGGTACACCGACGACCGCCTGCTCGACGAGGTCATCGAGGCGTTCTCCGCCGGTGACGGTGCCGCCGTGTTCCGGGCGATTGATCACGTGGTGGAGGCCGGGCACGACCCGCGCCGGTTCGCCGCCGATCTGCTCGACCGGCTCCGCGACCTGATCATCCTGCTCGCGGTGCCCGATGCCGGCTCTACCGGGCTGATCGAGGCACCAGCCGACCGGCTCGAGCAGATGCAGATCCAGGCGGGCAAGTTCGGGCCGGCCGAGCTGACCAGGGCCGCCGAGGTGATCAGCGCCGGACTGGTCGAGATGCGCGGCGCGACCTCGCCGCGGCTGCTGCTCGAGCTGATGTGCAGCCAGGTGCTGCTGCCGCCCGCGAGCGCGGGTAACGGGGCCCTGGCCGACCGTCTTGATCGCCTGGAACGACGGATCTCGGCCGGGCCGGCTCCGGCCACGGCCAGCCCGCCCGAGCCGGCGCAGCCGCAGGCCACGAGCCCCGCGCCGCGTGCCCGGCCCGAGCGTCGCCCGGCCGGGTCGCCCGG
>DAIOWC010000059.1:0-15252 GCA_036758685.1 Streptosporangiaceae bacterium | reverse complement strand
AGCACGCTGCGCGCGCGCTGGCCGGAAGTGCTCGCGGCGGTCCAGCGCGAACGCCGCGTCGCCTGGATACAGCTCAGCAACGCCACCGTGCAGTCGTTCGCGGACGGCGTGCTCACGCTGGCCTTCAGCGGGGCCGGCGTGGCCAAGGGCTTCCAGACCGGCGGATACGACAAGGACCTGACCAAGGCGCTGTCGGCGTTGTTCGGCATCACCCCCCGCATCGCGACGACGGTGGGGCAAACACCTTCGGACGCGGGAACGACGGCTCCGCCGGCGGCTCCGGTCCCGGACGCGGCGCCAGCAGCCGGGCGGGAACGCGCGGGCTCCCCGTCAGCGTCGCCCGAGCGCGCGCCGCGGGCCCGGCCGACTCGCCCGCCAGCCGACCCGGCCGACGGCACCGATCCTGGCGACGCGGCCGCACCAGACGCGCTGACCGGAATGGACCTGATCGAGCGGGAGCTCGGAGGCCGGGTCATCGAGGAAATCGGGGAGCCCTAGCCGGACGCCCGGCGGCAGCTGGGCTGCGGGTGTGCCCATGATTCGCCCAAGCCGTAGGCTCGGGTTTACGACGAATGCAAGGGGGTCGCGTGGAGCCTGGTGGTCAGTTCGATATGCAGCAGCTCTTCGCGGCGGCGACGGCGATGCAGAGCCAGCTGCTGGAAGCGCAGCAGGAGCTTGCCGATGCCGAGGTGCTCGGTGCCGCCGGAGGCGGACTCGTCACGGTCACCGTGAACGGCCAGGGCGAGCTCATCGATGTCACGGTCCGGCCTGATGCCATCGACCCGGCCGATGTCGCCGAGAGCGCGCAGTCGATCGCCGATCTCGTGCTCGCGGCCTACCGGGCCGCCTGCAGTGCGGTCGATGATCTGCAGGAGGAGAAGATGGCCCCGTTCGCCGCGCTTGGCGGCGGCGGGCTGCCCGGCATGCCGGACCTGGCGGGGCTGTCGGGCCCGCCCGGCGCTCCGGCCGCGGGAGCCTACGACGCTGGTGACGAGGACGAAGATGACCAGCCGGACGCTGGCGCCGGAGATCCGCCGGCCGGCCGGGACTAGGGCCGGGCTGTGTACGAGGGCATCGTTCAGGATCTGATCGAGGAACTCGGCCAGCTGCCAGGAGTGGGCCCGAAAGGCGCCCAGCGCATCGCGTTTCACCTGCTGAACTCCGATCCAGCGGACTTGCGCCGGCTGGCCGCGGTGCTCGTCGAGGTCACGGAGAAGGTCAAATTCTGCCGCGTGTGCGGCAACGTCGCCGAGGACGACGAGTGCCGGATCTGCAAGGATACTCGCCGGGACGTGACCGTGATCTGCGTCGTCGAGGAGCCGAAGGACGTCGCCGCGATCGAGAAGATCCGCGAATTCCGTGGGCGCTACCACGTACTCGGTGGCGCGATCAGCCCGATCGACGGTGTCGGACCGGAAGACCTCCGGATCCGGGAGCTGATGGCCAGGCTTGCTGACGGGGCGATCAGCGAGATCATCCTCGCGACCGATCCGAATCTCGAGGGCGAGGCGACAGCCACCTACCTGGCTCGGATGATCAAACCGCTGGGGGTGCGGGTCACCAGGCCCGCGAGCGGACTGCCGGTAGGTGGTGAGCTCGAGTACGCCGACGAGGTCACGCTGGGCAGGGCATTCGAGGGACGGAGGCTGCTGGATGTCTGACGAGCCGGGCAGTGCCGGAGCGACGCCGGAGGACTGGCGTCCGCTGGCCGACCGGATAGCGAAGAGCGCCAGGGACTTCCTGGACGGGCTGACCGCGGTCGCCCGCGGGGAGAGCGGCGATGACACCGTGCCGCTGCTCCTGCTGGAAGTCGCCCAGGTGATGCTCGCCGGCGCGCAGCTCGGCGCGAGCAAGGACATAATCCTGCCGAATAACTGGGAGCCGGACGTCGGCGCCGACCCGGACCTGGCGCTCGACGCGCTGCGGACCGGACTCGCCGAGAGGCTGGCCGGTTTCGATGAGTATGTCGACATTTTCGATCCCTACGCCGACAGCCTGCCGACCCCGTTCCGGCTCTCCGATGACCTGGCCACGGTGGCCGCCGACCTGATCCATGGCCTGAAGCATCACGAGGCGGGCCGGGTCGTCGAGGCTCTGTGGTGGTGGCAGTACTCCTACGTGAACCACTGGGGCACCCACGGGGGCGCCGCTTTGCGGGCGCTGCACTCGGTGGTGGCGCATGCCCGGCTGGACGTGGCCGAGGAGCCGGCGGCGCGTTAGCTACCAGCGGAATCGGTAGACTCGGTACCTCAGCCAGTCGGATGCCGGACCGGGAGGTGCAGCCACCGCCGTGGCCCTCGTCGTACAGAAGTACGGTGGCTCCTCGGTCGCCGACGCCGATGGCATCAAGCGGGTTGCGCAGCGCATCGTCGCCACCAGGAAGGCGGGGCACTCGGTTGTTGTCGTGGTCTCGGCGATGGGGGACACGACCGACGAGCTCCTGGACCTGGCCAAGCAGGTAAGCCCGCTGCCGCCAGGCCGCGAACTGGACATGCTGCTGACGGCCGGCGAGCGGATCTCGATGGCGCTGCTGGCCATGGCGATCGCGAACCTCGGCCTGGACGGGCGTTCGTTCACCGGCTCCCAGGCGGGCGTCATCACCGACTCCACCCACGGCAAGGCCAAGATCATCACCATCACGCCCGGCCGGATTCAGGCGGCGCTCGATGACGGGGCGATCCCGATCGTGGCCGGGTTCCAGGGCGTGTCCCAGGCCACCAAGGACATCACGACGCTCGGCCGCGGGGCGACGGATACGACGGCCGTGGCCCTCGCCGCGGCCCTCGGGGCGGACTACTGCGAGATCTATACCGACGTGGACGGCGTGTTCACCGCCGACCCGAGGATCGTGCCGTCGGCCCGCAGGCTGCCGCGCATCTCTTACGAGGAGATGCTGGAGATCGCCGCGTGCGGCGCCAAGGTACTCATGCTGCGGTGCGTTGAGTACGCCCGGCGGTACAGGATGCCGATCCATGTCCGCTCCTCCTTCAGCAACAAGGAGGGCACGTGGGTCACTGAGTCGACGTCGCTGGCCGGCGAGCCGGCCGCTACGGAAGGCGAGGCCATGGAGCAGGCCATCATCACCGGCGTGGCCCAGGACCGGGGAGAGGCGAAGATAACCCTGGTCGGAGTGCCCGACAAGGTCGGCGAGGCGGCGCGGATCTTTCGCGCGATCGCCGACGCGTCGATCAACATCGACATGATCGTGCAGAACATCTCGGCGGCGGCCACCGGCCGGACCGACATCTCGTTCACCCTGCCGCGCGAGGATGGCCACGGTGGCATGGCGGCGCTGCGCGAGCTCCAGGACGAGGTCGGCTTCGAGCAGCTGCTGTATGACGACCGGATCGCCAAGGTCTCGATCGTCGGTGCCGGGATGCGATCACACCCGGGCGTCAGCGCGACGTTCTTCGGCGCGCTCGCGGACTCCGGGGTCAACATCGAGATGATTTCCACTTCGGAGATCCGGATCTCGGTCGTCGTTGATCAGAATGATGTGGAGGCTGCAGTGGGAGCGGTGCACGCCGCGTTCGGGCTTGGCGACGATACCGAGCAGGCCGTCGTGTACGGCGGGACCGGCCGATGAGCGCCGGTCCGGCCGCTCGCAGACCGGTGCTGGCAATCGTGGGGGCGACCGGCGCGGTCGGCACCGTGATGCGCGAGGTCGTGTCCGAGCGAGCCGATATCTGGGGCGAGATCCGGCTGATCGCCTCAGCGCGGTCGGCGGGCCGCAGGCTCCCGGTCCGCGGCGAAGAGGCGGTCGTGCGCGAGCTGACCCCGGACGTCTTCGACGGCGTGGACCTCGCGATGTTCGACGTGCCCGATCCGGTGTCCGCGCAGTGGGCGCCGGTCGCCGCGGAGCGCGGCGTCGTCGTGATCGACAAGTCCGGCGCGTTCCGGATGGACCCGCAGGTGCCGCTGGTCGTGCCCGAAGTGAACCCGGAGGCTGCCGCCGAGCGGCCGCTCGGAATCATCTCCGTGCCCAACTGCACCACGCTGGCGGTGATCGTCGCCCTTGGCGCGCTGCATCGCGCGTTCGGGCTGCGCGAGCTGATCGCCGCGTCCTACCAGGCTGCATCCGGCGCCGGGCAAGAGGGCACCGATGCGCTCTACGACCAGCTCAGCAAGGTTGGCGGGAACCGGACGCTCGGCCAGCGGCCTGGCGATATCCGGGCCGTCATCCCTGAGTCCGCTCTGTTCGGAGCGCCCCTCGCAATGAACGTCGTGCCGTGGGCAGGCTCGCTGCGCGACGAGGGCTGGTCGTCGGAGGAACTCAAGATCCGCAACGAGACCCGCAAGATCCTCGGGCTGCCTGACCTGAAGGTCTCGGCCACCTGTGTTCGCGTCCCGGTGATCGTTGGGCACTCTCTCGCGGTGCATGCGGTCTTTGACCAGGTCGTGACGCAGGAGGACGCGCGTCGGGTGCTGCGCGAGGCCGCCGGCGTCGAGGTCGTCGACGACCCGGCACGGGGACTGTTCCCGACGCCCGCCGATGCGGCCGGGACCGACCCGACCTGGGTCGGCCGGATCCGCCAGAGCCAGGACGACCCGCGCTCGATGGAGATGTTCGTCGTCGGCGACAACCTGCGGAAGGGCGCCGCGCTGAACGCCGCGCAGATCGCCGAGCTCATCGTGGGCAGCCTGGGCGCTGGCCGCGACGCCTGACCGGTTTGCCGGAAGTCCTGTGCCTGCTGGACGCCGCTGGCCGCGGTCGGGCAGGCTTCCCCTATGGATCGGGCATTTACGCTGGCGGCGGCGCGCGAGCTCATGCCCGCCGTGCTCGACCATGCGGCGGAGTTGATCGAAGTGCGGGCCAGCCTGGTAGAGCTGCAGACATCTCTGGCGGCCGGGGAGCCCTCGCCGCTCGGGGGCCTGCCCGAGGCCAAGGGCTATCAGGCCAGGCTCAGCGAAGTGCTTGGCTGGTTCCCCGCGCAGGGACTTGACCTGAAGGGCTTCGCCCCGCTCCTGCTGGACTTCCCGGCGGAGCTGGATGCCGAGCCCGTCCTGCTGTGCTGGCTGGAGGGCGAGACCGAGCTGGGCTGGTATCACAAGCTCGCGCACGGCTTCGCTGGCCGGCGCCGCATACCAGTGGGCTGGTAGGGCAGCCGAGCGATGGAAATCCGCCCGGCCGACGTCGAGGATGCCGACCGGATAGCCGAGGTCCATGTCCGCTCCTGGCGGGGTGCCTATCGCGGCCTCATCCCGCAGGAGTACCTCGATGGACTCGATACCGCCGAGCGCGCCGGGTTGTGGGTCCGGATCACCGGCCGGGTCGACCGGACGCGAAGCGATGTGCTCCTCGCCGAGGAGGATGGTCGGCTGCTTGGTTTCGCGGCTTTCGGGCCGACCCGCGATGAGGGCGAGGATCCGGAGCGGACCGGGGAGGTCGCGGCGATCTACCTGGACCCGGCGGCGTGGAGCACCGGCTGCGGCCGGGCGCTGATGGCGAGCGCGCTCGACCGGCTCGCGGCCGCCGGATACGAGCAGGCGACGCTCTGGGTGCTGGACACGAACGCTCGGGCGCGCCGCTTCTACGAGGCCGCCGGATTCCGGGCCGACGGCGCCGAGAAGCCGGACGACCGGGGCACCTTCACGCTGCGCGAGGTGCGGTACCGCAGGCCGCTGGACTAACCGCGGATGGTGCCTGCGACCTGCTCGCGGTTCAGCTGCCGCATGACCCGGCGCCGCTCGTCCTTCGCCAGCCCATCGATGTACAGCTCGCCCCTGAGGTGATCGGTCTCGTGCTGGAAGCAGCGCGCGAGCTCGCCCGTTCCGGTCAGCACGACGGGCTCCTCGCGCAGGTTGACGCCCTCCACGACGGCCACCGCGGCCCGCGTCCGCTCGGCCCAGATGCCGGGGACCGACAGGCAGCCCTCCAGCCCGTCCTGGCTGCCGTCGAGCTCGACGATCCGCGGGTTGATGAGGTAGCCGATCTGCTCGTCGACGTTGTAGGAGAACACCGTCAGGCCGACGCCGATCTGACACGCGGCCAGCCCGGCCCGGCCCGGTTCCTGCACCGTGTCCATGAGGTCGTCGATGAGCCGGGCGAGCGGGCCGTCGAACCGGGTAACGGGATCGCTCGCCGTGCGCAGCACGGGATCACCGATCACCCGGACCGGCCGGACGCTCATGATCTCGCCTGCCGGTCGGCGCTTGACGCCGCAAGCTTGCCGAGCTGATCGAGCACGAGCTGGTGCCAGCTGAGCTCGGCCTGGATCCGCAGGCGGGCATGCTCGACCACGAGGTCGTCGGCCACGGTCTGATCGGGCCACGATCGCTCGCGCTGATGCTCGAACACCGCCGCCTGCGCGGACAGCGCTCGCACCCGGTCCTCGAGATACCCCCGCATCGTGTCCTCGTCCAGCTCGGCGCTCATGGCGAGGGCCAGATCGACCGGGTCTGGCTGCAGCCTGATCTCCTGCAGCGCCTCGGCCCGCAAGGCCTGCAGCTCGCGGAGCCCTTCGGGCGTGATGCCATAGACCGTTCTGGCCGGCAGCTGGCCCTGCTGCTCGGTCCGCAGGGGCTCGATCAGGCCTTCGGCCGCCATCCGGTGCAGCGCGCCGTAGAGGGAGCCAGGCCGGACCTCCGACCACATCTCGGTGCGGTCGAGCCTGGCGTCGCGCCGTAGCTGATGTCCGTACATGGGCCCGTGCTTGGCCAGCGCGCCGAGGACGAAAAGCCGAGTGGGATTCACGTTGCTAGTAAAACACGAGTGCTCACATTTGACTACCAACCTCCCAAGGCCGTACCCGGAGCTCGCCCGCACTCTTTGGCATGCCGTTCGGGCTGGCCGGGCGCACGAGCGTCGCGCGCTCGCCTTCCGGCGGCTCTCCCGCCTCGCGCGGATCGTCTTCCGGGCTGACGAACATGTCCTACCAGCCGAACTGGCGCGCGGGCAGGTCGTCAGCCACGGTGCTCGTGTCGTCGGCCACGCCGGTGCCGGATTCGCTGTCGTGAGTCATGGATGCGAGCATCGTCGTTCCGGATTCAATGAGCTAATTGTTTAGGCGGTGCACGTGCGGTGCCGCCGAGAGGAATCCTGCCGTGGCCGAGCTGCGCGTGGCGCATACTGCCGAGCTGGACGCCGCGACCCGGTCAGCGATCCGGGCGCTGATGGACGAGTGCTTCGGAGTGGTGTCGGATGACACCTTCGAGAACGCCCTCGGCGGCATGCACGCGATGCTGTTCGCTGGCGCCGAACTGGTCGGCCACGGCAGCGTCGTCCAGCGGCGGCTGCTGCACGCGGGCAAGTCGCTGCGAACCGGCTACGTCGAGGGCGTCGCGGTCCGCGCAGATCATCGGCGGCACGGATACGGCGGCACCATCATGGCCGCGCTGGAGCGGATCGTCCGGGCCGGCTATCAGCTCGGCGGACTGCGCGCTAGCGCGGACGGAGCCCGGCTCTATGTCGCCCGCGGATGGCAGCTGTGGGAGGGCCCGTCGTCGGCGTTCACCCCGGACGGGATCAGGCCCACCCCCGAACGGGACGGTCTCATCTACGTCCTGCGAGTCAGGATGCCGGTGGACGTGACCGGCGGGCTCACGTGCGACTGGCGCAACGGAGCGGTGTGGTAGGGCGTGACGCTCGTCAGCCATGCGAGGACACGACACCGGGAGGTATCAGGCCGTCTACGGCGCTGTCAATGCGTGGCAGCGGGCCGGCTCGCCGGAGGCGACCTCCACCGGGCCGCTCGTGCCCCGCACGCGGGACCGATCAGCGCTGCTCGAAGATGCGGATGAGGTTGCCGGCGGGATCGCGGATGGCGCAGTCGCGGATCCCGTACGGCTGCTCGATCGGCTCCTGGACGACCTCGGCCTCACTGGCCTTCAGCTGGGCGAACGTGTGATCCAGATCGCCGGTGGCGAAGACGATGATCGCGTAAGTCCCTTTCGCCATCATCTCGGTGATTGTGCGGCGCTCATCGTCGGTGATGCCGGGGTAGGCGGCCGGCGGCGCCAGCACGATGGACATGCCGGGCTGACTGGCGGGGCCGACGGTGATCCAGCGCATCCCGCCGTGACCGACGTCGCTCCGCACCTCGAAGCCGAGAGAGTCACGGTAAAAGGCCAGCGACACTTCCGGATCCATGTGCGGGAGGAACGTCTGGTGAATCGTGATGTCCATGACGCTCACGCTAGGTCAGGCTCGCGGGCGGGCGCTCGTCGATTCCTGATCGGCCTGGTCACCTGTTTCTCGACGCACGACGGCAGCCCCGCGGCTGCGTGCGCCGCGCGCTGCCGGTACGTGCTGGGCGGCATTCCGACCAGCTCGGTGAACCTGGTGCTGAAGGTGCCCAGCGACGAGCAGCCGACCTCGAAGCAGACATCGGTCACGCTGAGGTCGCCACGGCGCAGCAGCGCCATCGCGCGCTCGATCCGGCGCGTCATCAGGTACCCGTACGGCGATTCGCCGTAGGCGATCCGGAACTCGCGGCTGAGGTGCCCGGCGGACATGTGCACACCACGAGCGAGGGCCTCGACGTCCAGCGGCTGGGCGTACTCCCGGTCGATCCGGTCGCGGACCCGGCGCATCCGCGCGAGGTCGCTCAGATGCTGCGCCGGCGCGGATCTGCTGCTCACAGGTCAATCTTAGCCAGCATGCCGACGGCGATCTCCGGTCCGCGGAGGTCACCTCAGGACGGCGTCGCTGGCTGGTGCTTCGAGCACAACGCCGGCGCGCCAGTGGCCAATGAAAATTGCACGGACGAGTGGTGGCTAATGATGCTTAGCGTACTGGAGTTGCGCTAAGACCGTTAAATGCAAGTTGTGAAGGATGCCGCGACCGCTCCGCTATTCGTAGGAAACTACACTTAACCGCGCCACAACACACGGCGAGTCGGCGCTGGCGATTTCGGGTGTCGTGTAAGTATGGCGTCAAATAACCTTCCGCCAGGTCAGGCCAGGTCGAGCGGGCGGTGGTGGCATGCGAAGCAGCTTCGCTCTGAGAGGGGACGCGAACATCATGTACGTTCGGTCACGCTCGCGGCCGGTGCACACCGTACGGTCGTGGCGTAGCGCGAAGCTGGCGGAATGGGGCATAGGGCTAGGCATCGCGCTGAGCTCAGTAACCATCATTTTGTCGGCTCTAAACGTGTTAAGCATTCAGCAGACGATTGCTACCGCCCTGGCAGCAACTCTGACGACATTAAGCGGTCTTATCGCCTGGATGGTTCCCAGGGACGCATGGATCGCGTGGCGACGAGGATTCCGGCGGGGCTGTCAGGCCGCCGTCATAGCTCACTCGTACCGGATGTCAGGCGATCTGACCACGAGTGCCGTGTGGGACGTCCGGCTGGCCAGGCTGATGAGTTGCCCGCGGACTCATGACTGCTGTGTTTGCCGCTGCAGCCTCAGGTAGCGCCGCGGCATCCGAGTCGCTCGAGGCCGCCGCCGCCTGTAACTGCACGATGTGAGCGACGGCGGGCTCGATCATCTCGTCGGCCGACCGTCGGGGGAACTGGCGAGCGTTGAGGTCGTCAACGCCAAGCAGCGCCAGGACCTCGGCGGCGGTCGCACCGGTGGCCTCTGCTATCCGCCCGACTGCCGACACGGTCGTGGGCTCCTGCGGCAGGCCTTCGGCATCGAGAAAGTCGTGGATCGCGCCCTCGCTGTAGCCGCGCTGCCGCATGCGGACGTAGACCCAGCTGGCTATCCGCTCTCCGGTCGTGGGCGGTGCGTCCCGGGTAGTGATGGCATTGCCGGCCGACGTCGGGGCGAGCAGGAGCGGGCTCGGCTCCCCTCCGATCAGGACGCGCTCGACGCTTCCCGGCGCCCACTGGTACATCGACTCAACAGTCCCGACCGTGGACTCCGGGTAGGAGCACCGCTCGCCCTTCTCGAGCCGGCTGATGGTCTTGACGGAGATCATTCCGCCGCCGCGTTCCATGACGAAGCGGGCCCGCTGGCGGTACCCGTAGCCAAGCTCGCCTCGGCGCCTCTCAAGCAGGCGGCCAAGGCGGTGCCAAGCATCGTTGGGATATCTGTCCATCGTGGTCCGTTCACGCCGGTCCGGTTGCCGATCGGTCTGGACATAGCTTGCCACATCAAGACTTGACATTCAGCTTGACCGATATTGCTCGTTACGAGTCGATGAGATTGCAGGATGCAGGCTCTGGCGACGCAGCGGATACCTCCGCGCACTCCCTGTTATCCAGCCTGCTTGTGCCAGTGACAAGCTCACTACCAGCAGTTATGTCCTCACGTTGCGAGTTGCACGCTGCGCCCGCGCCGGATCAGGGAGGCGCCCGTGAAGGGGCTCTCTAGTGGCCTGTCCGGCCGCGCCGGCAGTCAATGGATTAGGGCTTGGGAGCGCCTTGGCTATTGCTGGGCATACCGCTCCGGTCCCGGAGTTGGCCTTTGGTGGCCATGTGTGTCCAGCTTTCGGTTGCGGCAACTGTCTCGTGACCTTAAGTTATCTGTTCATGAGCACGACACAAACGGTCACCACCTCCCTCCGGGCGCCTTTAGGGCGGCTGCCGGTAAGGCTCCGGCAGAACGGTGCAGCCATCCGGAGCCTTCGTGAGAAGGATGGCTGGCATCAGCCGGAGTTCGCCCGGAAGGTCGGAATGAGCCAGTCCGCGCTCTCGAATATCGAGAGAGAAAAGCGCAGCGCGCGGCCGGCCACCATTCACCGGATCGCGCACGCCCTGCGCGTCCCAGTCGCTGCGATCACCCGCGAGTACGACGACGCCGACGGATCAGCAGCCTGACGGCGATGCAAGACGGTCCGCCCGGACCATTGGCCGGGCGAGCCCCCGGGCCTTTCGGCCCTCTAACCAAGAGAAGAGGAACAACGATTATGACTCCAGGTCCAGCCGCAAACCACGCCGCCCTGCTGCTCACTCCCGCGGAGGTGGCAGCGGCGTTCCGGGTAGACCCCAAGACAGTCACACGATGGGCTAAGACCGGCAAACTGAACTCGATCCGGACACTCGGCGGTCATCGCCGTTACCTGGAGGCCGAGATCCGCGCGATTCTCGACATTCCTGCCGACGAGTACCACGCGTGGGTGCCGCATTACGGCGACCAGTTCCATGGCCACTAATGCGGATCAGGCCGCTTCGCCCTCGGGTATAGCTCTCCGGGAGAACAGCCGGCCACGGGGGTCGGCTGTCCTGGATATCTGGTCAGATGATGTATCAGAAAGGCAACCCGGCACGGGGGCCGAGCGGAGCCTGATGACCCGGCTGGTTGGCGTCCTTGGATGGAAGGCCGGCTACCAGCCTCGACACCGCTCGCCACGCTGGGGCTATACAGAAAACGGCTGGCTTACCCAGCAGCCGCTGGAGGATCCGCTACCTGGCCTGGATTGCGAGCCAGCAGTGCCGGATTTACCTGGCGAAGAGACCTGGGCGGACGACGACTGGACCGAGCCTGACTTCCTGGATCAGCTCACGAGTGGGCAGATACGGCGCATGCTCGAAAACCACGCGATCAATGATGATCAGGCTGGAGATGTACCGGATCTCATCCAGATGATTGCGCATTCGTCGCATACGAGCGCAACGCTGGAGAGCGCGTGGGATGACTTTCATGACGCTGTCAGGGATGCCCATGCACTCCATCTCAGCAAGCGGGCCTGGTGGGAGTTTTTCTGCCGGCAGGACCTCGGGTCATGCCCCCAGGAGCAGGCGGTGGAGATCAAGCTCAGCGATGCGGATGACGCCTGGTGCCTCATCATGAACGGCTCCTCCTAGCCGTGCCGAGTGCGGCCACTCCATAGCCGGTGAACCTGGCAGGTTCCTTGCGCTTCGAGGGGGAAGCGCGGGGGACCTGCCAGTTTTTGTTCTGCGCCCGAGGTCGCCACAGACTGGGCGAGTCGCGCGGTAAGGGCGGGTACCCACCACTCTGCGCGGCTGTGATTTGCTGGATCTCGTGTCCGACAACGACCCTGCGACCGGGCGGCGGTTCCTTACCGGTTCCGCGTACGCCGACGACCGCCACCTCCGCTCACGCATGTCCATCTATGCGTACGCCGAGACCCCTGCGCAGCCGGGGTGGCGCACCTCGTTGATCCCGTGGGACGGGACGCAAGTCGTGGCTGATGTGGGGTGCGGGAACGGGTTCGATCTGCGCCAGATCGTTCCGCAGGGCAGGTGCCGTCACGCCATCGGCATTGACCTGTCGGCCGGGATGCTGCGCTCACTTAAGGAGCTGCGCGAGTCCGGCAGCCTGTCCCTGGTCCAGGCCGACGCGCAACTCCTCCCGTTAGCTGACGAGACCGCTGACGTGGCCCTGGCCATGCACATGCTCTACCACGTCCCCGATATCCCGGCCGCGATCCGCGAACTGCGCCGCATTACGAGACCAGGCGGAACCGTGCTGGCGTCGACCAACAGCCCCGCCCACCTAGCCGAGATTGACAGCCTGCTCGGCGCCGCGATCTCGAGCCAGCTCGGCCGCCCGGCCCAGGCGATGCCTGCCCTCAGTTTCAATACGCAGACGGGTGCGGCCATGCTGGGCCGGGAATTCTCCAGCGTCACGCTGCACACCATCGACCTGTCGCTGTCGATCCCCAGCGCGGAGCCGGTCATCACGTATGTCGCCAGCCTCCGCGAGCCCTGCCTTGCCTGGACTAAGCAACGGCTGGACTTCGATGCGGTGCTCGACGACGTCAACGCGAAGGTCGAGCAGGTCATCGAGGACCAGGGCACGTTCCGGGCCAGCACTCACATGGGCGTATTCATCTGCCGCTGACCTGCTCGCGGATGCGCCCGACGATGACGTCTGATTCCTGCCGGACGGGAACGGCCGGCTGGCCGGACACTGGCGAACATGGGAACCCAGGAGCGGGCCGCCTTTCCGGTCGCGCTCAGGCACCCGGCCCCCGCTGACCTGCCGCACATCCTCGCGATGTGGGGACGCTGCTCGCTGGTAACCAGAATGACGCGCTTCCATGCGCCGGTGCGAGCCATCCCGGCCTCCTACCTGCAAGCCGTGCTGGCCGACCCGTCCGCCAGTCTGGTGGCAGCATCCGCATCCGGCAGCACAATCGGTGGGCTAGCCTCCCTCGTTGCCGGCGACGGCAGTTCCGCCGAACTGGGAGTGCTGGTAGAAGACGCGTGGCAGCGGCAGGGGATCGGCCGCCAGCTCGTTACTCACCTGGTCGCCGCCGCTCCGGCCCGTGAGATAACCGAGGTGACGGCGTCCGTCCTCGCGCTGAACGCTGCCGTTGCCGACCTGCTCCGTCAGATTCCAGGCGAGTTCTCGCTGAGTCGAGACGGCACAACTTAATGTGCGGCTGCGCCTGGCTTCGCGGATGTGCGGGCACCGTCCGTCAGCCGGATCGAGCTGACGCGGCGCTCTTAGTGCCTGATCAATACCAGAACGAACATGACAACCACGGCTACGAGGGCCAGGGTGCCGACGACGACCCCGACGCTGAACAGGCGCACCAAGTGCAGCCGGGCGACCTGGGCGTCGCCGCGCTCTTTGGCGCGCGCTTCCTGCTCGCGCTCGGCCTTGCTCGGCTCCGCGCGCGTCCCCGGTGGCACCGGGATGTGATACGAACCGCCCACGTACCTGATCGATCGCCACTGGCCCGTGCTGGGCTGCTTCAGGCGGTGACCCGAATTACCCGGGTCATCTAGTTCCCCCATCAGAACCTCCCGGTGCAACGCACGCGCACTCGTGCCATTATGCCGTGAATCGCGCCGCCCTCCTCATCGGTGTCGACGTGGACGTCGTGCTCGCCAACGCCTCCGGGGTGGTCGCCCCTAAGTGCGCCCGGAACCTCACAGCTGTTATCACTTAAACCCGTCTGCCATGAAAACCGCCATTGCGCGGCAGTAGCGTTCGTGGCCGGTATAGAGTCCAGTACCTGCTGCGGCCGACTGATGTATCGGAGCACGGGGAGTCGGAACAGCGGAGCTATTTACTAGTCAGCCTAGTTTGGGCCTTTGGACATTCGCGACGGACGGAAAGCAAGGCGAGCGCTGCAGTTTGCCGGTGCGGGCGCTGTCGCTGGGCTGGCGGCCGCTATCGCCTCCGCCCTCGGCGACATCAGCGTTAAGCAGGCGATGATGCTGGGTCTGCCGGCCGCCGTTCTGACCGTCGGCGGGATGACCGCGGCGGTGGCGTCCGATCCGGAGACAGCGGAACGCCAGGGCTTCCAGGCCGGATTGAAGGCAGGAGCGCTGCGGATGCGGTGGCGATCAGTCTTTGGTAGTCGGGGCAAGGGCAGGCCTTAGCTTCGGCTCACCCTCGGCCGCGGCGTGGCTTCGCTGGCGAATGCAACTGCGTGGGAGTGCTGCGGCTCTTGGTGCTTAGAAGGCCAGAGTTAGCTAAGGCAGTTATAGATGCTATTGGACATTAATGAGATGACCTTACCGCGCGCCTACTCCATTTGACTCCGCGACATCCGCTCAAACGGCGAGTCACCGCCACGTTGTCAGATGCTGCACCGCTATAGTCCGAATTAGCTACCGTCTGGACCCCGCGGCTGCTGGCGACCGGTTGTCTGTTGAACTGGCGGTCTTCCAAAGGCGGAGGGCATATGGACGGCGAGTGGCATTGGCACCAGATGCGCCCGGCCGGCGGCGCCTGGCGTCGAGCCCGACTTGCGGCCTGGACCACATCAGTGGGCATAGCCCTTAGCTCGGCCGCTGTAATTCTGTCGGCTCTGAACGCAATCAGCACACAGCAGGCAATCGCCATGGCCGTGCCGGCCGTGCTGATCACAGTTGGCGGCTTAGGCGGACGGATGGTGCCGGATGCGTGGATCGCGTGGCGCCGCGGGTTTCGTCGTGGCTGTGAGGCCGCCCTGACCAGTCAGGCTTGCCTCGTTAGGGCTGACGATGCGAGGAACAACTCAGGCGAGATTCTGCTCGCAAAAGTAGCGAGCTATCCCGCGGCGCGGCCCTGTGCTGTTTGCGGGCGAGGGTACAGCTGATAGACCGCCGCTGCTCAGGCGCGTTGACAGTTTGTGCAGCCGCAGTAACAGCATTCGCCCGGTCGTGGTGACATCGGACAGAGCCCGGATGAGGGTGAGAAGGACGGCGCGGACCATGTTCGAGAGGTTCACCGACAGGGCGCGGCGGGCTGTTGTCGAGGCGCAAGAAGAAGCCAGGACGCTCAGTCACAACTACCTAGGCACCGAGCACATCCTGCTCGGCTTCATCCGCGAGGGCGAAGGCACCGGGGCGAAGGCGCTGGAGTCCCTGGGGATCAGCTTGGATACCGTGCGGCAGCAGGTGCAGGAGATCATCGGCCAGGGACAGCACGCGCCGTCCGGGCACATCCCGTTCACGCCGC
>DAIOWC010000058.1:0-29167 GCA_036758685.1 Streptosporangiaceae bacterium | reverse complement strand
CCGGGGCCGGACCAAGCCGCCTCCCAGACGTTCAGCCCGTCGGGCGAGACCCTGGTGAGGTCGCCGGCGGCCGGGGTGAACAGCCACAGGCTTCGCCAGGCATCCTCCGGCGTCCCGGCCTCGACCTGCGGGTACCAGGACGGCAGCGCGGATTCGGCCGCTCCCACCGTTCCCGATCCCTGCGCGTCGGCCATCTCGGCTCCCGGACCGGCGACGGCGAGCAGGATCCGCGAGCCGTCCGGTGACCACTCGAGGTACTCGACTGTGCCGGGGACACCTGGCGCTGGCCGGGCCTCGCCGAGCTGCCCGTCGGTTAGCAGGTAGAGCTGGAACACCTCAGCCGTGACCCGGTCCGACAAGAACGCCAGGGTTGACCCGTCCGGAGATAGCCGGGCGGCCTTGGCTGACCCGCCGCCGGAGGTGAGCGCCTGCAGTTCGCCGTCCCGCACCTCGTACACGGCCGTGCGTGGCAGCCCGTCGAGTTCGTCATACACAGATCCGGTCACCACGATGCGGCTGGCGTCGGACGTCGCGATGAGGTCATGCACATGATGCGGTTTGCCGAAAGCTGGCTCATGCAGCCGCCGGACGTGCTCGGTAACCGCTGCGTACTCATCGGATCCCCGCAGGTCTTTGCGCACAATTCGATATGATCCCATGCGCCGGGGTGCCGTCCGGGCCGAGCGAGGCTGGGTCACCCGGTCCGCTGCGGTCGGCCGCTCCGCGCGGGGTCCGATGCGGTGGCGTGATGCCACCAGGCGGAGGCAGGTCATGACGTCGGACCAGGTCGGAATCGGGATCGTCGGCAGCGGCTTCATCGCCGGAGCGCATGCGGAGGCTTTCGCGCGGCTGCCGCAGGCCGCAGTGCGCGCTGTGGCCTCGCGGTCGGCGGGAAAGGCAGCGGACTTCGCCGCGCGCTGGGGGATTCCCGCCTCGCTCACTGACTTCCGCGAGCTGGCTGGCCGACCTGACATCGACGTGGTGTGCATCGCGGCGCCGAACGCGCTCCACCGAGACATCACTGTCGCCGCGGCCCAGGCCGGCAAGCATGTCATCTGCGAGAAGCCGCTCGCCCGGACACTGCGCGAGGCCGACGAGATGATCAGTGCGTGCGCCGCTGCTGGGGTCTTGCTGATGTACGCCGAGGAGATCTGCTTCGCGCCGAAGTACGTCCGCGCGAAAGAACTCGCTGACGAGGGCGCGCTCGGCGACGTGTACCTGGTCAGGCAGACCGAGCAGCACTACGGCCCGCACTCGGACTGGTTCTGGGACCCGGAGCAGTCCGGCGGCGGCGTTCTGATGGACATGGGCTGCCACGGCATCGAGTTCGCGCGGTGGGTACTCGGCAAGCCCGCCGCCCGCACAGTGGCGGCCGAGGTGGGCACGTTCGTCCACAGCGCTCGCACGCGGGCAGAGGACCACGCAATCGTGACCATCCGCTTCGAGGGCAATCGGATGGGCCTGGTGGAGGCGAGCTGGGCCAAGCCGGGCGGCATGGACGACCGTGCCGAGATCGCCGGAAGCCGGGGAATCACCTATGCCGACCTGATGCGCGGCTCATCCCTGTCGACCTACAGCGACATCGGCTACGGATATGCGGTCGAGAAAGCACCCGATACCCGCGGCTGGACGTTCACCATCTTCGACGAGCTGTGGCATTCAGGCATTCCGCAGGAGATGGACCATTTCGTCAGCTGCGTCCTCGGCGAGGCGACTCCTCAGGAGACCGGTGCCGACGGCCGGGCGGTACTCGAGCTCATCTACGCGGCTTATCTGGCCGCGCGCACTGGCCGGGTAGAACTTCCGCTGCACCTTAGCGAGGAGGAGGCAGCCCAGCCACCGTTCGCGCTGCTGTGACCCGCGTCCTGTGACCGCGACAGGCGGACCTGCTGGCTCTTCAAGAGCTCGAGGTATCAGGGCTGGCTGTCGTAGGACTGGCGTTTGCGGCTGGTCACAACCTTGCGCTTGCGCAACGACTCCAGCCACTCCTGCCCGCTCAGCAACCGCGTGGTCCGGCCCGCCCTAACCTCGCCCGCCGCCGCGACCGCCATCGCGACACTGGCAGCGGTCATATCGTCAGCCGCTTCATACACCACGACCACGTCATACTCGCCAAACGGAAAACCCGCCACCACGATCCTCGCCCCCAGCTCCGCCAGAGCCGGCTCGATCACCTCCACCGGGTCCTGCGGCTCCTGCAGCTGATCCGCCATCGACCTGGCGGTATAGGAAGCCTGATACATATACAGCGGCATCGACTCTCCCCACGGGCGGGAACAGGCCAGCAGATCACTGTTCTCCACGACCGTAGACCCGGTCCAGCCGGCCCACCAGCCCCCGGCCTGCCAACACCCGGATGTGCTTAGGGCCGGAGATGAACGTGGACGGCAGCCACTGGGTCTCGCCGATCTTCTGCAGGTCGGGCAGCCGGGTGAGGAGCTGCCGGAACATGGCGTCGATCTCGGCCCGGGCGACGTGCGATCCAAGGCAGAAGTGCGGCCCTCCGCCGCCGAAGGCCAGGTGGTCGTTAGGCACCCGGCTGATGACGAAACGCTCCGGCTCGTCAAACGCGCGAGGATCGCGATTGGCCGCTCCGTAGTACATGACGACCTTTTGCCCGGCCTCGATCCGCCGACCGCCCAGCTCGCTGTCGGCCGTGGCCGTCCGCCGCATGTAGATAACGGGGCTGGTCCAGCGGAGCATCTCCTCGATGGCAGTGGGAAGCAGCCCGAGGTCGGTAGTCAGTCGCTCTCGCTCGCCCGGGTGGCTGAAGAGCGCGTCCATCCCGCCGGCGACCAGGTTGCGCGTCGTGTCGCCGCCAGCATCGATGAGCAGAAGGAAAAAGAGGCTGAAGTCCATCTCATCGAGGCGGTGGCCGTCGACATCTGCAGTCACAAGCGCGGAGGCGAGGTCGTCCCCTGGATGTGCTCGCTTCTCATTCCAGACGCCGCTCGCATAGTTGAACATCTCGATGACGGCGGCCATCCCCGCGCCCTCGGGCTGGCTCGCGGGATCGGCGTGGACCGTCTCGGTCAGCCGGTAAAGCTCAGCTCCGTCCTGCCGCGGGATCCCGAGCATCTCTGCGATGACGTACGACGGGAGCAGGCCCGCGACATCCTCGACCAAGTCGAACTCGTCCCGGTCAGCAACCCCGTCAACGATCTCGGCGGCCAGCCGCTCGATCCCGGGACGCATCCGGCTCGCGGCACTGCGCAAGAACCGGGGCGACACAAGCTTGCGGTACTGCGTATGCCGCGGCGGATCCATCATCAGCATCATCGCGTGGTCGCCAAGATCGGCCGCGCTGCCGTCATCGATCATGATGGTCGGGCAGGAGGAGAAAAGCGCGGCATTGCGGCCGACGGCCTTGA
Source organism: Streptosporangiaceae bacterium (assembly GCA_036758685.1). Taxonomy (GTDB): domain Bacteria; phylum Actinomycetota; class Actinomycetes; order Streptosporangiales; family Streptosporangiaceae; genus JAJYUU01. The sequence continues at coordinate 25,796 of DAIOWC010000058.1, read as the reverse complement.
CGTCCTCGTGCCGGGTCACTGCCCAGAAGCCGGGTCCGTCTGGCTCTTCGTGCCAGTGGACGGGGTCGTTATCCCGCAGCCATGCGTACTGGCCGACAGGATGGCCGTGGGCATAGGAGGACGGCGACACCAGGTCGATGACACCCGTCATGGCGTGAAAATACAGCCGTATGTCAGGCGTGTGAAGTGTCTAACCCAGGCGGCCGAGGCAGCCCTCCGGCAGACGCGGATGCCGAGTAGCCGCCGCCGACTGGCAAGGTGGTGTCGTGGACTTCCAGCATCGCGGTGAGATCTGGCTCGACTTCCCGGAGCTCGTGGCCGGGGTCGTGTTCGCCGGCGGCATCACCCCCGACGTGGCCGCCGGAGATCACATAGACAAATTCACGGCCATCGCCTGCGCCCGCCTGGAGGGGTCGGCCGAAAGCGAGCTGCCCGAGATCCGGGCCTGGCGGCGTGCCTTCTCCCGGATGGGACTCAAGCCGACTCAGTACCGGTGCGCGTCGGAGGCACTGCTTCGGCGCTTGCGAAAGGACGGCGCCCTGCCGCAGGTGCACCCGCTCGTCGACGTGTGCAATGCCGTGTCGATGGCCTTCGCGACTCCGGTCGCCGTCTTCGACATCGCGAAGATCAACGGTCCTCTGGAAGTGAGATACGCCGATGGCGATGAGGACTACCTGACCTTCACTGGCCAGACCGAGCACCCCGACCCCCGCGAGGTGATCTTCGCCGACCAGGCAAGGCAGGTGCATGCCCGCCGATGGACCAACCGGCAAAGCGGTCTGTCGGCGGTCGGGGACTCGACGGCCTCCGTGCTCGTCGTTGCCGAGGCCATGCATGACTCAGCGGCAACTGACCTGCCAGAACTCACCGCGGTGATCGCTGATGAACTGAGCAGCCTCTGGTCGGCCACACCGCTGACCGCCATCCTCAGCCAGTCCGCGCCCAGGTTCTCGTCAGCTGGACCTGCGAGCCCGTCGTCGCCGCCCGCGTAGCCGATCGCTGAGCTCGCGGGCAATCTCCCGGTCGGCATCTCGCTGCGCGATTGCCTGGCGCTTGTCGAAGGACCGCCGGCCGCGCGCCAGGGCGATCTCCACCTTCGCCCAGCCGTCCTGGAAGTACAGCGACAGCGGCACGAGGCTCATGCCGGCGTCGCCCAGCCTCCCGATGATCTTGTCAATCTCGCTGCGGTGCATGAGCAGCTTGCGGGTGCGCCGAGGCTGGTAGAGAGCGCGGGTGCCGTGGCGGCCGTACGCGTGCTCGGGGATGTGCAGGCCGTGGATCATCAGCTCGCCGTCGTGCTCCTGAACGAACGCTCCGACCAGCGACGCGTGGCCGGCGCGCAGGGACTTCACCTCGTTGCCGACCAGCACAATCCCGGCCTCGTAAGTCTTGAGAATCGTGTAGTCATGCCGGACCCGCCTATTCGAGGCAATGGGCCTGCGGCCTGTTTCCCTGGTCGCGGTGACCTCCTCGTTATCCCGTCGGGAGCAGGGTGCTCGGCTTCAGAACACAATGAGTTCGCTGGCCCGTGCGCCGGTCAGTTGGTAGTCAGCAGGGTCAGTCTGCCGTCCAGCGACCAGCTTCATCAGCGTAGAGCGGCCGGTCCGCAGGGTGGCCGTGGCTCGGCCAGCCCTGGGCGCTCCGATCGTGAGGGTAGCGTCGTCGAGGCGCACCTCGACGAGTGGGATCGCCCTGCGTCGGGTCCAGTCGCTGAGCAGGACGCAGGCGTCGTCGAACCCGGCGCTTTCATAGGCGAGCTGCTCGCCGAGGGCAGCGCGGACGTCGCCACCGTGCATCCACTCGCCGAGCGCTAGGACATCCAGCTTTCCTCCGGCTTTGGCGATGCCGCTTCCCGCCTCCAGATAGCCGCGGGCAAGCTCGGACAGGATGTCCGCCAGGGCCCATCGTCGCCGCTCGGTCACGTCGATCTCGTTGAGCTCAGGCGTGAAGGCGTGCACCGTGCCTTCAGTCACCCGGCTGAGGGCGGCCGCGCAGTGGGCGAGCACGTCGCGCACCGACCATCCGGGACACGCGGTGGGGCGATCGAATGCATCGGCGCGCGTGTTGGAGAGAATCGGCAGCAGGGAATCGTGCTCAGCCTGAAGGAGCCGTGCCGGGCGGAGTCGGTCACGGTCGGTCTCAAACAACGTTCCTCCCAGCCTGGCTGAGCGTCATTGCACTGGATCGCTCGTCACATCTTCGCCGTCTAAGAGCACCGCGGCCATCTGCACGCCCTGGCCTGCCGGATGCTCGGCTCCGCCGCCGAAGCGGATGATGCCGTCCAGGAATCCTGGCTGCGGCTGAGCCGGGCCGAGGATACCTGTTCAGTACGACGCTGGTCTCGTGGGTCCCATCGACACGATCTTCACCGTTGCCGGCCTGCTCGTCCTGGCCGGAGGCTATGCGCTGGTCGCTCTGCCGGGCGCGGCCGCGGCGACCGCCCCGGCCGTGGCGGAGCCCGCCGGCTAGCGCCCGGTCGTGGTGAGTGGCAGGGCAACGGCAAGCTGCTCGCCTCCTCCCTGGAACGTCAGCGTCAGGGCACCCGCCAGCGGATCCAGGCGCGGAAGGAACTCCAGGCTGAGGTCTTCATGATCCGGCGCGCCGCTGCTGCCGCCGAATGTGCTCAGGTAACTGTTGCCAAGATCGTCCTCGGCTAGCACCGTCACGGGGCTCCACTTCCGTTGACGGTCCGCGCTGTACTCCCACCAGCCTGGCACCGCGCGCAGGTACAGCCGCCAGCACTCAGGCCCGGAGAACAGGCTGTCGACGTGCACGGTGATGCCGGCGATAGCGGGCAGGGTGATCGCCAGGTCACAGTGGCGGGACGGACCGTCGGCGGCGCCGCTTGCCGCCAGCATCCGGGACCAGGGGGGCGGCAGGCTCGTAGCCGGCCGCTGCCCGGTCAGCACGGCGCACACCTTCTCGAGCTGGTCCGGCAGCTGGCTGCCGGGATCCAGCTCCCCGGTTCGCTGGATCTCTGCCGTCTTCGCCAGGGCAGCCGAGCAGTTCCGGGTGACCATGTCATCGGTGACCTCGCGGGTGGTGGTCAGGCGAAGCTGGACCAGCCACCGCATCCGGTCCAGCAGCGTGCGCTCGGCCCGGCTCATCGGGACCGGGATGACCTGGCCCACGCGAGCTACCGATCGCGGCGAGGGCTCGAGCCTGGTGGCTGTCCCTTCCTCATCCCGGATCTCAAGCCAGCCGACGTCACGTCCTGGCCGCGGGTCCAGCCCCAACTGGACGGACATCGGGCCCTGCGGTTCTCCGGCCGGGCCGCGGCGGCCCGACATCCCGTGGGCCCGCAACGCGTAAGCCCGTTCCCTGCTGTCGACGACTGTGATGCTGCGAGCCCAGTCGCCGACTGCCTCAGCCATCACCCTGGCGCTGGCCCTGGCGCGCCGGCGCCGGCCCCACCGTGCGAAGGGCCTTCCCGGTAGGAGCACCGGCCTGGTCACCTGCGGCGAGCCGCTATCCGCTGGCATCAGGGACCCATGCAGCTGCGCACCGTCGGCCGTGACCAGCAGCGCCTCGGGTACCAGGACGCCGGCGGAGGTCCTGATCGGACCGGCCCCGCCAAAAGACCAGCGCTCTCCGGACCGCTCCGCCGTGGGCAATGATGATGCCGACGACCGGATGCGCTCCACATCGGCCTTCAGGGCCGGCCAGCTTCGGTAGCCGTAGTCGCGGGCAATGGCCAGCTGGGCCCCGGCGAGCGTCACTCGCTCGGAGACGGCCCGAATCCTGTCGGCAGCTTCAGGCTCACCGGCGGTCGCGGCACGCAGCAACTCCCGCGCCTGGCGCCGCAACTGGTCTAGATCGGGCCGGTCGGGTAGCTCGGACATGATGTCTCCTCGCCGCCCGGGCTCGCGTTCGGGCGCGATGCGAAGAGGATCCTGCCGAGAAAGCTCGACCCGGAAACTGGTGAGGTGGACTCAGGTCCTGCCCGCGAACCCGGCGGCGCCCTCCTGCGCCGATGGCATCAGCTTTACACGCGGCCCGTGGTTTGTCATCCCGGACCGGGGCTGAGCAGCCCGGCCAGGATGCGGGCGAGAATCTCGCCGAACCGATCCGCCGGATTGGGCGGCGGATCGGCTGGCGGCGGGGCCGCATCCGCCAGGAGCTCACCGAGGCGCGGGTACTCACCGGAGGCCAGCGCTTCCTGAAGGTAGGCAGCACTGCGCTGAGCCGGGGCATCGCCGCCTAGCTCGGCCTGCACGAACACCGCGGTGATCGCCATCAGCACGGCGAACGATTCGAGCTTGGCGGCCGCGCTGGCCGGGCACGCCGCGAGCACCTCGAGCACGTGCTCCAGCAGTGCCAGCCCGCGCGGCCCCAGCGCCGGGCGCCTGGTTGTCAGGTCAGCGAGCCAGGGATGCCTGCGCATGATCTCGCGGGCCTGCTGGCCGACGTCGACCAAGTCGCCGATCCAGTCGCCGGTCGGCGGCCCGAGCACGTACTCGGCGGCCATCGAGTCGGTCATCAGGTCCAGCAGGTCCTCGCGAGTCTGGACATAGCGGTACAGCGACGCCGCCCCCGTACCGAGGGCGGCAGCCACCTGCCGCATCGAGGCCGCCTCGATCCCGTCGCGGTCGGCGATGGCGACCGCGGCCGCCGTGATCTCCGCGCGGCTGCGCCTGGGTGGCCTGCCGGTCATGGCCGGTTCGCCAGGAGTCTGGGCATAGCGATAGCATAGTTCGCGAACACTGTTTGCGAACTAGCCGGAAGGAAATCCGATGACGCGATACGCGCACAACGCCGGGGTGAATATCGCCTTCGAGGACCTCGGGGGCGCCGGGGGAGAGCCGCTGCTGCTGGTCATGGGCATGGGCGTCTCGCGGTTCTGGTGGCCGCAGGGGTTTGCCGATGAACTGGTCCGCCGCGGGTTTCACGTCGTGGCCTATGACCAGCGCGACGCCGGGGAGTCCACCCACTTCGACGCCGCGCCTGCAGGCGGTCCGATCGCGGCCCTGCTGGGCCGGACGACGGCCGCCTACACTGCCGAGGACCTGACCGACGACGCGATCGCCGTCCTCGACGCGCTCGGCTGGCCGTCGGCGCACCTGTTCGGGGCGTCGATGGGCGGGCTGGTCGCCCAGCGCGTGGCGCTCCGCCATCCTGATCGCGTGCGCACGATGACGTCGATGGCGTCCCAGCCGAGCGACGCCGGCGTCCTCGCCCTTGCTCGTTACGTGCGGTTCGCGACAGTGGCCAGGCTCGCGCGGCTGCGTGCTCCTGAGGGCCGGGACGGCGACATCGACCTGGGTCTCGCCCTCGCACGGGCCGTCGCCTCGCCCGCGTACCCGTTCGACGAGGCGGCAGTGCGCGAGCGCGTCGAGCGAGATCAGCGCAGCGGAGTCCGCGACGTCGGCGCGCAGGGCCGGCAGGCGGGCGCGAAGTGGAGTGGCCCGAGACTCTCTGAGCTTTCCAAGCCTGTCCTGGTGCTGCACGGCGACGCCGACCCGCTGGTGCGCCCGGCCGCGAGCCGCGATACCGCCGCAGCGATCGACGGGGCCAGGCTCGTCATCCTGCCCGGCGTCGGCCACGACCTGCCGCGCGAGGTCTGGCCCGAGATCGCGCAGGAAGTCCGGACCCTGGCCGATCAAGCGCAGGCAGCGTAGCCTGGCGCGCCGCCCGCCAGAAAATGCGTCGATCGTCCGGCGGGTCCGGTGTTACGGTCGCCGTCATGGCGATACGGGTAGCCAGGTTCGCGGGAGAGTCGGCTCAGCTCGCACACTGGTTGGGCAGGCCCGAGGACGAACTCGGGCTTGACTCCCACGCGGCCGACCGCGAGCGCTGGCTGGCGTGGGCCGGCGACCAGATCACCGGCGTGCTCAACGTCTGGCACGCACCCGACGGGCGCGCCCGGCTGTTCTTCGGCCGCTGCCAGCCCGAGGCATACGCCCAGCTGGCCGGCGCGATCGACACCGGGTGCTACGCCACGATCGATGCCCGCGACCACGATGTGCTGGCGGCCCTGGCGGCCGGCGGGTTCACCGAGGTACGGCGCGAGAGCGAGTACGAGATTCCCGTCAGCCTGGTCGATGCGCCCGTGCCGGCGGGCATCCGGATTATTACCGCCGACCAGACCGAGCTCGAGCCGCTCATGCTGCTGGACTGCGCGATCCGGGCTGACATTCCCGGCGCTGAGGGCTGGCAGCCGGACCCGCAGTGGTTCCGCGAGGAGACCTATGACTCGCCCGACTTCGACCCGCAGGCCTACCGCGTCGCGCTGGACGGCGACGACTACGTCGGGCTGGCGCGGATCTGGGGCCGCTCGCGGTCACAGCGCTACCGCCGGCTCGGCTGCGTTGGCGTGCTGCGCGGTTACCGGCGCGCCGGCCTCGCGCGGGCGCTGATCGCTCAGGCACTCGCGCCGCTGGCGGCGGCCGGGGAGACCGCGGTAACCGCCGAGGCCGATACGACCAACCTCGCGTCGCATACGCTGCTGACCGGCTTCGGGGCGCGCGTCACCGGCGGCACCGTCGAGCTGTACCGGGACGGCCGGCCCGGCGGGACCAGGCCGGCCGCACCGGCCGCGAACTAGGCTCCGCTCGCGGCCCGTCGCAGCTCCCGTCGCGGGTCCAGCCGGACCAGCAGCACGACCGCCGGCACCGAGAGCGCTATGCAGGCAACGCCGACGACGTGGAACAGGACGCCGGGCCCGCTGAAGGTGCCGAGAACTGAGCTGAGAATATCGAGCGCCCGGCAGATGATCGAGGTCACGAACGCCCACCGGCGACCCTGTCGCACGCCGACGACGCTGCCCAGCGTCGCGACGCCGAGGACCGCGCCGAGCACGATCGCCGGCATCGGCGGAGTTCCTGCGGTGCGGTGATAAGCGGCGAGCATGGGCAGGACCATGGCCAGGTCGCCGACGCCGAGGATGACGAGCAGTGTGGTCAGGGACCTGAGTCCGGATTTCATTGAGGCGCTCCTTCGCTGAGGCTTAGTGCTCTCAGCGTGCGGCGGGGCCGGGCCGGACGGCGTCCGCCGCCGGACGGAACTCTAGGCCGGGGCCTCCGTCGCGCGGCGGAGGTCCGGCGGGGGGAGGCAGCGGCTCGGCCGGGCGCGGCAGCCGGGCGAGTACCTGCCACCCGCCGGACTCGACCGGGCCGGCACTCAGGTCACCGCCGCAGGCGCCGACTCGCTCCCGCATCCCGGCCAGACCGTGGCCGCCGCCTGCTCGGTGCAGGCCCGTGGCGGTTGCCGTCGCGGGACCATTCACGACCCGGACCTCCGCGTGGCCGCCGGCCTCGGCGATGAGCACCTCGACGGGGGCGCCGGGCGCATGTTTGAGCGCGTTCGTGAGGCTCTCCTGGACGACGCGATAAGCGGCATCGCGGGCCCGCTCCGTCAGGCCGTCGGTCGTCCCGGCGAACCGGCAGCTGACGTCGAGTCCGGCGGCGCCGGCCCGGGCAACGAGCTCGTCGACGAGCCGGAGGCTATCGGTGTGCCGGGGCTGCGGGTCGTGGCCGAGCATCTCGACCAGCCTGCCGATCTCGGCCTCGGCCTGCCCGACGGCCTCGGAGATCGCGTCGAATGCCTCGGCCGCGAGCGCCGGGTCGGTCGCGCTCGCGCGCTGGCCCGCGCTCGCCTGAATCACCATCACGCTGATGCAGTGCGCGACGATGTCGTGCAGCTCGCGCGCGATACGGGCACGCTCGTACCGGACGGCCTCGGCGGCGAAAAGCTCACGTTCCTCCTCGAGCTCGCGGCCGCGCGCGGCCAGCTGATCGGCGATGCGCCGACGGGAGCGGACGACCAGGCCGAGCGCAAAGGGCCCGAGCGTAGCGACCAGGATGAACGGGTTGAAGACGGTGAGGCCGATCGCTGCCTGCGCTCCGGCGACGAGGCCCGCCGCGACCACCGCCGAGGATGCGACATCGGCCGCCGCGCCCAGCGAGTACGCGAGGAGGAACACCGGCGCCAAGATGAGGTCGTCAGGCAAGTCGCTGGAATTGCCCAGGACCGTCAGCGCCAGGCAGCACGCGGCCGCGCCGGCCGCCAGCTTCGGGTACTGGCGCCGGGCGGCGAGGCTGGCGCACACGCCGAGTCCGCAGCAGGTTTCGATCAGGTTGCTGGTGCCGTGCAGCACGCCCTGGGCGGCCATGAACGCGACCGATGACAGGCCGAGCCCGGCAGCCAGCAGCGCATCGGCGCGCCAGCTGCCGGCCAGGACCTGAACGCGTTCAGCTAGTGGCATAGCCGGCGGTGAGCGGCAAGCGGACCAGGGCGGCGCAGCGGCCGGCTCGCGAGTCGATGTCGAGTGTCCCGCCGAGCAGTTCCGCGCGCTCGCGGGCGATCGCGAATGCCGTCGCCGGCTGTGCGTGCGCCGGGCCGGCTACATCGAGCTCGAGCGATTCATCGCCGAACCGCACGGTGACGTCGATGCGTGCCGCCGGCGCGTCCTCAAGCGCCTCGAGCAGATGCTCCACGATCCGGTAGGCGGTCAGCTCGAGCCCGGCTGGCAGGGTACGCGGGCTGCCCACGACGTGCAGGCGCGCATCGGCGGTCGTCGCCTTCTCCAGCAGGCTGCCGAGCTCGGCCAGCACCGGCTGCGGGCCGGTCAGCCGGTCGGCTCGCAGGTTGCCGACGACCTCGCGCATCTGGGTCAGCGTCTCCCGCCCGCTGGTCTCCACGGAGGCCAGGGCACTCTGCGCTGCCTCCGGGTCGGAGGTCACTAGACGCCGGCCGACAGTAGCCGTCGCTGAGATTGCGCCGATCTGGTCGCGCACGAAGTCGTGCAGGTCCTCGGCCACTCTGGCCCGGTCGGCTGCGACCGCCAGCCGGGCAGTCTGCTCGCGCTGCTCGCGGAGCTCAGCGTTGCGCGCCCGCAGCGTCGCCGCGGCCAGGCTGCGAGAGCGGACGACCCGGCCCGCGATGCACGCGCCGGCGAGGGCCGGAATCCCTGCGACCAGGAACCCAGCTCCGAGCTGGGGGTCGTAGAAGGCCTGAAGGGCGATCGAGGCCAGGCAGCACGCCTCGGCGACCACGAGTCCGCGCACGTCCAGCCTTGTTGCCGCGAAGAACGCGACGAGCAGCACCGCGGGCAGCCCGGGGCCGCAGCGCACCAGATGGCCGGCCAGCAGCTCGTTCCCGAGTGCGCCGACGGCCAGCACGGCCGCCGCTGCCAGGGGAGCGCGCCGTTCCCACGCCACCGGAACGGTCATGGCCAGTACGGCAACCGCGGCGAACACGCCGCCTTGATTCCTCGTCCCTGGCCACAGCCCGCTCACGAGCAGGACCGCCCAGACGGTCAAGACGGCTGCGAGCGCGATGTCGCCCCAGCCAATGCCCTGCGCCCGTCCGACGGGCCGCCATAGCCAGCTTGTACGACTGATCCCGGTCACAGAAGCTCCCCTCCTCCGGCGACGACTCATTGTCGCCCGGCCGCCGTGACCGGGCCAGTCCGCACTTGGTGCGATACCGCAGCTAGCCGCCGCTGAGAAGGACACTAGGGCGGCCGCCCACGCCGGTCGTCCGCCTGCGGAACTACTTGCCAGGCAGCCGATCCGCCTGACGACGGACGCCGGCCGGGCGACGCCGTCGTTACGATGTCCGGGAGTCAGGGTGGGAAAGCAGAGGCGAGCGGTGCAGTGACTGGTGCCGAAGGGCCGGCAAGGCTAGCGGACGGCACGATCTCGGTGCTGATCGCCGACGACCAGCGGCTGGTGCGCGCCGGTTTCCGCGTCATTCTCGCGGGCGAGCCCGATATCAGCGTCGTGGGCGAGGCTGCCAACGGCGCCGAGGCGGTCGAACTGGCCCGCAAGCTCGCGCCCGACGTCGTGCTCATGGACATCCGGATGCCCACCATGGACGGACTGACCGCGGCCCGGCAGGTGCTGAGCAGCGGCGACAGCCGGGTGCTGATGCTGACAACGTTCGATGCCGACGAGTACGTCTACGAGACGCTGCGGATGGGCGCGAGCGGATTCCTGCTCAAAGACGCTCCTCCCGACCAGCTGATCGGCGCGGTTCGCAGCATCGCATCGGGCAACGCGCTGATCGACCCGGCGATCACCCGCCGGCTGATCAGCCGGTTCGCGCACGCTGTGCGGCCGGCCACGATGCAGCCCGCGGCGCTCAGGGACCTGACCGCGCGCGAGCTAGACGTGCTGCGGCTGGTGGCGCGCGGTCTCGCGAACGCCGAGATCGCCGCCGAGCTGGTCGTCGAGGAGAGCACGGTCAAGACGCACGTCAGCCGGATCCTGCTCAAGCTCGGCCTGCGCGACCGGGTCCAGGCGGTGGTGATCGCGTACGAATCAGGGTTCGTCGTGCCCGAGGATCCCGCCTAGATCTCCCGAGCCCGGAGCCTGCGGACCGCGACGGCGAGCGCCAGGGCGTCCGCGGCGACGCTGACCGCGAGGGCAGGCAGGTAATGCGAGAACCGCTGCGTGCCGCCGGCCAGGCCGACCGGGGCATTGACCAGCGCGCTCGGCAGCCAGCTGGCGATAACTGCGAACGTTCCGGCGATCGGCAGCGCAATCAGGATCCCCAGCGTGATCGCCACTGTCCCGATCGTGCTGCGCACGAGCGAGGCCGCGAGCGCGGTCAGCGTCACCGCGAGCACGAAGTACGCGACCCCGCACAGCATCCCTTCCAGCATGGCCGCGGCCGGCACCGAACCGATGAGCACCCTCGTCTCGTACCACGCGCACAGCGAGCCCAGTACATAGGCCGCAGCAGCGGCGCCGGCGTGGACGGCGACGCGCGGCACCACCAGCTCCCACATGCTGGAAGCCTTCGTGCGCAGGAACGTGGCGAGGCCGTGGCTGGTGTCGAAGCTGAGCGCGCCGGCCGTCAGGGCGACGACGAGAATCAGCCCGATCAGGGTGATCTCGGTGACGTAGCTGTTAATGCCCTGCGCGGGCGTGGGCGGCGGCAGGGACACGCGGGCGCCGTGGCTCAGGTGGCCGATCAGGTCACTGGCATACCTGGTGGCTACCGGCTCCACCAGGCCGATGACCGCGAACAGCACGGCGAGCGCGATGGCCCGCGGCGTCCGGGTCAGCCGCAGCCACTCCAGCCGCCAGAGGCTCATCCGGTGCTGCCGGGCCGCCGGAAGCGCGGCCCGGACGGTCGCCGTCGTCATCGCACCCCCTGGGGGCTGGCGGCGGTCAGGGCGAGGAACGCCGACTCCAGATCGGCAGCGGCCGGCTCGCACGAGATCTGCCTGGCACTGCACGCGGCGACCACGGCGGGAATGCCCCGCTCGCCGGCCTCGATGCTCGTCGCGTCGATCCTGATCGTGTCGGCGCCTGCCATCTCGACCCTGACCGCCCACGGCTCCGCGCCCGCGGCCTGAGTCACCGGGCCGGGGTCGCCCGCGATCCGCACCAGCCAGCTCGGCGTGAGGTACTGGTCAATGAGATCCTGCGTGCCGCCCTGATAGAGCAGCCGGCCCTCGCGCAGGATGCCGACCTGGTCGGCGATCCGCTGCACGTCGTCCAGGATGTGGCTGGAGAAGATGACGGTCCGGGTGCCGCGCATGCCGGCGACCACGCTCAGCATGTCCGCCCGGCCGGACGGGTCGAGGGCCGACGTCGGCTCGTCCAGGATCAGCAGCGCGGGGTCACCGACGAGCGCGCACGCGAGTCCCAGCCGCTGGGTCATGCCGCGCGAGAACCCGCCGACTCTCCGGCCAGCCGAGTCGGTCAGGCCCGCGGCTGCGAGCGCCGCATCGACCGCGTCAGCGCCGACTCCGGGGGTGACCAGCGACCTGGCCAGGTCGACCGCCTCCCAGGCAGTGATCCAGGCGTCGAAGTCGGCGACGTCGGGGCACACGGCCACCTGCTGCCGCGCGACGTTCAGGCTGATCGTGCCCCGGTCGGGCCGGCGCAGCCCGGACAGCAGCGACAGCAGCGTCGTCTTGCCCGCGCCGTTCATGCCGACCAGTCCGTAGACGCAGCCGAGCGGGACGAGCAGGTCGACGTCGAACAGCCCGACGCCGCCGTAGTCCCTGGTCAGCCCCCTAGTGGCGACGATCGGCTCGGCCATCAGCCCGGCACCCGGGATCGCCGGCCGCGCTCACGGCCGACGAACAGGTACAGCAGGCCGCCGCCCGGCTCACTCACGAACACGATGATCAGCGCCCAGACCCACTTGGGCAGGTGGCGGACGGACTCCGCGCGCGCGAGGTCGGTCAGGCAGTAGACGTCGAAGATGATCAGCACCAGGACGACGGGCGCGAGCGCCGCCAGCAGATGAGACGGCGCATGATGCCTGGCTGCGGCGAGCACGAATTCCCTCATCAGCTTTCCCGTTCGTTCGCTTGCCGGGTCAGCTGCTGCTGCCCGAATTGGCGCGCCGCCCAGTCGGTGATCAGGCCGAGTACCTCGGGGCTTACCGGCTGCTTTCCGGCCTTGCGGTAGCCGCGCGGGCCGACGAAGTCAGGGTCGGGCCGCAGCATGTGGCTCAGGTCGCCGACGACGTGGCCCTCGAACGGCCCCTGGACCAGCCGGCCCGCCGCCTCGACGTCGTCCGGTGGCACCTGCATGTCATGGCCGCCGGTGATCGCCAGCACGGGCACCGTGACGGCGCGGAGGGCCGGCGCCGGGTCGTAGGTGATGAAGTCACGTATCCAGCGGGCGTTGACCTTCGTGCCCTGGACCCGGATGACGTCGGTGGTGGACGCCATGATCTTCGCCTGGTTCTTGCGCTGAGCCCGGACGACGTCAGTGCGCAGCAGCTTGAGGATCACCTTCGTCGCGGCCGGCAGCTTGTCGGCGAGCTGCTGGGTCTGCCAGGCCAGGACGTCGCCGCCTGGCCGGACCGATCCCGAGATCAGCACGATGCCGGCGACGCCCCTGTGCTCGCAGGCGAGCTGCGCCGCGTAGTAGGTGCCCTCGCTGTGCCCGACGACGAGCAGCGGGAGCCCTGCGTTCCTTTCGGCGAGCCAGCTGAGCGCGGCCTGCGCGTCGATGAGCCGCGTGGCCATGCCGACCGGGTAATAGTCACCGCCGCTCGCGCCGACGCCGCGCTTGTCGTAGCGCAGCGAGGACACGTTCACCGTGCCCAGCGCGTCCGCGACCGCCCTGGTGATAGCGCCCCGCAGCTTCATGCCGAGCGGCAGCTTCACGTCCGAGTCCCGGTCGGTTCGCCCCGACCCTGGAATGAGCAGCGCGGCCGCGACCGGCTGTGCTGCCTGCGCGTAGGTGCCGGCCAGGGTGCAGCCGTCGCTGTCGAAGGTCACGTTCTCGCTGTTCACAGCCCTTGTCCTCTCTTACTTGGCCTCATCGGCCGGCATGAACACTGACGCGATCAGCCGCCGGCGGCGGCCCTTGCGCTGCGCGTTGGCCCGCCTGGGCTGGAGCACGCGATACAAGTCCTGCATCAGCTCGGTGTACTCGGCGTCGTCGAGCCACAGGCCCTCGATCCCGAACGCCACGCCATCGCGGATCAGGTCCGGGTCACCGCGCTCCAGGTACCGGTCGTAGTCCGCGACCAGCCCGGCGGTGAACGCCATGAACATCTGGCGGTGGTCCTCCCGGCTCATCGCTGCGACCTCGTCGAGGCTGACCCGCGCCGCCGCCAGGCGCAGGACGTAGGTCCGCTCGAGCGCGCCGCGGACCCGCCGCTCGGCGACAACCTGCAGGACGCCGGCGTTCACCAGGCGCGCCACCTGCCGGTAGAGGCTGGCCGGGGGAACGTCGGAGAGCTCGGCGCTGAGCTGGGAGGTGGTCAGCGCGCGGTCGCCCAGGAACGCCTGGACGATGCGCAGCCGCACCGGGTGCAGGAGCAGGTCCGCCGAGGAGGTCACGGTCGGAGACTAGCCGACTAATCTCAGTTCTGACAACATTCCTGGAACCGAGATCAATCGCGCGGCCCCGGTCGCGATATGCGAGCATGACGTCATGCCAGAAGACACCGGAGGCCTGCCGGCCGAGGTCATTGCGTACCTGAGCACGCAGCGGCTCGGCCGGCTCGCGACCGTGGACTCCCGCGGCGCGCCCCAGAACAACCCGGTCGGCTTCTGGTACAACGCTGAGCTCGGGACCATCGACATCGGCGGGCTCCGCCTGGGAGCCACGCGCAAGTTCCGCAACCTGGACGCGAACCCGAATGTGGCCTTCGTCGTGGACGACCTCGCCTCGGTCCAGCCGTGGCGGGTCCGCTGCGTGGAAATCCGTGGCCGCGCCGAGGCCTTGCCCGATCAGCCGCCGCTCATGCAGGGCATGTCCCCGGAGATCATCCGGATCCACCCGGAGCGAGTGATCAGCTTCGGCCTCGACCCGGCCTGATCGCCCGCCGTTCCGACTTACCCTCAGTTCCGTGGCCCCAAATCGGTCCAAAGTGACCGTGAAAGTCGACGCAACCGCGGGTAAGTTGACCAGCCACCCCGCCCTGCATCGCATTGGGCCCGGTTCCTGCCCTCAACGGGGACGTGGTGGATCGACGCGACCGGGCCGGCCGCCAGGGACGCCGTGATCATCACCTCGTTGCCTGCTCGGCGATCAGGTAGCCGCCGAGGAGGATCAGCGCGACCCCCGCGATGCGCCCGGCTCGTTCCCGGAATCGCTCGCCGACGATGCCGCCGAGGGCGAGGCCGAGCTGGCTGGCGACAAGCGCCTGGCCGCCGATCGCAATGATGACCGGAACGGCTGGCAGGCGCGTCAGCCCGAGGCTGAAGCCGATGGCCAGCTCGTCGAGGCTGATGCTCACGCCAAGCGCGATCACTGCCAGCCCGCTGGCTCCCACCAGGCGACGGGCGCCATCGATCTCGTCATCGTCGCGGTCGGCCAGCATCCACACCCCGATCCCGATGACCGCCGCCGCAGCGACGTAATTGGCGGTGCCGCCCACGAGCCGGGCGAGGCCGCCGCCGGCGCCGAGGCCGATCAGGGGCATGCCGGCCTCGAACGCGACGAAGATCAGGGAGATCCGCAGGCGTGCTGCCCGGCCGAGCGGCTGCGCCGCGCCGAGGGCCGCGGCAACGGCGAACGAGTCCAGCCCCAGCGGGAGCACGAAGGCCAGAAGCCGGACGATCACGGCCCTGATTATCCGCGCCGGCCCCGGATCGGGCCGGCGGGCGGGGGACATTGGCCCCGGTCAGGGCCGTTCCCGGCTACTTGACGTCTGTATCGGCGTTGTGAGTCACTTGCCCCCATGACGGAGGTCGACACCGCTGCCCTGCGAGCAAAGTACGCGGCCGAGCGGGCCAAGCGCCTGCGGCCTGACGGCAACAGCCAGTACCTAGAGCTGACCGGCGAGTTCGGGCATCTGCTCGATGATCCGTACACCGAGTACATCGAGCGGGATCCGAAGCGCGACCACGTAACGGTGGCGTTCATCGGCGGCGGATTCGCCGGCCTCGTGACCGCGGCCCGGCTCAAGGAGGCCGGGATCGATGACGTGCGGATCGTCGAGAAGGGCGGCGGCTTCGGCGGCACCTGGTACTGGAACCGCTACCCCGGCGCCCAGTGCGACACCGCAGCGATGATCTACATGCCGCTGCTGGAGGAGACGGGGCACATGCCGTCGGAGCGGTATGCCCACGCGCCGGAGATCCTCGAGCACTGCGAGCGGATCGGCAAGCAGTTCGGGCTGCGGGACACCGCGCTGTTCCACACCAGGGTCACCAGCCTGGAGTGGGACGACGACCGCGACCGGTGGATCGTGCGGACCGATCGCGGGGACGAGTTCACGGCGCAGTTCGTGGCGATGGGCACCGGCCCGCTGCACGTGCCCAAGCTGCCCGGCATCCCCGGCATCGGGACGTTCGAGGGCCATTCATTCCACACCAGCCGGTGGGACTACGGCTACACCGGCGGCGACCCGGCGGGCGCCGGGCTGGACGGTCTCGCGGACAAGCGGGTCGCAATTATCGGAACGGGCGCTACCGCGGTCCAGTGCATCCCGCACCTGGCTGATGCCTGCCGGGAACTGTTCGTCTTCCAGCGCACGCCGTCCTCCGTGGACGTGCGGGACAACCGGCCCATCGAGCCGGAGTGGTTCGCCGGCGTCGCGACGCCGGGCTGGCAGAGCCGCTGGATGGACAACTTCGTCGCCAACATGGCGGCCACCGAGTTCCCGGCCGAGGACCTGGTCGGTGACGGCTGGACCGACCTGGCCAAGCGGATCCGCGGCCGGCTGACGGCACCGCGTTCCGGCCCGGCCAGCTTCGAGGAGCTGCTCTCCGATTTCGAGCTCGCCGACTTCGAGAAGATGAACGAGATCCGGGCCAGGGTCGACACAGTCGTCGGGGATGTGCCGACCGCGGACCGTCTCAAGGCCTGGTACCGCCAGCTGTGCAAGCGCCCGTGCTTCCACGACGAGTATCTCGACGCGTACAACCTGCCGACGGTTCATCTCATCGACACCGACGGCGGGGGAGTAGAGCGCATCACCCCCGGCGGCCTCGTTGCGGGCGGAGTCGAGTACCCGGTCGACTGCATCATCTACGCTTCGGGATTCGAGGTCGGGACCGAGCCGACCCGGCGGATGGGCTTCGACATGACCGGCCGGGACGGCGTCAGGCTGTCGGACTACTGGTCGCAGGGGATGCGATCGCTGCACGGAATCCACGTGCACGGCTTCCCGAACGCGTTCCTCGTCCAGCTCGGGCAGGGCGCCAACTTCCTGCCTAACGTCCCGCACAACCTGGTCGACTCGGCCAGGACCGTGGCCGCGGTCGTCACGCACATGAGCGACGCCGGCCTCGGCCGGGTCGACGTGACTCGCGAGGTGGAGGACGCCTGGCTGGAGCAGCTCGCGCCCAACCCGGTCATCACGTCGTTCCAGGCGAACTGCACGCCCGGCTATTACAACAACGAAGGCCAGCCGGCCGGCCCGCACTCGCTGTTCGGCGGGTACGGACGCGGCGCGGCGGCCTACTTCCGCTACATCGAGCAGTGGCGCAGCTCCGGCGACTTCGCCGGTCTCACGTTCAGCTGACCAGGGCCTTGCCGTAGTTCGCCATCGAGCGGTTGTATCGCGGCAGGTGCCCGGCCAGGGCGACAAGAACCATCGACAGGCCTTCGCGGTCACGGCCGAGGCTGGCCAGGCACAGGCCGGTGGTGCAGGTCAGGGCGTCGTCGAGGTGATCGGAGCCGTTACCGCGCTCGGCTAGGAGCAGATCCAGCGCGGCCTCGGCCTGGCCGACGTTGCGCATCGAGCTGGCCATCTGAATAACCGCGCGGCGGCGGTTCTCGCCGGTCAGGCCGCCGATGTCCAGCGCACTGCGGTAGAGCGGGATGGCCTCGGCGGAGTGGCCGAAGGAGTCCCGGGCGCAGGCCCGGTGGAACAGGCCATCGGCATCCTCGTCCGGCAGCTCGGCGGCCAGGGCGTCGATCCCCGCGATGAAGTCCTGCTCCTCGTAGTCGTCGATAGCCGCGAACATGGCGGCAGCCCGGCGGTTAACGTCGTCGCGATCGCCAGCGCTGGCGGTCATGATCGGTGCTCCTCATGTTCGGTGCGTCACCACTTCGCTGGGTAGACGAAGTCGGCGGCCGGCCGGCCGAGCCATTGTACGATCCGCATGGCCAGGTCCATCCCGGTGGCGAACTTCGCCGTGCGCAGGCCACGTCAGGCCGTCCTCGCGGCGCTTCTCATCCATCGATGCGTACAGGAGCTTCAGGGCCCATCGCAGTCTCCGGTCGGGGCCGGCGGTCCAGCTGAGCCCCAGCTCGGCCCGCCGGTCATCGAGCGCCTGGTACAGCGCTCCGGCATCGAACGGCCGGAGCGACGACGGCGTCACGGACTCGCCTGCGCCGGCCCTGGCTTTCTCTCGGCCTCCCTGACCGCCCGGCGGTAGCGGACCAGCGCTTCGGAGATCTCGCGCCGTCCGGCCGGCCCGGTCCCGGTCTCAAGCGCGGCGACCTCATCCACGCTGACGCCCAGGGCATCGGCCACCTGCTGCTGAGTGACGCCGCGGCTGTTGCGCTCCCGTGCGATGAGAGCGCCGATCGCGGCCGCCTGCCTGGGCTCGGCGGGGATGTCGGCGCTGCCCGGCGCCCGGCCCATCCCCGGGCGCCGTCTCAGCCTCATGTCGCTGACCTTACTAGCGCGGCCTGACGGCGACGCCAGTGAGCGCCGTGAGCCGGGCGGCGAACACCGGGGCGGCCTGCATCCAGGGGTGATCACCGCGGGCGTCCTGCTGACCCGCATGCACCCAGCCCGACACCTCCACGAGCGCCCGCATGAATACCACAGCCTGGTACCAGACCAGCTCGGCCGGGTCGATGACGGTCCCGGTCTCGCGCTCATAGGTGCGCACGAATCGGCTGGCTATCCGCCGCCGGAGCCAGCGCACCGGAAGCCGCAGCCAGCCCGGCGCCTTGAGCCCTACTTCGGACAGCGCCAGGGTTGTGAACGCGACATCGCATGACCTCGGCGCCAGCAGCGCCGTACTCCAGTCCAGCACGGTCACGCCGGTGCCGTCGAAGAGCAGATTGAACGGGTGCAGGTCGCCATGGCAGATCACGGCCGGGGCCGGTCGCACCGGATGATCGATCAGCCACTGCGCTGCCCGCATCAGGTCCGGCCGCGCGAACGTGAGCGCGAGATCCCGGTGGACCGCCAGCATCGAGCTCATCGAGGCAACCACGGCACCGGCGGCGTCAAGCTCGGTCCGGACCGGCTCGGGATCGAGCGCGTGCAGCCGCGCCATCGTCGATGCCAGCAGCCTCGGCATCTCGCCGAGAAGCGCGGCGCCGCGACTGAGCGCACCGGCGAGGCTCAGGCCCGACAGCAGCGGCGTACCGGGCGCACGGTCCATGACCATGAAGGCCTCGCCCAGACCGTCGTCCGGGCCGCCAGCGGCCCGCACGACAGGAGTCGGGAAGCCCGCGGCGGCAACGCTCCGCTGGATCACCGTTTCCTTGCGAGCCGTCTCAGGCTGCGGCATCACGCGCACGACCAGATCGTGCGGCCACCCATCGGGGGGCTCAGCCAGCGAGAAGGCAAACAGCTGCGCCCAGAACCCCCCGGTCAGGGGCACCGGCGGGCGGGAGTAAGCCAGGGCAGGCGAGCCAGTCACGGAGCGCAAGACCGCCAGCAGCTGATCACTCAATACGTCGCTATTAACCGTCACGGTATTTACCGTAACGGTTGATTGTGTTACTGTCTAGCCGATGGAGCTGACGATCGACGAACTCGCGAGACGTGCCCAGCTGCCGGTGCGGACCCTGCGCGAGTACAACAGCATGCGGCTTCTGCCGCCGCCCGAGCGCCGCGGGCGCATCGGCGTCTACGGTGCGCAGCACGTCGAGCGCCTGGCACTCATCGGCAGGCTGCAGCGCCGCGGCTACTCGCTGGCCGGCATCAGGGATCTGCTGGCCGCCTGGGACACCGGCGCGGACCTCACGACGCTCCTGGGTGTCGATTCCGGTCCCGCGGCCCTGGACGAGACGCCGCTGCGGATCACCGGGACGGAGCTACGGGACCGGGTGCCCGCGCTGACCGCCGCCGGCATCGAGGAGGCAGTCGCAGCCGGGCTGATCGTTCCGGCGGGGGATGGGTACTTCGTGGTTCGCAGCCCGGCGCTGCTCGCCCTCGTCGCGGACGGCGTGCGCGCGGGCGTGCCGCTCGACGCAATGCTCGACACGATCGCCACCATCACCCGCGGGATTGGCGTGCTCGCCGAGGAAGTCGCCGGCCACGTTGTCGGGCAGATCGCGCCGGCGCTGACCGCAAGCGGAGACGTTAGCCCGATGGAGGGCCTGCTGCGGCGGTGGCGCGTCCTGCTGCTGCAGGGTGCCGCCAGCATCCTGGCCGACCGGCTGGGCGCGTCCCTCCTGGCGATGACGGACGGCGATCCGGCTGCCGAGCAGCTGCGGGCCGCGATCGACCGCGTCCGCGTCGGCGTCACTACCGACACCGACGGGACCATCCGTCATTACCGCTCGTAGCGCAGGTGCCGCGCGGACCGAGAAGGTCGCCCACAGCCGTGAATCTGCATGTTGGGATTAGCAGACGCCGTGCCTGGACAGGTGCGCGGCCCAGTGCACGTGCCAGGCAGGCGGGGTTGCTACCTCCAGCGGGAGGCACCCGCCGAGGTCAGTGACGTACCCGAGGGGCAGGTAGAACAGCGTCAGGCCGGCGGCGTAGGCCTCGGGGATGCCAGTCGGCACCGGATAGCTCGGGCAGCCGACAAGCGTGACCGCCGCGACGCCGTCGCGCAGCGTGTACGTGCCGGAACTCGCAGCGCGGGTGAGGAACCTGAACCGCGACCGGTCGGCCGGCGGAGTTGTGATCTCGACCGTCGTCCCATTCGGCACGGCGAGGATTGCGCCCGGCACGTCACGGAACCTGCCGCCCGGCAGCCGCTCGCTCGATCGCCACGCTCCGCTGACGGCGTACACGAACCAGACAGGCCCGGCCTGGACGCTTTCCGCTTTCCAGTGCGCGCCAAGCTCCCCGCCGGAAATGCCGCGGTCGCCGTACACGCCGCACTTCAGGAGCTCGGAGCCGGGGGCCGCGGCGACTCGCCCGGGCTGGCCGGCAGTCGGGCGGCTCGCGTCCGCCCCGCTCCGGTGCGCCGAGTACAGGACGGACGGCACTGCGATCGCGAGCGCCACAACGGCTGCGGTACCGCAGGCACCTACTCGCCGCCAGTGGTCGCGCCGTCGCCGCCAGACCCCGCTGAGCAGGGACGGCGAGGGCTCCTGATGCACGGCCCGCATGGCGGAGCGCAGCCAGTGTTCGAGGTCATTCATGGGTAGCCCCTCGTGATGATGTGCGGTTGGCAAGTCCCCCCGCGTCGGCCGTTCCGACGATGCCGCGCAGCTTGGCCAGCGCCCGGGACCCCTGGGTCTTGACGGAGCCGACCGAGCAGCCGAGCACCGCCGCGGTCTGCGCCTCGGTGAGGTCCTCGTAGTAACGCAGCACGAGCACCGCGCGCTGGCCAGGCGGCAGCGCCGCGAGCGCGCGCCAGAGCAGATCCTGATCGGCGAGTGCCGCCGACTCATCGCGCCCGGCCGACGCAGCGCTGTCATCGGGGCCGAGCGGCTGCTCAGGCCGGCGCCGCAGCAGCCGCCACCGGTCCACCGAGGCGTTCACCAGCATCTGCCGGACGTACGGAGCCGGGTCGCCGGTCCTGCAGATGCGCCGCCACCGCCGGTAGGCGCGCTCAAGCACCGTTTGCAGCAGGTCCTCGGCATCCGCCCGGTTGTGCCCGGTCAGGAGCATGGCCAGGGTGAGCATCCAGGACGACGAGCCGTCGACGAATTGCTCGAAGGACGTCCGGTCCGATGCTCCGTGCACATCGCTTCCACGCTGCGGCACAACAAAAGGTTGACCGACAGAACGAGAAGCTGACCAGACCCACAGCATTGCCGCAACTGCCTGCACGCAGATGACTACTCACCGTAACCTGAGTCCTGAAGCCCCGCCGTCTCCTGCAGAACAATCGATCAGGAAGGCCAGGTACACGAGTGAGAGTCACGGTCAAGCGAGCTGGATTGGCAGTTACCGCCGGTGCCGCCATCGTCGTCACCGCGGCTGGCATCGCGGGCGCGTCCGCGGCCAAGCCGACGTCCCCGCCTAACGAGTGCGCGACGGGCATCTACGCGGGTTACTGCGGTACTCAGGTCGACTCAGGAACGCCTGCGCTGTCCATCTCAGTGGACCGGTTCGGCCAGGTCGTCGCGGCTTCGAGACCGCGACCGCATTCGGCCGACTGGTTCTGGTTCAGCTTCGAGGGCGGGGCTAACGACATCGCCGAGTTCGCCCCCGGTGGCGTCGCCTCCAACCTCGTCATGGCTCAGGTTGGCAGCCGGATAGTGCTGCAGAAGGGCAGCGGAGACACCAACCAGCAGTGGGTGTTCAAGTGCTATACCGGCTGCACTTCCGGTCCGTACGCGGGGACCTGGACCAACATTGCGTCCGGCGACGTCATCGCGGCCACGACCAACGGCGGCAGGCTCCGGGCGGTCTCGCTGTCGGGGACACCGGGCTCGAACGAGACGTGGGCGTTCCAGACGCCCTGACTCTGCTCACGCCCGAGGCGCCCGACACGGACTGTTCCGGGTCGTAGCATCGGTATCCGTGGACCAGTGGCCGCCGATGCTGTGGATCGGTGGCGGGCAGGGCGCGGGGAAGACCAGGCTGTCCTGGCAGCTGTCGCGGGCCACCGACCTGCCCGTGCACCGGGTCGACTTGTGGAGCTACGTTCATCACGCCCGGCTTCCTGCCGGAGAGTCGCTCGGCGAGCAGCTCGCCAGGGGAGCAGAAGCTGCCGCCGATGCCTTCGAGTCGGTCAGCAGCCTCCGGCTGGAGTTCGTGCTGGATGACGTTCGCGCTCGTGACCTGGGCCAGGTTCCCGTGATCGTCGAGGGCCCGCAGCTCATGCCGGCGTTCGCGGATCAGCTTCCGGCCGGGCACGGGGTCTGGCTCGTGCCCGATCCGGAACGGACGCGCCGCGTGCGGGAGGAACGGCTGGCGGGGGAGGAGACGCTCAGGGACCGCCCGGCGGCGGGCCGCTCCCGCCTGTCGCGGCTCCTCGAGCGTGACGCGCTCATCGCCGAGCGCATCCGTGCGAGCGCGGCGCTCGCGGGCAGGCCGGTCATCGAGGTGCCGCCGGTGCCGGACTGGCCCGCGATCGCGGCGGCGGTCGAGTCCGACCTCGCCGCCGCACTCCGGTCCGCACCCCGTCTGATCCCAGGCCGCGAACTCACCCGGCAGCGCCGGTACGAGAACAGCGCCGCCGAACGGCAGGGGCGGCTGTGGATGCAGGATGCCGGGCTGACGGTGATGCCCTCATACCCGTTCGGGTGCGAATGCGGCCGGAGCGGATGCCGTGCGGTCTGGCCGGCCACGCCGGATGACTACGCCGCCAGGACAGCTTCCGGGCAACCGCTCATCGCGCACGGCCAGACCGACTGAGAAGGCGATGATAATCGACTGTGCCTAGTTCCGCCTTTGACGCTCTCGACTCATCCGGCATCGACTACCGGGTCATCCGGCATGGTTCGGTGCGGAGCCTGGCCGAGGCCGCGAAGGCCCGCGGCGTCGAGCCCGCCGACGTGGTCAAGACGATGGTGGTGCGCCGCGGCGAGGGCGACTACGTGTTCGTGCTTGTGCCCGGCGACCGGGCCATCTCCTGGCCCAAGCTGCGCGCCCTGCTCGGCGTGAGTCGCCTGTCCATGCCCGATGCCAAGGTAGCCAGAGACGTCACCGGCTATGAGCGCGGAACGATCACGCCGCTCGGATCGGCCACGGCCTGGCCGGTGGTCGCCGACGAGCGCGTGCTCGGCCGCGAGATCACCCTGGGCGCGGGGGAGCACGGCGTTGCGGTCGCCGTGCGCGCCGAGGACGTGCTGGCGGTGCTGAGCGCGGCCGTGGCCGACGTGACCGAGGCCGAGGACCCGTAGTTGTCGTCGCCGTCTCGCGGCCGGCCCGCGGCCGAGGTGCAGATCGATGTTCCGCTCGTTCGCCGCCTCCTCGCGGCGCAGTTTCCGCAGTGGGCGAGGCTGGCGGTGGAACCGGTGGAATCTGCGGGCTGGGACAACACGGTCTACCGGCTCGGGCCCGATCTCGCCGTGCGGTTGCCGCGTCGCCGCATCGGCGCCGGCCATGTGGAGCGGGAGCAGCAGTGGCTGCCCGTGCTCGGACCGCAGTTGCCGCTGGCCGTGCCGATGCCGCTCGGCAACGGGGTGCCCGGTGCGGGATATCCGTGGCGCTGGACAATATGCAACTGGCTTGACGGCGAGCTGGCGGCCCTGACGCCGGTCGACGACGCGGGGCAGACGGCGATCAGCCTGGCGCGCTTCGTCGCGGCGTTGCAGAAGATCGATCCGGCGGGCGGCCCTGCCAGCGAGTTCCGCGGCACGTCCCTCGCCGGCCGTGATCGAGTCGCCCGAACGGCGGCGACGATATCCCAGGCGGACCAGTTCGATATCGGTCCTGTGCTCGCCGTCTGGGAACGTGCTGTCGCGGGGCCAGCCTGGACTGGTCCGCCGGTCTGGATGCATGGCGATCTTCATCCGGCGAACCTGCTCGTGGACGGCGGTCGGCTGAGCGCCGTTATCGACTTCGGCCTTCTCGGCGTCGGCGACCCGGCCTGCGATCTGATGGTTGCCTGGACGTACCTGCGGGCCGAGGCTCGCGATGCGTTCCGCGATGCGCTGGCGGTCGACGATGCAACCTGGTCTCGGGGTCGTGGCTGGGCGCTGGAACTTGGGCTGCGGGCCGCCGCGTACTCGGCCGACAATCCTGTGCTCGGCGACATCGGCCGGCACACGATCGCGGAGGTTATGGCGGACTTCGATCTTCAGTAAGACGGCCCTGTCCGCCGTGTTCCGCACTTCAGAGGCTGCGGGCGGAGATGTCGCCGGCGGCGGTGGTCGCGTGGATGTTCAGGTCGGCGGCGCCTTCGGTGGTCCTGAGCCCTGGCGGGCCGGAAGTTTTGAGCCGACTTGCGCCCTGACGCGGCAGCGAATACGTTGTCGATGTATCGAGGCGATACATCGACACGATATGACGACGTGACATGGCGTACGTAGCAGAGCGGCTTCACCCTGGAGGCTAGAGATTCCGTGGAGACTTCCAAGCACCACATCGAGCCTGCCTCCGGCAGGCTGGGCGTTCTGACCGTCGGTCTCGGCGCCGTGGCGTCGACCGTGATCGCCGGCACCGAGCTCATCAGGCGCGGTCTCGCCGAGCCCATCGGCTCGCTCACTCAGATGGGCACCATCCGCCTCGGCAAGCGGACTGAGGACCGGGTGCCGCTCATCCGCGACTTTGTGCCTCTGGCCAGCGTCGACCAGATGGTCTTCGGTGCCTGGGATCCGATCTCGGACACGGCCTACGAAGCCGCGCTGAAGTGCGGCGTGCTCGACCGGGTCGCGCATATCGAACCGGTCGCGGCCGAGCTGAAGGAGATCGAGCCCATGCCGGCCGTCTTCGACCAGAACTACGTGCGGCGGCTCGACGGCCCGAATGTCAAGTCCAGAGCGAGCAAGCGAGACCTCGCCGAGGCCGTCCGCCAGGACATCCGCGACTTCAAGGCCGCGCACTCCTGCGACCGGATGGTCGTGATCTGGTGCGCGTCCACCGAGATCTTTCTCGAGCCCGGCCCGGCCCATCAGAACCTGGAGGCGCTCGAAGCCGCGATGGACGCGAACGACCCGAGCGTCCCGCCCTCGATGCTCTATGCGTACGCGGCGCTCAAGGAGGGCGTGCCCTTCATCAACGGAGCGCCCAATCTCACCGTCGACGTGCCGGCGATGGTAGAGCTCGCCCACGCGGCCGGCGTGCCCATCGGCGGCAAGGACTTCAAGTCAGGGCAGACCCTCCTGAAGACCGTGCTGGCGCCGATGCTGAAGGCCCGCATGCTGGGGCTCCAGGGCTGGTACTCGACCAACATCCTCGGTAACCGCGACGGCGAGGTGCTGGACGACCCCGACAGCTTCCGCACCAAGGAGGAGAGCAAGCTCGGCGTGCTCGAGCACATCCTGCAGCCGAGCCTCTATCCCCAGCTCTACGGCGACATCCACCACAAGGTGCGCATCAACTACTATCCGCCCCGCGGCGACAGCAAGGAGGGCTGGGACAACATCGACATCTTCGGCTGGCTCGGCTATCCGATGCAGATCAAGGTCGACTTCCTGTGCCGTGACTCGATCTTGGCAGCGCCCCTGGTGCTTGACCTGGTGCTCTTCACGGACCTGGCCCAGCGAGCAGGGCTCACGGGCGTGCAGGAGTGGCTGTCGTTCTACTTCAAGAGCCCGCAGCACGCTCCCAGCGTCTATCCCGAGCACGACCTGTTCATCCAGCAGACCAAGCTGAAGAACACGCTTCGCTGGCTGATGGGCGAGGAGCAGATCACCCACCTGGGGATGGAGTACTACCAGGACTGA
>DAIOWC010000057.1:20069-30376 GCA_036758685.1 Streptosporangiaceae bacterium | reverse complement strand
TCCGACGGCCCGGCCAGGCCCCTGCCGCGGTGGCGTTACTGGCTCGACGATGAGTTCCTGTCCAACTCGGTCTTCAACCTGACCTGCCAGCTCGGCCGCCGGATGCCCTCGATCATCCCGACGGTCAACTCGATGGCCGCGAAGGCACTCGGTTCCCGCACGTACACCGACGCGGCCTACAAGGTGTTCACCAGCCCGCGGCGGGTGCGGTTCAAGGAAGAGGAATACGCCGTGCCGCGCGCCGCGCTCTCCGACGTGCTGGCCGAAGTGAAGTCACTCTTCCAGCGCCGCGACTGGCGCATCAGCTTCCCGATCGAGGTCAGGGTCACCCCCGGCGACGACCTCTGGCTCTCGACCGCCTACGGCCGGGACAGCGCCTACATCGCGATCCACGTGTTCCACTCCTCGCCGCACGAGGAGTACTTCGGCGACGTCGAGTCGATCATGACCGCGGTCGGCGGCCGGCCGCACTGGGGCAAGATGCACACTCGCGACGCTGACTACCTGGCCGGGGTCTACCCGAAGCACGGCGACTTCGTGGCGGTTCGCGACGCGCTCGACCCGGACCGGCGGTTCGGCAACGCCTACCTGACTCAGGTGCTCGGCGCCTAGTCAGCGAAGGTAATCCCCCAGCCGGGGACGGGTGACAGCTGTCTGTATCGGCCCGCCCCGGCTCCGTAGCGTCGACCTGACCACTAAGGAAAGGTGACGCGGACTAAGCCCTGGCGAGCCGTGCTGCTCCTGGTGCTGGCGGCCGGGCCGGCCCGTCGCGGCCGTCGCAGGTCGTGCTCGGCATCATCCCCGGAGCGACCGCCAGGGCCCCGATGCCCGCCTGCGGCGACGTGGACGGGGAGCCCTGCCGGCGCAGCGACACGCCCGTGCCGGCCGGCCGTCTGACCATCTGATCCGTTTTACACCTTTCGCGACTGCCCCCGCCGGCCCATGAACCGCCCGGCGGGGGCAGAATCGAAGACGTGCGATTCCTCAGCGAGCCAGCCCACGATCTGGCCTACAGCGACGTGTTCCTGGTGCCGAGCCGGTCAGCGGTCGGCTCCCGGCTGGATGTCGACCTGACCACGCGCGACGGCAGCGGCACCACGATCCCCGTGGTCGTGGCGAATATGACCGCCGTCGCCGGCCGCCGGATGGCCGAGACGGTGGCCAGGCGGGGAGCGCTGGCCGTGCTGCCGCAGGACATACCCGTCGATGTTGTCGCCGAGGTCATCTCCTGGGTCAAGGAGCGCGATCTCGTCCACGACACGCCGCTGACGCTCAAGGCCACCGACACCACCGGCCACGCGCTGAGCCTGCTGCCCAAGCGGGCGCACGGCGCGATCATCGTCATCGACGATAACGACCGGGCGGTGGGCGTCGTCACCGAGTCCGACTGCACCGGCGTCGACCGGTTCACGCAGCTGAGCAACGTGATGTCGGGTGAGCTGCTGACACTGCCGGCGGGCACCGACCCCGAGCGGGCGTTCGGGCTGCTGCACGACGGGCGGCACCGGGTCGCCCCGGTGGCCGACGCCGCCGGACGCTGCGTCGGCATCCTGACCCGGACCGGGGCGCTGCGGGCCACCCTGTACGAGCCGGCCACCGACAGCCGCGGCCGGCTGCGGATAGGCGCCGCGCTCGGGATCAACGGCGACGTGGCGGGCAAGGCCAAGCTGCTGCTGGACGCGGGCGCCGACATCCTGGTCGTCGATACCGCGCACGGCCATCAGGACAAGATGCTCCAGGCACTCAAGTCGGTACGCGACCTCAGCCCGTCGGTGCCGATCGCGGCCGGCAACGTGGTGACCGCCGAGGGCACGGCCGACCTGATCGAGGCCGGCGCTGACATCGTCAAGGTCGGCGTCGGACCCGGCGCGATGTGCACGACCCGGATGATGACGGCCGTCGGGCGACCGCAGTTCAGCGCGGTGCTCGAGTGCGCGGCCGAGGCCAGGCGGCTCGGCCGGCACGTCTGGGCCGACGGCGGCGTGCGGTACCCGCGCGA
The DNA here is from genome assembly GCA_036758685.1 of Streptosporangiaceae bacterium. Taxonomy (GTDB): domain Bacteria; phylum Actinomycetota; class Actinomycetes; order Streptosporangiales; family Streptosporangiaceae; genus JAJYUU01. The sequence goes on along the minus strand of DAIOWC010000057.1, from coordinate 28,377 downwards.
TGTCGCGCTCGCGCTCGCGGCGGGCGCGTCGCAGGTCATGATCGGCTCCTGGTTCGCCGGCACCTGCGAGTCACCCGGCGACGCGTTCAGGGACGCCGACGGACGCCTGTACAAGGAGAGCTTCGGCATGGCATCGGCGCGCGCCGTGCGCCTGCGCGCGGCCGCGGACTCGCCGTTCGAGCGCGCCCGCAAGGAGCTTTTCGAAGAAGGCATCTCGAGCTCGCGCATGTACCTGGACCCGCAGCGGCCGGGCGTGGAGGATCTACTCGACGCCATCACCGCTGGCCTGCGCAGTGCGTGCACGTACGCGGGCGCCGACAACCTGGACGGCCTGTTCGAGCGGGCCGTGGTCGGGATACAGGGCGCCGCCGGCTACGCCGAGGGAATGCCGCTGCCGTCCGGGTGGTGATCACTCCGGGGCGTGGCCGCTCGCGGTGATGGCATGACAGAATTCGAGGGTTTTACTTCGCTTTCTTGAGCATTGCCCGGCCGCGATCGGAGTTGTCATGCCACCACCAGCCCGGCTCCTGGCTGCAGCCGTGACGGTCAGCCTCGCGGTCGGCTGGCAGGTGCTGGCGGCCGGCCCGCCCGCGGCCCAGGCGGCGCCGGCGACCGCGAGCCTCGCCCCGCAGGTGCCCGCGAGCCCGTCCGGCGTCATCGCGGGCTCAGCCGAGCTTGTCAACGGCAACACCGGCCGCTGGATGTGGAGCAGGCGCCTGGACGCCGAGGTCCCGATGGCGAGCATCACCAAGGTCATGACGGCCTATGTGGTCATCGAGGCCGGCGACCTGAACCGGCCGATCCCGGTGACGCGGGCCGCCGAGGACTACGGCGCCGCCTACGACCCGAGCGAGGCCGGGTTTCATCCGGGCGACGTGCTGACCGCGCGGCAGATCCTGGAGGGACTGCTCCTGCCCTCGGGCAGCGATGCCGCCTACCTGCTGGCGCAGACCTACGGCAAGGGCTGGCGGGCGTTCGTCGTCAAGATGAACGCGACGGCTCGCAGGCTCGGCATGACCAGGACGCACTTCGCGAACTTTGACGGCCTGCCGTGGCCGGGCGAATTCTCGACCTACTCAACGGCGCGCGATCTGGTGACCCTGGCCAAGGCGGCGATGAAGCTGCCGGTGTTCCGCCAGATCGTCGGCCAGCACGCGCACTGGATCGACGCGACCAAGCACAATCACCACTATTACTGGAAGAACACCAACCTGCTCATGAGCAGCTACAGCGGCGCGATCGGGATCAAGACGGGCTTCACCATGGGCGCCGGTTACTGCCTGCTCTTCGCCGCGCAGCGGGGCCGTCAGGAACTCATCGGGGTGGTCCTGAACAGCACCGGCACCGTGGCCGGGGAGCGCTTCACCGCGGCCGAGCGCCTGCTCAACTGGGGCTTTGAGGTCACCCGGCGCTAAGCGAAGCGTCAGCGTCCGGCGTCACGGCGGGCGCGGCCGGAGCACTGGCGGCACCGGAGGCCGTGAGCGCCCACCTCGCGATGCGATCGAGCAGGTCGGGCTTGGCCGCCGCCTCGGCGTGTCCGAAGCCCGGGACAATCCACAGCTCCTTGGGCTGGTGCGCCGCCTCGAAGAGCTGCTCGGCATGGTCGGCCGGGAAGTACTCGTCCTTGTCGCCGTGGACGATCAGGAGCGGCGTCGGCGAGATCCTCGCGGCGGCGTCGGCCGGCGGCATCGGGATCGGGTCCCAGCGGCCGGTGCTGATCCGGGTGTGGAGGAAGATCCGGGAGATCATGCGGCCGGTCGGATGCTCCACCGCCCAGTGCACCTTGCGCATCGGCAGCGTGCCCCGGTAGTACCAGCGGCCGGGGCCGCTGACCGAGACGACCGCGTCCTCCCCGCCGAACAGCCCGGCGTGACGCAGAACGATGGAGGCTCCCATAGAGAACCCGACCGTGACCACTCGCTCGTAGCCCAGCTCGCGGGCGTACTGGATCACGACGGCGAGGTCATGGATCTCCTTGTCGCCGAGGGTCGACTCCCCGCCGGAACGGCCGTGCCCGCGGAAGTCGAACGCGACCACGCCGCCGAAACGGCTGAGCCTGCATGCCGCCTGCCAGCTGGAATTCTGGCTCCAGTGGAGCGTGAACCCGTGGGCGACCACGAATGCCAGGCTCCGGTCCCCGGGCAGGTGAATCGCTTCGATCGGCACGCCATCGTCGGTTACCAGCGTCACTGCCTTCGTCACCGGCTTTGTCATGCCCCTATTCTGCGTGACGCTCGCCGGTGCCCACCCGGGGGGACTCTTCCCCGGCCCCGCCCGTTACGGCAGGCTGGTACCGAATCACCGCGATCCAGACTGCCTCGGATACTCGCCCACCACTGCTGGAGGCGCTCATGCCGTTGCTCGATCAGCTCATCTCCGCGATCAGATCGGCCGATATCGAGGTCATTGACCTAACTGCCCGGCTCGAGCCGGGAACTCCGATCATTCAGCTGCCGCCGCCGTTCGGGAACACCGTGGGCTTTGGCTTGCAGGAGATCAGCCGGTACGACGAGCGCGGGCCAGCCTGGTACTGGAACAACATCACGACCGGCGAGCACGCCGGCACCCACTTCGACGCGCCGGTGCACTGGATCACCGGCCGGGATGGCCAGGACGTCTCCGAGGTGCCCGCCGCCAGCCTGATCGCCCCCGCGGTGGTCCTGGACTTCACCGAGCAGGCCGCCGCTGACCCCGATTTCCTCCTGGAGCCCGAGCACATCCGCAAGTGGGAGGCCGAGCACGGGCCACTGCCCGCCGGCGGCTGGATGCTGTACCGGACCGGCTGGGACGCCAGGTCGGGCAGCCAGCAGGAGTTCCTCAACGCGAACGAGACCGGCCCGCACACACCCGGAGTCTCGGTCGAGTGCGCGCGCTGGCTGGCCGAGGAGGCGCCTATCATGGGCCTCGGCGTCGAGACGGTGGGCACGGACGCGGGGACCGCGCACTCGTTCGACCCGCCGTTCCCGTGTCACGCGGCCCTGCTCGGCGCGGGCAAGTACGGGCTCACGCAGCTCCAGAACCTGGCATCACTGCCGGCGACCGGTGCAGTGGTGATCGCCGGGCCGCTGCCGATCGTTAGCGGGTCTGGCAGCCCGGCGCGGGTGCTGGCGCTGGTGGAGCGGTCCTGATGATCGTTTACGACGCCGTGGCGGCCGCGCTGGCCGACCTCGGCGTCGACACCGTGTTCGGCGTGGTCGGCAGCGGCAACTTCCACGTCACCAACGCTCTGATCGCCAGGGGCGCGCGGTACGTCGCGGCCCGGCATGAGGGCGGCGCGGCCTGCATGGCCGACGCCTGGGCCCGCAGCACCGGACGGCCAGGCGTCCTGACCGTGCATCAGGGACCTGGCCTGACGAACGCGCTGACGGGCATCACCGAGGCGGCCAAGGCCCGTACCCCCTTGCTCGTGCTCGCCGCGGACGTCAGCGCGTCCGCCGCGCAGTCCAACTTCAAGATCGACGTCGCCGCGCTGGCCACGGGCGTCGGCGCGACCCCGGCGCGGCTGCACTCACCGAGCCTGGCCATCGACGACGCGGTCCGGGCGTACCTCACCGCGGCCGACGAACGGCGGACGGTAGTGATGGCGCTGCCGCTCGACGTCCAGGCGGCCGAGTGCCTGTGGCCCGCCGGCGGTCCGCTGCAGCCGGCCGCGAGGATGAAGCCCGAACCGCAGCCGCGCGATGTGGCCGCGCTGGCGGCGGCCCTGGCGAAAGCCGAGCGGCCGGTCTTCATCGCCGGCCGCGGGGCGCGAGTCGCGGCTGCGCGCGAGGCACTGGAGTACCTGGCCGGTGCCTGCGGTGCCCTCCTCGCGACCTCGGCGGCGGCCAAGGGACTGTTCAAGGGCAGCCCCTGGGACCTCGACGTGAGCGGCGGCTTCGCCTCCCCGCTGGCCGCCGAGCTCATCACCGGCGCCGACCTGATCGTCGGCTGGGGCTGCGGGCTGAACCAGTGGACGACCCGGCACGGCAACCTCATCGGCCGGGGCACGATCGTGGTCCAGGTCGACATCGACAAGGCCGCGATCGGCGGGCACCGCCGGGTCAACCTTGGCGTCGTCGGTGACGCCGCGCAGACCGCGGCGGCGGTCACCGCCGAGCTCGGCCGGATGCCGGCCGCGTCCGGCTGGGCCGACACCGGCTACCGCTCACAGCCGCTGCGCGAGCGCATCGCCCGCGAGATCCGCTGGCGCGACGTGCCCTACTCCGACGAGGGCGACGGGCAGCGCATCGACCCGCGCACGCTGACCATCGCGCTGGATGACCTGCTCCCGGCCGAGCGCACCGTGGCGGTGGACTCGGGCAACTTCATGGGCTACCCGAGCATGTACCTGTCGGTACCCGACCAGGACGGCTTCTGCTTCACGCAGGCCTTTCAGTCGGTCGGCCTCGGGCTCGCGTCCGCGATCGGCGCGGCCATCGCCCGCCCGGACCGGCTGACCGTAGCCGCCCTCGGCGACGGCGGCGCGCTCATGGGAATCAGCGAGCTGGAGACCGCGGTCCGGCTCGGCCTGCCGCTAGTGATCGTGATCTACGACGACGAGGCCTACGGCGCGGAGGTTCATCACTTCGGCCCGGCGGGTCATCCGCTGGAGTCGGTGACGTTCCCGCCGACGGACATCGCGGCGATCGCGGCCGGGTACGGCTGCACCCCCGTGACCGTCAGGTCGGCCGCCGACCTCGACCCGGTTCGCGACTGGCTGGCCGGGCCGCGGGCGGCGCCGATCGTCATTGACGCCAAGGTAACGGCGAACCGCGGCTCGTGGTGGCTGGAGGAAGCCTTCCGCGCCCACTGAGTCGCGGCCCGCCGCCGGCTGGCTTAGAACTTGACGACGTGCCAGCTCGCGCCGCCGTTCTTCGTCAGGAACATGCGGCTGCCGAACGCCGGGGTGCCCTCGACCGCCGCGCCCTGGGATGCGGTCGTGAAGCCGAAGTCGTTCCAGCTCTTGCCGCCGTCCAGCAGGGTCAGCGAGCGGGTCCAGTGGCCGCCGCCGTTCCGGCTGACGTAGATCCAGGACGCGCCCGAGGTCGTGGCCACGAACAGGTGGCTAGGCGTCGGCTCAGCCAGGACGCCGCCGTCACCGCCGCGCGGCGGCTGGCCGGCGCGCACATAGTGCTTCCCGCCGTCGCTCGAGGCGTACAGCACCTTCTCCGTGCTGCCGAGGGCCGCGTTGCCGGCGCACAGCAGCGAGATCCTCGTCGAGCTGTAGGCAGCGACGCTGGAGATGCCGAAGGACTGCGGGCAGCGGAAGCTCTCGCGCGCCCACGCGGTCCCGTTCGAGCTGGCGTAGACCCGGCCGCCGAGAATGATCCACGCCGACTTCCCGTGCAGCGTGATGGCGTCAAACCCGTCGACCCCGCGGACCACGGGCAGGCGCGCGACTCGGTGCCAGGAGTTGGCGCCGGCCGGGCTCCGGTAGACCGTGATGCGATCCGACTTGATGCTGTCCGCGTAGACCACGCCGTCAGAGGCCTCCAGGTCGCCGATGTAGCCCGGCACCTGGCGCACGCGCGCCCAGCGCGCGCCGCCGTTGTGCGTGACCCACAGCTGCGATCCGTAGGCAAAGCCATCACGGGTGTCCGCGAACCGGATCCGGTCCAGCCCAGGCTGGCCTTCGAAGCTCGACAGCCCGAGCAGCGGTGCCGGTATGCCGACCCACGACCGGCCGCCGTTCGTCGTCCGCACCACCGACGTGCAGGGCTTGTGCGTGCACGGCGCGGTCCCCAGGACCCAGCCGTCGTTCGCCGACACGAACGTGAAGGAGTCCGGCTGGAAGCCGGCCGGGACTGGCCCGACGGCCGGTCTCGCGGAGCCGGGCGCGGCCCCGGCCGAAACAGCAGCCGATGCGGTCACGGCACCCGCACCCGTCAGCGCTAGCCCGACGGCCAGCGCACCCAGCAACCTAACCCGATTCGCCATAGTCATCTGATCTGTCCTCAACTTCCGTGGCGGCCATAGCGCCGCGCCCACTGCACTAGGACGCGGCGAGCCGGTCGACGGTTGGGCAAGGACGAGACTTTCTGCGGGTCGACGCCAGAGGCCGCCCGGCCGCGTGCGAGGCACATCAGCCGAGCGGTCTCTGCCGTTCCCTCCTAACTCAGTCGCTGACTACCTCGGGTGCGGTATCCAGGAACGGGTCGTCGGGCCCGTCGTCCCCGCTGACTCCGGCTCCCACAAGGGCCGGCACGTCGTCGGGCTCCTCCTCCGGGTAGGCGACCTCGCCGTGGACCATCTCGTCGCCGACCAGCAGCTCGGCGTCGGACATCCGCAGCGGGGTGAAGAACTTGATGACCCGCAGGATGACGTAGGTGACGGTCCCGTCCCAGACGATGACGGTCAGCGCCGCGCCCGCCTGGATGAGCAGCTGTTTCGGGTGCCCGTAGAACAGGCCAGCGGTGGTCACGTTCGACGTCTTGCCAAGGCCCACGTACACGATCATGCTCGGATCGGCCAGCAGGCCCACGAGCAGGCCGCCGATCAGGCCCGCGAAGCCGTGCGTGTAGACCACGCCCAGGGCATCGTCGACCTTGTTGAATGGCCAGACCCGGCGCGGCAGGTAGGCAAAGAGCACCCACACCACGGCCGCGTCGACCAGGCCGATGACGATCGCGCCGACGCCGTTGACGTAGCCCGCGGCCGGGGTAATTCCGACCAGCCCGCAGATCAGGCCGTTCACACCGCCGAGGAACGTGGGCTTGCGTTCCTTGCCGAACGACATGTCCATGATGATCCAGGTCATCATCGCGACAGCGGTCGCAAGGTTGGTGTTGACGACCGCGGAGGTGGCGTCCGCGCCGGCGAAGTACGGGTCGCCGCCGTTGAAGCCGTTCCAGCCCAGCCAGAGGATCCCGGCCCCGACGGCGATGAACAGCAGGTTGTTCGGGACGGCCTTCTGCCGGTCCCGGGCGAGCCGCGGGCCGACCATGGCCGCTGCGACGAAGCCGGACACGCCGGCGGCCAGGTGGATCACGTAACCGCCGCTGAAGTCCAGCGCGCCCTTCCCCGCCCAGAAGCCACCGCCCCAGAGGAGGAACGCGTTCACCGCGTACGCGAATGTGATCCACAGCGGGACGAAGATCAGCCAGACCTTGAACTTGATCCGGCCGACCACGCTGCCGATGAACAGGATCGGGGTGATCGCGGCAAAGACGAACTGGAAGTAGACCAGCGATCCCTCGGGGAACCTGAAGTTCGGCATCAGGCCCTTGAGCAGGGGAATGCTGGCCTGGGCCTGCTCGCCCGCCGCGCCGACGACCGCCGCCGGCTTGCCGACGAACGTCGAGATCCAGGGCTGGCCGAAGCCCATCTTGAATGCCCACAGCACCCACACGATCAGCGTCAGCGCGAAGGCGGCGAACACCATCATCATGGTGTTCACCGCCCACTTTTTCTGCACGATCCCGCCGTACAGGACCGCGAGGGCCGGGATGCTCATCAGGCCGACGAGCGTTGCCGCTGTCATCTGCCAGGCGTTGTCGCCTGAGCTGAGCCAGCTTAGGTAGGGACTCACTCTCCGCCTCCGAAGATGAAGCGAAGGGCTGCCGGGTAGCCAGGCATCGGCGACCAGCACGGTTCCAGGCGACCGCTTCGGTTCCGTCAGATACGGTTCATGTTTCCCATGGGCTCGTTTCCGGCGCGTTTCCTGACCGTTACGCCGCTAGGGCGGCATCGGCGCGATGTTAAGCCATTGTTTCGCGGTGTGATCAAACCCGCGTACTAGCTACCCGCGACGAGCTCAACCTCGAAGCCGTCGGCGTTCTCCAGATAGGCCGCGTAGTGGTGCTCCCCGCCGGCGTACGGGTGCCGGTCGGCGAACAGGAGCGTCCAGCCGTGCAGCACGGCCTCGGCCGCGAGCTCGTCCACGTGATTCCGGTCGGCCGCGAAGAAGGCCAGGTGGTTCAGGCCGGGACGGAGGCGGTCGTGCCGGCTCGCTGTCCGCGCCGGCGACTGCTCGACCACGATGTAGGTGTGCCCGGCGCCCCAGCTGCGCCCGCCCGGCCAGTCCTGGTACAGCCGGTAGCCGAGGGCGGTCAGCAGCCAGCCCCAGCTGACTATCGCCCGGTCGAGGTTGGCGACCCAGAGCTCGACGTGATGGAGCATCCCCGCCACCGGCTGGCCTGCTCCTGACGACATGTCGGCCACAGCTTGCGTCTGGCCAGGGCCAGCAACGCCCTGCTCAATCTCTGCCATGACGACGCCCCGCTGATCTTCCATGCTGCTGAACAGGCCTTATCTAATCAGGTCTTTGTTGCTTAGCGCATGAAAACGCTAGCAAGCAGGCGATAGGCCGCAGCGTCGGCCCAGCCGGCGC
>DAIOWC010000057.1:2908-19969 GCA_036758685.1 Streptosporangiaceae bacterium | reverse complement strand
CGCATGAAAACGCTAGCAAGCAGGCGATAGGCCGCAGCGTCGGCCCAGCCGGCGCGCTTCCCCGGGGAGCCGAAGGCGACATCGTGGCAGTTTGGGTTGCCGTTACGTGTAGTTTGCCCTAGCTCCGAGCAACCCAAAGTGCCACGATGTCGGTGCGAGGGCCACCTGGCGACCCCGCGGGCCGGGGATACCAGCCGTCAGGGTGCTTCGAGGAACTGCTGGAGCTGATTCATGCCGGCCCGCCAGCGGTCGGGCTCGGCGGCGCGCCCGGCGTACATCTCGGCGACCTCCGGATGCGGCAGGATCAGGAACCGCCCGTCAGCCAGGCCGGCGACCACCGCGTCCGCGACTGCCTCTGGCTCGATGGCCGCGTCACCCAGGAGCTTGAAGCCGGGCTCACCCTCAGCGGGCAGCATCGGCGTGCGGACCCCGAGCGGGCAGATGGCCTGGACCGTAATCCCCCGGTGCGCGTACGTGAAGCCCAGCCATTCGGCGAAGCTCAGCGCCGCGTGCTTGGTCACCGAGTACGGCGCCGTGCCGGGCATCGCCAGGAGCCCGGCGGCGGACACGGTGCAGATGAGGTGCCCGCTCCCCCGATCGAGCCATGCGGGCAGCAGCAGCCGCGCCGCCCGAACGTGCGCCATCACGTTGACCTGCCAGGAATCCTCCCAGTCGGCCTCGGACGCCTCCGGGCCGCCGACCCGGGCGATGCCCGCGTTCGCGCAGTACAGGTCGATCTCGCCGAGCGAGCGCCGGGCCGCGGCCACGAGGGACACGACGCCCTCCTCGCTGGCCGCGTCCCCGGCAACCGCGACGGCACCGCACGAGGACGCCACCGCGTCTGCCGCCGCCGGATTGATGTCGTTCACCACGACGCGCGCGCCCTCGGCCGCGAACCGCCGGGCCAGGGCCGCGCCAATGCCGCTCCCGGCGCCGGTCACCACCACCCCGGCGCCCGCCAGACTGTCCATCAGCCCGCCTCGGGCGCGGGCAGGTTCGCCAGCACGTCCAGCGACGCCCGGTGGGCGTCCGCGGTGCCGAGCGCCAGCGAGTCGGCCTTGGCCCGCTTGAGGTACAGGTGGGCCGGATGCTCCCAGGTGAACCCGATCCCGCCGTGCAGCTGGATCATCTCCTGCGCGGCCGTCATAGCCGTGTCCGAGCAGGTCGCCTTGGCCAGCGCCACCGCCAGCGTCGTCTCGGGCCCGAATCCGGCCGCGAGCCAGTCGGCCGCATACCGCGCCGCGGCGCGGGACTGGGTGACCGCGACCCACAGGTCGGCGAGGCGGTGCTTGATCGCCTGGAAGCCGCCGACCGGACGGGCGAACTGGCGCCGTTCCTTCACGTAGGCGACGGTCGTACTCAGGCACATGTCGGCCAGGCCGAACTGCTCGGATGCCAGGATGCCCGCCCCGGCAAGCAGCGCGGCGGCAATGGCCTGCTCGGCCGGCTGCCCGATCACGATCTGCCGGGCGGGCACCTGGTCCAGGCTGATGTCGCATAGCTGCCGAGTCATGTCCAGCGAGACCAGCGGCCGCTTGCCGACGCCGCGCTCGCTCACCCGCACCGCGTACAGGCCGTACGGCACGCTGTCGGCCGGGACGATCAGCAGGTCGGCGGGCAGCGCATCGGCGACGCCGGTGATCGTTCCCGTGAGCCGGTAATCGCCCGGCCCGTCGCCCGCCTGCGGAGCGTCTAGCCGCACGGTCGGCACCGGCCGCGTCCGCGTCCCGGCGGCAAAAGGCACGGCGAGCGCCGCGGTCATCGTTCCGCTCGCGAGCTCCGGCAGCAGCGTCGTGTCCCCGCTGGCCGACAGTGCTGTCGTCGCCATAACCGCACTGCCCAGGAAGGGAACGGGCGCGACCGCGCGGCCGATCTCCTCCGCCACGACTGCCGCCTCGCGGAACGACGCGCCCGCACCGCCGAGCGACTCCGGGATCAGCAGCCCGGCGCAGCCGACCTCGGCCGCCAGCGTGTGCCAGAGCTTGTCGTCATAGGTCTGGCCGCTCTCGGTCCTCGCCAGTACGTCCCGCCAGGCGGCCTTGTCCTCAAGCAGCGCCCTGACCGCGCCGCGCAGCTCGTCCTCGGTCTCGCTGTAGAGCAGGTCCGCGCTGCGCGGCCCCCGGCCCTTCCCGCTCGCGCCGGGGCCGAGGGTCGTTGCTGACTCAGTCACCGCGGTAGGTCCTTCCAGGGCCCGGTGTCGACTCTTGCTTCCTTCGGGAGCCCGAGCACGCGCTCCGCGATGATGTTGCGCAGGATCTCCGAGGTGCCGCCCTCGATCGAGTTGCCCTTGGCCCGCAGGAACCGGAAGCCGGGGGTGCGCCCGAAGAAGTTGGCACCCTCGGGCCTCCGCATGGTCCAGTCGTCGTACAGCAGCCCGTCCGCGCCGGCCAGCTCGACTTCGAACTCCGAGATCTGCTGGTTCAGGCGGGCGAACACCAGCTTCGCCGCCGACCCCTCCGGACCCGGCTCCCCCGCGGCCAGCTGCTGGCGCAGCCGGGACCCGGCGATCCGGGCGACCTCCGAGTCGGCCCACAGCCGCAGGAGCCGGTCGTACAGGCCCGGCGTGCGCAGCTCGGGGTGCTCGCGCCACGTGCGCGCCGCGCTGGCGATCATGCCGCCCTCCCGCGGCAGCGCGTTCCCGCCTATGGAAACCCGCTCGTTCATCAGCGTGGCCATCGAGACCTGCCAGCCCTGGCCCACGCCGCCGATCCGGTCGGCGTCGGGGACCCTGGCGTCGGTCATGAAGACCTCGTTGAACTCGGCCTCGCCGGTCGCCTGCCGCAGGGGCCTGACCTCGACACCGGGCTGCTTCATATTGAGGGCGAAGTAGGTGAGGCCGTTGTGCTTGGGCTGATCCGGGTCGGTCCGCGCCACCAGCAGCGCGCGGCTGGCCATGTGGGCCGAGGAGGTCCAGACCTTCTGGCCGTTGACGACCCACTCGTCGCCGTCGCGGACCGCGCGGGTGGAGAGGCCCGCAAGGTCAGAGCCGGCGCCCGGCTCGCTGAAGAGCTGGCACCAGATCTCCTCGCCGGTCCACAGCGGCCGCAGCCAGCGCTCCTTCTGCTCGGCCGTGCCGTGGGCGAGGATCGTGGGCGCGGCCATGCCGAGGCCGATGCCGTTGCGCTCCGGGTGGTTGGTCGGCGCTCCCGCCTCGGTAAACGCGCGATCAACGACCGTCTGGAGGGAACGGGGAAGTCCCTGCCCGCCCAGGCCCTCGGGATAGTGAACCCAGGCGAGGCCGGCGTCGAACCGCGCGTTCAGGAACTCCTGGCGGTCGGTCGTCTGCGGGTCATGACTGGCCAGGAAGTCCGCGACCTGGGCCCGCAGGTCGTCCGCGGTTACCGCTAGCACCGTGTTCCTCCTAGCACAGGGGCCCGCCGGCCACGTAGATCACCTGACCGGACACGAACCCGGCACCCTCGCTGGCCAGGAACGAGATCACGGCCGCGACGTCGGCGGGAGTGCCGACCCGGCGCACCGGGATCTGGGTCGCGGCGGCCTTCTGGAAGTCCTCGAAGCCAATGCCCATCCTGGCCGCGGTCGCCGCGGTCATGTCGGTGGCGATGAAGCCGGGGGCGACGGCGTTCGCCGTGATGCCGAACTGGCCGAGCTCGATCGCCAGCGTCTTGGTGAAGCCCTGGAGGCCGGCCTTGGCCGCCGAGTAGTTCGCCTGGCCGCGGTTGCCCAGGGCCGAGCTGGACGACAGGTTCACGATCCGGCCGAACTTCTGGTCCACCATGTGCTTCTGGCAGGCCCTCGTCATGAGGAACGAGCCGCGCAGGTGCACGCCGAGGACCGTGTCCCAGTCGTCGTCGCTCATCTTGAACAGCATGTTGTCGCGGATGACGCCCGCGTTGTTGACCAGGACCGCGGGCGGGCCCAGCTCGGCGGCGACCTTGTCGACCGCCGCCTTGACCTGATCGGCGTCACTGACGTCCGCGCCCACGGCGAGTGCCCGGCCACCGGCCGCCGTGATCGCGTCGACGGTGGCGCCGCAGTCGCCCTCCTTGAGGTCGAGAACCGCGACGGCCAGCCCGTCGGCGGCCAGCCGCTGGGCGGTGCCCGCGCCGATGCCGCGCGCGGCGCCGGTGACGACGGCTACCCGCTGTGACGCCTCTGACATGTATTCCTCCTGCAGTCCGTGACTATCGGTATTTCTTGAGTTCGCGGCGGGCCAGCGAGCGCTTGTGCACCTCGTCCGGGCCGTCGGCCAGCCGCAGGGTCCGGGCGTGGGCCCAGAGCATAGCCAGCGGGAAGTCCTGGCTGACCCCGCCCGCGCCGTGGGCCTGGATTGCCTTGTCCATGATCCATTCGGTCATCTGCGGCACCAGGATCTTGATGGACTGGATCTCGGTGTGGGCCCCCTTGTTACCGACCGTATCCATCAGCCAGGCGGTCTTGAGCACCAATAGCCTGGCTGCCTCGATCCGCACCCTGGCCTCGGCGATCCAGTCCTGGATGACGCCCTGCTCGGACAGCGGCTGGCCCCAGGCCACGCGGCCGGTGACCCGGCGGCACATCAGCTCGAGGGCGCGCTCGGACGCCCCGATCTGCCGCATGCAGTGGTGGATCCGGCCAGGGCCGAGCCGGGCCTGCGCGATCGCGAAGCCCTCGCCCTCGCCCGCGATGACGTTGCTCGCGGGCACCCGGACGTCGGTGAACTCGATCTCGGCGTGGCCGCCGTGGGTGCCGTCGGTGTAGCCGAACACGTGCATGCCGCGCTTGATGTTGACGCCGGGGGTGTCCCTGGGCACGAGGATCTGGCTCTGCTGCCGGTGCCGGTCAGCGTTGGGGCTGCTCTTGCCCATCACGATGAGGATCTGGCAGCGGGGGTCCATGGCCCCGCTCGACCACCACTTGCGGCCGTTGATCACGTACACGTCGCCGTCACGGGTGATGCTCGTGGCGATGTTCGTCGCGTCGGAGGAGGCCACGTCCGGCTCGGTCATGCAGAACGCCGACCGGATCTCGCCGTCGAGCAGCGGCCGCAGCCAGCGGTCCTGCTGCTCCCGGGTGCCGAACTCGGCGAGCACCTCCATGTTGCCGGTGTCCGGCGCCGCGCAGTTCAGCGCCTCGGGCGTGATCCCGGACCGGCCGCTGAGCTCGGCCAGCGGTGCGTACTGCAGGTTCGTCAGGCCGGCGCCCTCGGGGTGATGCGTGAGGAAGAGGTTCCACAGGCCCTGGCGCTTGGCCTCGGCCTTGAGGTCCTCCATGACCGCCGGGCGCTCCCACCCCCGGCCCCGGGCGGCGAGCTCGGCCGCCTGCTCTTCGAACACCTTTTCGGCCGGGATGATGTGCTCGTCGATGAAGGCCTGCAGCTGGCCGCGGAGTTCCTCGGTACGGGCGTCGAACGCGAAATCCATCTGCGTGCCTCCACATGCGGCCTGATCCGGACAAGACTCTACCTACCGGTCGGTACGTGTCCACGCTACGGTGCACCCATGGCGCTGGTCGAGACCGTCCGAGGCCCTGTCGACGTCAGCACGCTGGGGACGACGCTCATGCACGAGCACGTGTTCGTCCTCAGCGAGGAGGTGCGGCAGAACTACCCCGGCGACTGGAACGACACCGACCGGGTCGACAACGCGATCGAGAAGCTGACCGTCCTGGCCGGCCGCGGCTGCCAGACGATCGTCGACCCGACCGTGATGGGGCTCGGCCGCGACGTCGCACGGATCCGGCGGGTCGCCGACGGCGTAGGGCTCAACATCATCGTGGCGACCGGCCTGTACACCTACAACGAGGTGCCGCTGTACTTCAAGTACCGGGTTGCCGGCGGGGGCAACCCGGACCCGATGGTCGGGCTCTTTGTCGGCGACATCACCGAGGGGATCGCAGGCACCGGGGTCAAGGCGGCGTTCCTCAAGTGCGCGATTGACGACCAGGGGCTCACGCCCGGCGTGGAGCGGGTCATGCGGGCGGTGGGCCGCGCTCACGCCGAGACCGGGGCGCCGATCACCGTGCACACCCACCCGTCAACGGGGACGGGGCGGGATGTGGTGCGGGTGCTGAGCGAGGAGGGCGTCGACCTGACCAGGGTCGTGCTCGGGCACAGCGGGGACAGCACCGACCTGGACTACCTCACCGAGATGGCCGACGCCGGCTGCCTGCTCGGCATGGACCGGTTCGGGCTGGACCTCATCACGTCGTTCGAGGACCGGGTGGGGACGGTAGCCGCCCTCTGCGAACGAGGCTACGCGGGCAGCCTCGTCCTCTCGCACGACGCGTCCTGCTATATCGACTGGTTCCCGGAGGCGGTCATCCCGATGTTCGCCCCGAAGTGGAACTACGAGCACATCTTCGACGATGTGCTGCCGGCGCTGCGCGAGCGGGGCGTCACGCAGGAGCAGCTGGACACGATGCTGATCGAGAACCCGCGGCGGTACTTCGCCGGAAGCTAGGCGTGCTCCCCGGCCTTCAGGGAGCACGCCTAACCCGGCCGTCAGACGTATCGATCGGAGCGACGCGGCGCGCACAGCGCCCAGATGATGAACGCGTCGAAGGCGATCATGACGATCGACCAGAGCGGGTAGTACGGAATTGTCAGGAAGTGGGCGATCGCGCTCAGCGCGACGATCAGCACGCCGACCGCGCGCGCCCAGAACATCCCCAGGAGCACGCAGACGCCTGTGAGGAAGACCAGGCCGCCGAGTACCAGCGTGATGTAGCCCCACCCGCTCGTGGTCCAGTGGTAGTAATACGCCGGATTGTTGGTGTAGAAGCTGCCCCCCCTGATGACCATGGCCAGGCCGTTCAGGAACGCTATGGCCCCGCCGATGATCATCAGCACGCCGGCCAGGATGCTGCCGGCCGCCGCGCCCGCTCCGGATCGCCGCTGGCCCTCGTACTGGGCCTGGCGTGTATCGGGAGGGTAGCCGGTCTGCTGTTCGTACCTCGCCGCATACTCCGGGCTGCCCTGGGCGGATGGCCGCCCGCTCGCGCTGCTGCTCATGCTGCTACCCCCTTCGGGCGCGCCTGCAGTTGGTGCCCTGAACTGCCAACGTAGGTAAGGGAGTTCCCGGCGGCATCATCCGGACGGGGTGATCCGAGGCGAAGCGGGCCCGCCAGCCGGGCCGGGAGGCGCTTACTCGGACAAAAGCACCTCGGAATCCCGCAAAACCGGCGGTAAGTACGCGCCAGCCAGCGTCGGCCGGGCCGGGCGATAGTCGCGAGAGGGCCAATATGGACGCTCTTTGAGCGCTACTGGCCGTCTCGCGACTATCGGAGCGGCGGCAATGAGGGGCTACCGGCCCGCAGCGCCGGTGATGGGCCGGCCTGGGGCGATCAGAGCGCGGTCAGCCGGCGGGGCTCAGGCCCAGCGCCTCGGCGGCCGTGGCCAGGGCGGTGAGGTGACCGTCCACCGAGCCGAGCCCGGCCCGCATGGTGTTGACCGACAGGTGCGATGCCCCGACCGCCTGCCACCGGCCCACATGATCGACAAGCCGCTCCGCTCCGCCGTCGGTCCAGCTGACGCGGCCTTCCATGCCGAGCGACGCTGGGTCTCGCCCGGCGTCGCGGGCCGCGCCCTCGACGATCGCCCTGGCCTCATCCAGCCGCGGCCCGGGCGGCACCTGCGGGAACCAGCCGTCGGCGAGCCGGCCGGCCCTGGCATAGGCCGCCGGCGACTGTGCGCCGAACCACAGCGGTATCGGCCGCTGGACCGGGAGCGGGCACAGCCCGGCGCCGTTCACCACCTCGTCGTCGCCGTCGAAGGTGACCGTGGGCTGGGTCCAGAGCCGGCGGAGGAGCGTGACCTGCTCGGACATCCTCCGGCCGCGGTCGCTGAACGACTTACCGAGCGCCTCGTACTCGACCGCGTTCCAGCCCAGGCCGATGCCGAGCCGGAACTTGCCGCCGGTCAGCAGGTCGACCTCGGCCGCCTGCTTGGCGACCAGCGCGGTCTGCCGCTGCGGCAGGATGATGATGCCGGTCACCAGTTCCAGCGAGGTCAGCCCGGCCAGGTAGCCGAAGAGCACCAGCGGCTCGTGGAACGTGGTGCCGACGTCGTACGGCCCGTTCCACCCCTGATGAATTTCCGGGTCCGCGCCGAGCACGTGGTCATAGGCCAGCAGGTGGGAGTACCCCAGCTGCTCGACCGTCTGAGCGTAGGCACGGACCGCGCCCGGATCGGCGCCGATCTCTGTCTGCGGGAACACCACGCCTATGTGCACGGGTCACTGTCTATCCCGCCGACGCCGGCTCTGACAAGCCACCCGACCGGTTAGATGAAGTTATGAGAATCGCCGTGATCGGAACGGGCCACATCGGCGGGACCCTCGGCACGAAATGGCATCAGGCCGGACACGACGTCGTATATGGCAGTCGCACCGAGTCAGTGTCCGGCCCCGGCGGCCCCCCGGTCCGGAGCATCGCCGACGCGATGGTCGACGCCGACGCCGTGCTGCTGGCCGTTCCCGGCAAGGCGGTCGCTGAAGTCCTCGGCGTCTACGGTGAGAGCCTCGCCGGCAAGGTCGTCATCGATGCCGCCAACCGCATGGGCGAGGCCGAGGCCAACAGCCGCGCCGCGGTCGCCACGGCGGCACCGACCGCGCACTACGCCCGCGCGTTCAACACGTATGGCTGGGAGAACTTCGCGGACCCGCCCGCGGGCGCCGCGCTGCTCTTCGCGGCGGACGCCGCCGCCCGGCCGGTAGCCGAGGACCTGATCCGCGCCGTGGGCCTCGAGCCGGCCTTCGTGGGAGGCGACAGCGCCGCCAGGACCGTCGACGGCGCGCTGCCGCTGTGGTTCTCGCTCGTGCAGCAGTCCGGCGGGAACCGCAGGCTCGCCTTCGCCATCGTCCGCTAGCACTCAGCCGAGTGACGCGGCGACCTGCTCGAGCATCGCCCAGGACGACTGCATGCCGCTCTCCATGCCCGAGTTGATTTCCATGTCCCGGTTCTGCTTGCTGGTGTGCTGCGTCAGCAGCTGCAGCGTGGTCCGGCCACCGGCCTCGGCCAGCATCAGCGTGCTGACCGAGGACTCGCCGGGCATGCCCTCGAAGACAGTGGTGGAGACGATCCGCTCGTTCGTCACGATCTCCCGGTACTCGCCGTGGAAGCCGACTTCAAAGCCCCCGGTCGCCTTCATGACGTAACGCCAGGCTCCGCCGACGCGCAGGTCCACCTCGACGCTGGTGACCTCGCCGTGGTCGCCGGCCCACCAGCGCGTGATCAGCTCGGGCGTGGTCCACGCCCGGTAGACGAGGTGCCGGGGCGCGTCGAACTCGCGGGTGATGAGGATCTCGGTGTCCGAGGGCAGGCTCACCTCGGCCTTGGTGCTAGTCGCCACTGCTGTCATCTCCTCGTTCGCTTTCCTTCAGGTCCGCCAGCACCGCATCCATCTGCTCGAAGCGGCGCGACCACGACTGCTCGTACGCCCTGACCCAGTCAAAGATCGGCTTGAGCGGTGCCGCGTGCAGCCGGTACAGCCGCTGCCGGCCTTCGTCGCGGACGTCAACCAGCCCGACCTCGCGGAGCACCCGCAGGTGCTTGGAGACCAGCGGCTGGGCGACGCCCAGCCGCGCGACCAGGTCGTTCACCGGCAGCTCCCCCGCTGCGAGCAGGTCCAGGATCTGCCGGCGCCGTGGCTCGGCCACCGCGTTGAACGCGTCCGTCGTGGTCGCTGCCCTGGCCATTGCTCAATCATATTCCCATATGGGCATGCGTCAAGGAGGTGTTTGCGACACGGCTGCATGGGACGATCGGCCGATGGACCTAGAACGATGGCTCGGCAGCGCGGCCGCCGCTATCGCGGACTGGCAGCGGAGCTTCGGCGAGTTCGAGACGCATCCGTCCCTGCAGGTCAGCGACGACCAGTTCGGCGTTGCCCTCCGCGCGCTGACCGACCGGCTGGCGGGCAACTATCCGTTCTTCCACCCGTCCTACGCGGGCCAGATGCTGAAGCCGCCGCATCCGGCGGCCGTGGTGGGATACCTCGCCACGATGCTGATCAACCCGAACAACCACGCGCTGGACGGCGGTCCCGTCACCGGGCCGATGGAGAAGGAGGTGGTCAGCCAGCTCGCCGGGATGTTCGGCCTGCGAGCGCACCTCGGGCACCTGACCACCAGCGGCACCGTGGCCAACCTGGAGGCGCTGTACGTGGCCAGGGAGCTGCATCCCGGCCGCGGCGTGGCCTACAGCGCGGAGGCGCACTACACCCACAGCCGGATGTGCGGCGTGCTCGGAGTGGAGGGGACGCCGGTCGCCGTGGACGCGGCCGGCCGGATGGATCTCGCCGCGCTGGACTCGCTGCTGGCCGCCGGCCGGATCGGCACCGTGGTCGCCACCGCCGGCACCACCGGGCTCGGCGCGATCGACCCGGTGCACGAGGTGCTGGCCGTCGCCCGCCGGCACGGCGTCCGCGTCCACGTCGACGCCGCCTACGGAGGCTTCTTTACGCTGCTGGCAGGCGCGGACGGGCCGGCCGGGCTCGACCCGGCGCCGTGGCGCGCGATCGCCGAGTGCGACTCGGTCGTGGTCGATCCGCACAAGCACGGCCTCCAGCCGTACGGATGCGGCGCGGTCCTGTTCGCCGATCCCGCCGTCGGCCGCTTCTTCGTGCACGACTCCCCGTATACCTACTTCACGTCGCGCGAGCTGCACCTGGGCGAGATCAGCCTGGAGTGCTCACGCGCCGGGGCGGCGGCGGCCGCGCTGTGGCTGACGTTCCAGCTCCTGCCGCCCACGCCCGACGGGCTGGGCCAGGTGCTCGCGGCCGGCCGGCGGGCGGCGCTGGCGTGGGCCGGCCTGCTGTCGCAGTCCGCGGTCCTCGAGCTTTACCAGCCGCCCGAGCTGGACATCGTCAGCTACTTCCCGGTGGCCGGCGGGCGGACCCTGTCGGCCATTGACGCTGCCTCCGAGGCGATATTGCAGGCCGGCATGGCCGACCCGGACGAGCCGGTGTTCGTGAGCACGCTGCGCGTGAGCGCCGACGCCATGGCCCAGCGGCACGCCGACGTCGTGGCCAACGCTGACGACGGCCGCATCCTGCGCAGCGTGCTGATGAAGCCCGAGTCAGAGACGTACCTGGCGATGCTCCACTCGCGGCTGGAGAAGCTCGCGGTTACCTCAGCAGCAAGCGGCTGATCCGCCGGCCGGCGATCGCAAGACCGGTCACGCCCATGGCGGCCAGGTACAGCACATGCCATAGCAGGCCGGGCCCGACGTAGCCGAGGGTAAGACCGCGCAGCAGCGCGATGCCCTGGTACAGCGGACTCCAGTCCACGATGTACTGAATCGCGCGCGGGTACACGCCGAGCGGGTAGAAGGTCGTGGAGAACAGGAACATCGGCAGCGTCGCGAGCAGCACGAACTCGAAGTGCTGCCAGCTGCGGATGAACGTGGTCGCGGCCATGCCCGCGCCGGCGAACGCGAAGCCGATCAGCAGCGCTACCGGGATGGCCAGCACGGCCCAGACCGAGTGCACCAGGCCCATGGACAGCATGATGATCATGAAGGCGCAGGCGTACAGGCCGCCGCGGATCAGCGCCCAGGAGATCTCGCCCAGCGCCACGTCGCCTGGCCGCATCGGCGTCGCCAGCGCCGCGTCGTAGAGCTTGTCGTACTTCAGCCGGAAGAAGACGTTGAAGGTCGAGTCGAAGATCGCGCCGTTCATGGCCGAGGTGGCCAGGAGGGCTGGCGCCACGAAGCTGGTGAAGCCAACCGCATGGCCCTCGAAGCTGACCTTGCCGACCAGCGCGCCGATGCCGATCCCGACCGACAGCAGGTAGAACAGCGGCTCGAAGAACCCGGACACGATGATCGTCCAGGCCCGCCGGTAGACCCGGGCGTGCCGCTCGATCAGGTGCGCGCTCCCCCGGCCGCCGAGCGCGCCGCCGCGCACGGCGAGGAGCGGAGCGGGCAGGATCCGCAGCGGCAGGCGCCACAGCACTTGCTCAGACATAGAGCCGCCAGCGGTAGGCGCGCTGGCCCAGGAGCAGCGCGATCAGGACCAGCCCGGTGAGGTAGGCCAGGTGACCGATCGCCCCGGCGAGGTCGGCGGTGCCCAGGCTCAGCGACCGGCAGAGCGCGACCCCGTGCCACAGCGGCGTGATGTAGGCCAGCGGGCGGATCCATGCGGGCAGCTGGGTCACCGGGAAGAACGTGCCGGAGAACAGGAACAGCGGGATCATGCCGAACCGGAAGATCAGGTCGAAGGACTGCCCGTTCTTCTTCCTGGTCACCGCGAAGCCATCGATTGGCACCGCGAACGCCAGGCCGGTGAGCACCGCGACCGGCACGGCCGCCAGCGCCCAGGGCGAGCTGACCGCGCCGAAGGCGGCCATGATCCCGAGGAAGACGGCCGCGTTCATGGCCAGGCGCATCGTCGTGAACAGCAGGTGGCCGTGGTAGATGTCGGCCGGCCGCAGCGGCGTGGACGCGGCCGCCTGGTAGGTGTGCTGCCACTTGACCGCGGTGAACACCGGGTAGGCCGACTCGCCGACCGCCGTCTGCATGGCCGCGGCAGCCATCAGGCCAGGCGCGAGGAAGGCCAGGTAGCTGATGCCGCCCAGGCTCGCCGTCCCGTGCTTGTCGACCAGGCTGCCGAGTCCCACGCCCATGGCCCCCAGGTAGAGGACGGGATTGAGCACGCTGGAGAAGGCCGTGCCGCGCCAGGTGCGCCGGTAATTGACCAGCCACCAGCGGAAGGCCCGTACGGCCATGTCCCAGCTGCCGCCGACGGTGGGGCGGGCGCCGGGCAGGACTGACGCGGTCACCCGTCCTCCAGGCGGCGGCCGGTCAGCCGCAGGAAGACATCCTCAAGCGTGCTGCGGCGGACCAGCGAGGTCAGGGGCTCGAGGCCGAGGCCGCGCACGGCCGCCAGGGCGGCATCACCGTCGGGCACGTAGAGCAGGATCCGGTCGGCGAGGACCTCGATCCGCTCGGACGGCGCATCGGCCACCTTCTCGGCGGCCTGGTCGTGCTCGGCGATGTCGAACCTCAGCTCGAGCACCTCGGGCGTCGAGTAGGTCTCGATGAGCTCGCGCGGCGAACCCTCGGCGGCGATCTTGCCGCTGTCCATGACCACCAGCCGGTCGCACAGCTGCTCGGCCTCGTCCATGTAGTGCGTGGTCAGGACCAGCGTGACGCCTTGCTGCTTGAGCCGGAACAGCCGGTCCCAGACCACGTGCCTGGCCTGCGGGTCCAGGCCGGTCGTCGGCTCGTCGAGCAGGAGGATCTCCGGCTCGTTGATCAGCGAGCGGGCGATCGTCAGCCGCCGCTTCATGCCGCCCGACAGCGGTTCGACCTGGGATCCGGCCCGGTCGGTAAGCTGCACGAAGTCCAGCAGCCTGGCAGTCCGCTCGGCGATGACGCTCCGTGGCAGGCCGAAGTACCGGCCGTAGATCAGCAGGTTCTCGCGGACGCTCAGCTCGACGTCCAGCGCGTCCTCCTGCGGCACCACGCCCAGGCGGGCCCGGATCGCCGGACCCTGCCGGACCGGGTCCATGCCGAGAATCCTCAGCTCGCCCCCGCTCGGCGGGGAGACGCAGCCGATCATCCGCATCGTCGACGACTTCCCGGCCCCGTTCGGCCCGAGGAACCCGAATGCCTCGCCGCGGCGCAACTCGAAATCGATTCCGTCCACTGCCGTGAACTCTCCGAACCGCTTCGTGAGGCCGCTAGCCTTGATAAGGATCTCCGGGTCAGGCACCTCGCGAGACTACCCCGGCCTCCGAGGTCATCAGAAATGAATAAGCTGGGCGAAGAACGGGAAAAAGCCCGCCCAGACGGCAGTGCCCCGACCCGTGGGGCGGTAGTCTCACAAGGTCACAATGAGGCGATGGGCTAGCAGGAGGCGTGTCCGAGGGTGAGCAGCATTCGCGAGCTGTACGGGCGGTTCCGTCACCTCATTCATGAGGGCGGCAAGTTCATCGTCGTAGGCGGGATCGGCACGATCGTCACGTTCGCCGTGGCCAACGCGCTGCCCCAGTCCCACAAGTACATCGCAGTGACGGTCGCCACGGTCGTGGCCACGGTGATCACCTACATCGGCAACCGCTTCTGGACCTTCAAGCACCGCCAGGGCCAGGGCACCACGCGCGAATCGGCGATCTTCTTCATCCTCAACGGCGTCGGCCTCCTCATCTATTACGCCTGCATCTGGCTGATTCAGGACGTAGCCGGCCTCAAGGGCAAGCTCTGGTACAACGCGGCCCTGGTCATCGGTACTGGCCTCGGGACGCTGTTCCGGTTCTGGTCCTACCGCAAGTGGGTCTGGCTGGCCCCCGGCTCGCTCGGCCTCGCCGACGCGGGCGAGTCAGGCGGGCGCGACTCAGGCCCCGGCCCTGAGCAGGAGCGCCTCACCCCGGCGGATGCCCCCCAGGGATCGGTCAACCAGGTCAACGGCAGCACCGACGGGCAGGTCAGGCACGTCGGCTCGCACCGCCGGAACTAAAGACCCGCGCCGCTCATCACCACTGCCCGCTGCGATCGCAGGGGCCATCCGCTGGCGCCCAGAGACGACCGGCTTCGTGATCACGCGGGTTTTGCGGGCCCAGAGGCCCCCTAAACCCGCGTGATCAGGAGGTCACCCTGGTGCGCGCGGTTAGCTGCGACAGCCTCCCGCCGCGGCGACCAGCGTGCTGAGCGGAATCTTCAGGTACGCCGTCGCCTGGGCCGAGGTCAGCGCTCCGGTGGCGACCAGCCGCCCGATGACGTGCCGTTCCCTGGCGAGGGCATTGGCCGGGAACGTCAGCGGATCGTCGACGGTCGGGCCCTTGACCAGCCCGGCGAGGAGGGCCGCCTGCGGCCAGGACATCTGGGCGGGCTGCACCCCGAAGTAGCCGCAGCTCCCAGCCGCCAGCCCGTAGTACCCGTGACCGAAGTAGACGACCGCGGAGTACAGCCGCAGGACCTCGGCCGGGCCGTAGGCGTACCGCAGCTTGACCGCCAGCGCGAGCTGCTCGGCCTGGGCGGAGATGCTGGCGTCGCCCGGCGTGTAGAGCATCTTGGCCAGCTGGGCGTAGAGCGTCGCACCGCCCTGGTCGCCGTGGCCGGTGACCTCGCCGAGGGCGAATCGCCCGATTGCGATCGGGTCGATCCCCGGCTCGGAGTTGAAGCGGTGATCTTCGGTCGCCTCCAGCGCGGCCGCGAACTTCGGCGGGACCAGGGATCCCGGATAGGCAGCGTGGTGCGCCCGGTCGATCGCCGCCGCGAGCTGCTTAGCGTTCCCGACCGAGGGCGTGACCAGCAGCAGGATCCCGAATCCGGCGGCAGCGACGACCGCGAGCACGATGAGCACCTGCCCGGCGCGGACGACGATCCGAACCGCCCTCCGCCGCCGCCACGGCGGCCGGGCCGCCCCCTGCGAGCTGCTGACTTTCGCTATCGGTCTTGTCGTCCCCATCGACAATGCCAACGACCCCGTGTTCGGTGAAGTGCCTGCTAACCCGCCCCGGCTATACCCGCCGGTCAACCAGGCTAGCGGCGGGCGGATGAAGTAACGCGCATTGGGCAGCTTGGTGACCTGCCGTCGGCCGGGGCCGACCGCCGGCCAGCCCCCCTCCTCAGAGTCGGCGCGATGTCTTACCCGGCCGGCGGCATCTCGCGCACTCTGGTACCGACTGGTCGGTCTTTCTATACTGGCCACGTGACCGATATTCACAATTTGAGCGCTCTTGACCAGGCCGCCGCCGTTCGCTCGGGCGAGCTCAGCCCGGCCGAGATCACCGCCCACTACCTGGACCGGATCGACCGGCTCGGCGCGGGCCTGGGCGCCTTCGTCACGGTCACCCCGGAGCTGGCGATCGCGCAGGCGCAGCAGGCCGCCGGCCGGCTCCGGTCGGCCGCTGAGCCGCCGCCCCTGCTCGGCGTCCCCATCGCGATCAAGGACCTCACCAGCACCGCGGGCATCCGGACGACGTTCGGGTCCAGGCTGTTCGCCGACTACGTGCCTGACGCCGACGCCCACGTCGTGACCAGGCTGCGGGCCGCGGGCACGATCAGCCTGGGCAAGACGAACACGCCGGAGTTCGGCCTGTGCTGCTACACCGACAACGACGTCACCGGCCCGGCCCGCTCCCCCTGGGACCCCCGCTGCAATGCCGGCGGATCGAGCGGGGGCGCGGCCGCCGCCGTCGCGGCCGGGCTGGTCCCGTTCGCGCACGGAAGCGACGGCGGCGGCTCCCTGCGCATCCCGGCGAGCGTCTGCGGCCTGGTCGGGCTCAAGCCAGCGCGCGGCCGGATCAGCAACGGGCCGCAGACGCCGGACGGACCCGGCCTGTCGACGCAGGGCCCGCTGGCCCGGACGGTCAGGGACGCAGCGGCCCTCCTGGACGCCATGGCCGGGCCCATGCCCGGCGATCCTTACTGGGCGCAGCCGCTGCCGGATGGCCAGACGTTCCTCGGCTTCGCCGGCCAGGCAACGGGCAGGCTGCGCATCGGCCGGTACGCCGTGACCGCCAACGGCACGACGCCCGACCCCGCCTGCATCGCGGCGTGGGAGGACGTCTCGGCGCTGCTCGCGTCGCTCGGGCACGACGTCGAGGACATCGAGCTGCCGTTCCCGCCGGACATTGTCAACAGCTTCAACACCATCTGGGCCGTGAACTCGCTGGCCCGCCAGACCGACGCGGCCGGCGAGCAGCAGCTGCGCCCGGTCACCAGGGCCTGGCGCGACTACGGGCGGACCATGACCGGCGCCGCGTACGCGGACGCGGTCAGCGCCATGCAGCTGGCCACAAGGACGGCAGCCGCCGCGACGGCCCAGTTCGACGCGCTGCTGACGCCGACGCTCGGACGCCCGCCGCAGCCGGTCGAGTTCTTCCGCGAGGACGGCGACGTGATGGACAATCTGCGCGGGCAGGGCGAGTTCACGCCGTTCACGCAGATGTTCAACATGACCGGCCAGCCGGCGGTCAGCCTGCCGCTGCACTGGACCGCCGACGGCGTGCCGATCGGGGTGTCGCTCATCGGGCGGCCCGCCGGCGAGGGCCCGCTGATCGCGCTCGCGGCCCAGCTCGAGGAGGCCAGGCCCTGGGCGCACCGCACGCCGCCGTGTTGGTAGGCAGCACTGCGCTGGTAAGCGGGACCGCCTACGCGCGCAGGCCGCCGAGCAGC
>DAIOWC010000057.1:0-2808 GCA_036758685.1 Streptosporangiaceae bacterium | reverse complement strand
AGGCAGCACTGCGCTGGTAAGCGGGACCGCCTACGCGCGCAGGCCGCCGAGCAGCAGCTCGGTGTACTGCTCCCCGACCTGAGTCGGCGTCAGCGGCCCGTCGGGCCGGTACCAGGCGCCGAGCTGGTTCACCGTGCTGAGGAAGAAGTGCACCACGATGTCGGCGGGCACCTCGGTGCGGAAGGTCCCGGCGACCATGCCTTCCTCGACCAGCGCCTTGAACTGGTCCTGATAGGCGCGCCGCTCGGCCCGCACCTGCGTCTGCCGGTCCTCGGGCAGCATGTGCAGCGAGCGGAAGAACACGATCAGCTCGTCCAGGTTCGCCAGGCTGCTCTCGACCACGTCGAGCGCGGCCGCCCGCAGCCGGTCCTCGGCGCTGCCCTCGCTCTTGACGATCTCGTTGAGCCGGGTCGTCTGCACGGTGAGGAGCTGGTGATAGACCTCGTAGAGCAGGTCGTCCTTGGACCCGTAGTAGTGGTACATCGCGCCCTTGGTCACCCCGGCGGCATCCACGATGTCCTGCACCGAGGTGCTCTCGAACCCGTGCCGGGCAAACAGCCGCGTCGCGACCCGCAGCAGCCGCTCCTTCACCGGCCTGGTGGCGGCGGTCCGCACGGTATTAACTGACCCCGCCCCCGCGGACTCCTTAGGCCGCACCGCCATGTCCCACGCTCCGGAAAGGTCCCGCCGGCTGGCCCCATACCGTCCGGTCGGTCTTACGTTAGGCATGCTTTTCCTGCCCGGTCAACTGCAACCGTGCACCCCCGTTCGCGGACTCCCCTAACGCCTGCTCACCGGCGGCCAGCTGATCGAGGTGCACGGTGACTTCCCCGATCTCGTAACCGGGCCGATGGCGGCGCGGACCAGTGCCGCCCTCCTGCCACGGCGCCGGTCCCGCCAGCGGCCTGAACTCCACCCCGGCGGCCGCCAGCCTGCGGAGATGCGCGCTGACCCGGTCCCGCAGCGGCGGCTTGCCGCCCGCGGTCGCCTCCCAGGCCGAGGGCCGACCGGCCCAGGCCACATCGGCGAGCGCGCACGACCGGGGGAAGATCATGTACTCTAGCGCGCGGCCGTCGGGGATGTACTCGGTCCAGACCTGGAACTGCGTGCCGATCATCATCCGCGCCGCCTCGGCCGGCCAGTCGGGCGGCACCGGCGCGAAGGCGCTGACGTCCTCGATCCGCACCGGCCCGCCGATGGCGACCGGCTCGGCGTCAGCTCGTTCCTGGTAATAATCGAAGTACGTCGGGAACACCGGAGTCGCGATGACCTCATGTCCCGCGTCGGCCGCCGCGCGGGCGATCGGCATCCCGCGCCAGGCCATCACGATCGTGTCGTCGCGCAGCCCCGGCCGCTGGCCGGCCGTGCTGGTGAACCCCTCGTCCCAGACGATCGCGCGCGCGCCGTGCTCGGCCGCGAGCGTGTCGGCGATATCACGCAGGAACGCGGCGTGCAGGTCGTCGGCGGTGGTCAGGCCGCGCTCGCGCCGGTAGGCCTCGATCCGCGGATCGGCGCGCCAGGAGTCGAGCACGCACTCGTCGCCGCCGATGTGCACGTAGCGGGCCCCGGTCGCGCCGACCACCTCGGCCAGGATCTCGCTCACCGCGGCACGCGCCTCCGGCAGCGGCGAGATCAGGTAGGGCAGGATCCCCCAGTCCGCGCTGACCTGGTATCCGCCTGCGGGCGGCTCCCCCGCGCCCAGCTCGGGCAGCGCGGCGAGCAGCGCGGCGCAGTGACCGGGCAGGTCGATCTCCGGCACCAGCGTCATCATCCGGTCGGCCGCGTAGCTGGCGATCTCGGCCAGGTCATCCAGCGTGTAATAGCCGCCGTGCGGGATGTCCTCGTAGACGCGCGGTTCCTCGCCGTTCAGGCTGATGCGGGTGCGCGGGCGATGCGAGCCGATCTCGTGCAGCCGCGGGAACCGCCGGCTCTCGATCCGCCAGCCCTGGTCATCGGTCAGGTGCAGGTGCAGCCGGTTGAACTTCATGGCGGCGAGCGCGTCGATCAGCGCCAGCAGCTCGCGCTTGGTCACGAAGTGCCTGGCCACGTCGATGTGCGCACCGCGCCAGGGCAGGCTCGGCTGGTCTGCGATCTCGGCGGCCGGCAAGTGCCAGCCGGCCGCGCCGGACTCGATCCGCGCGGACCGGAACGCGTCATCGGGCAGCAGCTGGCGCAGCGTCTGCGCGGCGTAGAACGCGCCGGCCGGCCCGCTCGCCGCGATGCTCACGCCCTCGGGGTCGATCGTGAGCTCATAGGCCTCGGGGGCGAGGGCCGGCTCGGCATGCACGGTGACCGTGACCTCGCTGTCGTCGGGCCGCAGCTCGGGCTCGAGCCGCGGCCACGGGATCGCGGCGAGGGCTCGGTCGACGACCTGCGCGAGTTGGCCGGCGGCGGCTCCGAGCCCGGGCCGGACCGCGGGCTTCGCCGGGAGCTCGAGCTGCCCCTGGCCCTTTCGCACGTTGGCGGGGTACGGCACGAGGGTGGCGAGGCGGTCGTCCATGGGCTTCCTTGTTCGCGGCGTGTGCTCCGGCGGCACAGCAGACCCGGTCCCGAAGATTAACAGCGTTCTCAAAACGGGAACGTAGTGCCCTGCGGCCGGTGTTGTCTCGCCCGCCGGCCGGCCCTCCGGGGCCTGGGCTGTCGTGGCTGCCGGGGCCAGGCGCCAGGGCGCCCTGGTGACGTGACTGCGCTAAGGTGTGTACGCCCGGCGTGCCAGACCCGGGCGTTTAGTTCCGGGACGTAGCGCAGCTTGGTAGCGCACTTGACTGGGGGTCAAGGGGTCGCGGGTTCGAATCCCGCCGTCCCGAC
>DAIOWC010000056.1:3279-30407 GCA_036758685.1 Streptosporangiaceae bacterium | reverse complement strand
GCGCTGCCTCAGGCGCGCACGGAGTCCGGGCCGCGGGGCTCGCGCAGCCGGCGCGGGCTCAGCAGGGCCCTGACCGCGGCCCGGCTCGTCGGCTTGCCGAGTAGCGCGCGGCTGCCCTCCCGGCAGACCAGGGCCGCCCAGTAGGCGGCGGTCGCGACCGGGCCGTTGCGCTTGCGGAACAGCCGGATCCGGTTCAGCGTGAGCAGCGTCCACAGCGGCGGCGACTGGCCCGAATCGCCCTCCAGGTGAATCGCCCTGGCGGTCGGCACGTACCTGGTGAGGTACCCGGCGTCGCGGGCCCGGAGCGCGAAGTCGGTCTCCTCGGAGTACAGGAAGAACGACTCGTCCCACGGGGCACAGCGTTCCCAGCAGTCCGCGCTGATCAGGAGCGTCGATCCTTCCGCCCAGTCGACGATCGCGGGCTGCTGGTAGCTCGGCCCGCGCGTCACGACCTCGCCGAGGCTGGCTATCCGTCCGGCCCTGGTCGCGCCCAGGAGCGCGTCCCCCCAGGCCCGAAGCACAGTCGGTTCCCGGCGCATCGACTCGATGAGGTCATCGTTCCCGTCTACTAGCTGGGGAACAGCCAGCCCGGTGCCGGGGCTGAGCTGGCCAAGCAGCTCGGCGGCGCAGCCCGGGGTCAGGCGGACGTCCGCGTTGAGAACCAGCAGGGCCGTCCGCGGGCCCGCCGCGGCGGCAGCGGCATTGATGCCGGCCGCGTACCCGGCGTTGCGCCCCATCTCGATGATCGTCGCGTCCGGCGCCAGGCCGCGCAGGACCGCGACGGTGTCGTCGGCGGACGCGTTGTCGGCGACCGTGAGGTGCCACGTGATGCCCGCGAGCCCGACCGCCAGCGAATCCACCAGGTCGGCCAGCAGCGGCGCGCTGTTGTAGGTGACGACGAGAACGGCCACCGTGGGCTGGTCCGGACCGGGCGGCACCGAGCGTGGCCCGGCCGCCTCCGAGCGGGGCCCGGCCGCCTCCGGGCGCGACCGGCCGGCGGTGTCGCGCCGCGCTGCCGGGACCGCCATCGCTACGTCAGGCCGATGGCGGCGGCAAACTCGTCGGCGCGCGCCGCCCAGGTGTGCCGGCCAGCGAACGCGATGGCCTGCCCGGACAACGGCGGCCTGGCGTCCGCGGTGTTCCCCGCGTTCGCTGTGGTCCCGGCGTCGGCCTCGGCTTCGTCGTCCTCCGCGGCCACGGCGGCGGCAACGCGGCTGACGGCCTTCACGAACTCGGCGCCGTCGTCGGCCAGCGCCAGGATCTGATCGGCGGCGGCCGCACCGACGATGCCGGCCAGTTCGTCGTGCAGGCCCACCGCGGTCGGCATCGCCGAGGTGACCGTCGGGACCCCGGCCCCCAGGTACTCCATCGTCTTGAGCGGCCAGGCCGTCCGGTTGAACGGGATGTCCCGGTAGGGGGTGATGCCGATGTCGATCGCAGCCAGGTAGCCGGGCACCTCATCGGGCCGCACCGGGCCGACGTAATGCACGTTGCCGCGATCAGTCAGGTTCTTGAACCGCGGGTCCGTCCAGCGCGAATCGACCGGGCCGACGATCAGCATCGAGTACCCGGAGTCGGCGATCGACTCGAGCGCGTCCATGTCCAGCCGGTCCGAGAGCTGGCCGATCAGTCCCACGACCGGCCGGGGAAGGTCGGGCAGGCCCGCGGCGACCGGCCGCCCGGCGAGATCGGTGAGAACGCAGCCAGGCAGGACGACTTGCGGGCTGGCGCCCAGGTCGGTCCAGCGGGCGGCGAGCGGCGGCGTGACGCAGATGATCTTGTCGGCCTGGCTGAGCGCGCGCCGCTCCTGCTTGCGCTGCCGAGTCACCGACAACCCCATCAGCTCCGCGCCGCCGACGTAGTTGTCGGTGCCGTACAGGACGTTCAGGACGCCGGAGCCGAAGTGCCCGAGCAGGTCCTCCAGGCACGTCGACACCACGACCGACGGCTTGATCCCCTGGCGGGCCAGGGTCGACTTGACCTGGCCGCGGAGAATGGCGGCGGTGGTGTTGCGCACGACGGGGCGGCTGAGACCCGGCAGCACCACCGGCGTCAGCCGGGTCAGCCGCTCGCTGATCACCTGCAGCCGGGGGCGGAAGAGCCGGACTGAGCCGTTGCGGGACCGGGCCCTGGTGGCCGGCGAGATCGGAGGATCTACGTAGAAGATGCGCGCATGCCGGGTCAGGCCCGTCACCATCTGCCGGTCGGCGCCCGGGATCCCATCCCAGGACACCCCGGCAAGCCAGAGCACGTGCCGGTCTTCTCCGGTCAATCGTCAGTCCTCCATAGTCTCGGTTTCGCGCCGGAATGGCGCCCACGGCATGTTTGCGACACGCTACGGCATGGCCTAGCCGGGTACGGGATTTTGCAGCATCAGGTCATTTACGTTTCGCCTTGCTGTTACCGCCGCGCGCGTGCCGGGCTACATGGGGCGCTCCGGGCCGGCCGCTGTCGAGCAGCTGCCGGAGCTCAACGGCGCGAAGCATTAGCGTCTGCTCGGCCGCCTTCAGATCGAGGTTCTTCGCGTAGGCGGCATTGCCATTTATCGCTGCGGTATACGAAACCGGGGTATAGGAGGCCGGGCCGATGGCCTTCTCGAGCACGGCCGCGCCGCGCATGGCGGTGGAGTAGGTCGCCTGGGCCGTGCTCGGCGCCTTCGGCAGGTCCAGCGGCTCGGTCGCGGGCTCGGCCTCAAGCTCCGGCCCGGCCGGCCGCGGCCGCAGCCCGACGAGTCGCCCGGCGACGGCGTAGGCCTGGCCGATCCGGCCTAGTCCGAACCGGTCTCCGAGCCGGCCGCTGACCAGGCCGATCAGCTGAGGCGCCATCACAATGCCGTAGATCAGCCCGCCGGTCGCAAAGCCGGCGACGAGTTGCAGCTCCGGGCTGCTGAGCAGGGCACCTACCCTGATCGCGGCCAGCGCGGCCCCGGCGGCGACGATCGCCGGCGGAATGACCGGGCCGAGCAGGGCCCGCAGGGGCATGTGGGTAGTTCGCTTCAGGACGAAGAGGTAACTCGGCAGGACGATCGGAGCGATGACCGCCAGGTGCGCCGCGGCCGCGCCGTCGATGCCGTGGCGCCTGACTCCTTCGGCCATCGCCGGGACCAGGGCCGCCAGCCAGACGATCTGGACGACGAGCAGCGAACGCGACTTCCCCATCCCGGAAATGATGTTGGAAAAGAGCATGCAGATAATTGATATGCCGCCATAGAACGCCAGGATTACCAGCACTCCGCTGGCGGCTGCCCACTTGGCGCCGTAAATGCAGGCAATGAGCTGATGCGAAAACGCCACACTGAGCGCGCAGATAGGCGCCACGACCAGCGCCAGGGCGCGGACTCCACCGCTGATCGCGCTGCGCAGCCGGTCGGCGTTGTCTTTCAGCCGGGATATAGCGGGCATGGAGACGCTGCTGATCATCGAGCTGAGCAGCGTGACCGGCCAGGAGGCGACGTTGAAGCCGAGGACGTAGACGCCGAGGGCCACCGCGCCCATCAGGTGCCCGACGAAGGCGTAGTCGACGTTCAGCAGCACGTAGCCGATGAAATTAGCGCCTCCGAGCGGCAGCCCGAACCGCACGAGCGTCCTCAGCGCCTCGCGGGCCAGGCCCGGCCGGTACCGGCGCGACACCGAAAGGTACTGAATGCCGCCGGCGACGATCTGGCCGGCGATCCTCGACCAGGCGAAGGCCATCGCACCGCTGCCGGTCTTGGCCATGTAGATCAAGATCGCGGTCGACGGCACGAACGCCACCAGATTGGACATGAACAGCTTGTCCTGGCGGAAGTCCCTGGACAACTGAGCGTTCGGCACGGCGAACACGCCGCCGAGCACGGCCGAGATCGCCATGATCCTCACGGCATCGGCCGCGGCCGCCGACCCGAGCGCGGTCGCGATCGGCTTCGAGAACTCGAAGAGAACGCCGGCCAGGAGGCCGCCGGTAAGGAGCGAAACGGTGACCATCGTCGGCGCCAGCAGATCGATATCGAGGTCGGCCCGGACCAGGCAGGACGCGACGCCCAGCTCGCCGAAGCTGGTCACGATCATGAGGGCGGTCAGGGCGACGGTGAAGACACCGAAGTCCTGGCGGTCGAGGATGTGCGCCACCACCGCGGTGGCAGCGATGCTGCCGAATCGCAGCGCGATCGTGCTGGCGACGCTCCAGACGGCGCCGCGCCGCACGCTGGAGGCTAGCTGCGGGTGATCTACCTCTTGGCGCCGTTCGCCGCCGGAAGAAGTGCCATCGGGGGGAGCGGAGGTGGCAGTCATAACTGGTACTGAATTCCTACGCGGGCACCATACTCGACATCGTTTGAATTCCCGTCCGCGCTATTCAGTCGTCTGCACCGTTAACACTCTTTTGACTGGTAAAGCTGTCTGCTTCACAGTGAATTATTGATCATGCGCCGATCGGGCGCAAGGCGGATGGGCAGACAGCCGGCCGACGGCCATTGCCCGGGTTGCCGCGGCGGGAGAAGGCAGCCGGCGCGGCCGGGAGTGGCCCGGCCGCGCCGCCTGGTCTGTGCATCGCCGCCGGGCCTTAGCCGCCGGGCGCGTCCGAAGACGCGCACCTGAAACCGATGCTGATGCTGGAGTAGGCCGGGTCGGAGGCGAAGCGCTCGCTGGTGCGCATCTGGTACTTGAAGTTCATCCACGAGCCGCCCCGCAGGACGCGGTACTTGCCCGCGGCCCGCTCGTAGGTCTCGTGATAGCGCCGGCCTGGGTCGTACAGCTCGTACAGGCTGCCGGTCCACTCCGAGACGTTCCCGGCCATGTCCGCGAGCCCGAACGGGGAATCGCTGGCCGGGGAGAACTTCCCCACCGGAGTCGTGCACAGCCGTCCGCCCGACGTCTCGCGGTGCTTGCCCCACCACGCGTGCCACGCCTTGAACTCGGTGATCGGAGCGCCGTACCAGTGCTCGGCGCAGTTGACGATCGTGTAGTCCCACTCATCGCCCCACGGCCAGCAGCGCCATTCGGGCCCGTGGGCCGCGTACTCCCACTCCGGCTCGGTCGGGAGGCGCTTGCCCGCCCACGTGGCGTAGGCCACGGCGTCGGCGTAGGCGATGTGCACGGCCGGGTGGTCGAGCCGGTCATCGATCGAGTCATCGGCACTGCCGGGACGCCGCCAGCAGACGCCGTCGACCTCATCCCAGTAGGTGGCGCCGTACAGCAGGCCGAATCCGCGGACCTCGGCCTCGGTCTGGTAGCCGGTGGCCTCCGTGAAGGCCAGGTAGTCGGCATTGGTCACCAGATGGGGGTCGATCCAGAAGCTGTCGACCTCCGCGTAGTGCTGCGGCGCCTCGTCCTCGAACCATTCGCGCTTATAGTGCTGGCTCGCGCCCACGTCATCCAGATGCTGCTCCGACGAGCCGAACAGCACCCGGCCGGCCGGGATCGCGATCATCCCGCCTTTCTCGACCAGGATGCTCACCCGCCAGCCACCGCCTGGATGACGGTCAGCACTGTCGGCGCCTCGATCTGGGTGTCCAGGCCGTCCAGCGCCCTGATGTCCTCTTCGCCAAGGTAGATGTTCACCCAGGAGGCGAGCCGCCCGTGGCTGAAGAGCCGGACGCCGAACTGCGGGTAGTCGGCCGTGAGCCAGTCGAGTGCCGCGCGCACCGTCGTTGCCTCGCACTGCAGCTTCGGCAGCTCGGTAGGCACCAGCGCGCTCCAGTTAGACGGAACGACTATCTGCACCGATCCTGCGGTCATTGAACAGCCACCTCCATCGCTCGCATCGCCTCGATCGAGGCGGTGATGCCTGCCCGGACTGAAGTCTTGGGCCGCCACCCGAGCACCTCGGCAGCCTTGGTGATGTCCGGGCAGCGCCCGGCGGAGTCGCCCGCCACCGCGGGGACGACCTTAATCGTTCCTGAGCCCGCGATCGAGACGACGAGCTCGGCCAGCGCCCGCATCGAGATCTCCTCGCTCGAGCCCAGGTTGACCGGCCCCGGGTCGTCCGAGTCGAGCATGAGGAGCACGCCCTCGACGAAGTCGGTCACGAAGCAGAGACTGCGGGTCTGGTCTCCGCCGTGCAGGGTCAGCTCCTCGCCGGCCAGCGCCTTGGAGATGAAGGCGGGCACCGCGCGCCGGTTGGTCTGCACGTCCGGACCGTAGATGTTGAACGGCCGGACGATGCCGGTGTTGACGCCGTGGACGTTGCGGTAGGCGGTGGTCGCCGCCTCCAGGAACCGGCGGGCCTCCTCGTAGGCCGACCGCGGCCCGATCGGGTTCACGTTGCCCCAGTAGTCCTCGGCCTGCGGGTGGACCGTCGCGTTGCCGTAGATGTCGCCCGAGGAGGCGAGGACGATGCGCGCTTCGTGGGCCAGCGCCAGCTCCAGGCAGTTGAACGTGCCGATGGAGGACGCGCGCAGTCCTTCCAGCGGGTTGTTCGGACCGATCTGGCCGGCCAGGTGCACGATCCCGGCGACCGGCTCGGCGATGGAGAAGGGCTCGATCACGTCATGTTCCATGAGCGTGAACAGCGGGTTATCGAGCAGATCGGCACTGACCGGGAGCTGGGCGGCTGACATATCGTCAAGCGCAATTACCCGTCTGCCCTGAGCCAGCAGTGCCCGGCACAAGTGCGT
Organism: Streptosporangiaceae bacterium; assembly: GCA_036758685.1. Taxonomy (GTDB): domain Bacteria; phylum Actinomycetota; class Actinomycetes; order Streptosporangiales; family Streptosporangiaceae; genus JAJYUU01. The sequence goes on along the minus strand of DAIOWC010000056.1, from coordinate 23,815 downwards.
GCCGATGAAGCCGACACCACCGGTGACAAGCACACATCCTTCTTTTCGCAAAACCATGGCCTGCCTTCTCTTGTTGCCCTTCGGAGCGCTCAGACTCCGGCGAATACGTGGCCATGGCGTCGCGTCGGCATGCACGCTTCCAGCCTGCGGCTTACAGGCGCGCACGACGCACATCCGAAGGCAGGTCCGACACAAGTGTCTTGTACCGACCAAACGGACGAAATCGCCATCTGACCCCCCTCTATTCGAGCGTTCAGCTTACATGTCCAGAAAACCGGCTGTCTCCATACTCAGCCCAAATCCTGTGCTCCTCAGATCAGATTTGCAATGCGTCTGACCTGCATATTCGGCACAGTTTGGGGCCAGTACCGGTCGCATTCTGACCGGTCGTCCAGCTTGGTTTCGGCAGTAGCCTCTCGCCCATATAACCCGAAGTTAGACGCTTAACGAGGATCGTGGGTTGACGCGTACCGAGGTAGTTCTTGTCGCGATCAAGGCTCGGTGCCCGGAAGATCCGTAAAAGTCCGGCATCTAACCGCGGTGCCGGAGCCAGAGGGAGCCCGGCCCCTCGCTCGCCAGGCGGGCGGGGACGAGGTCGGGATGGCACTGCCACAGCCACGAGGAGAACAGCAGGGTCTCCCAGTCGGCGTTGCCCGACAGGAACGCGTGCACCAGGTAGGCCTCGGTCCAGTCCCGGCGCTCGACCAGCCATTCGCGCGGGTACTCGAACGGCCAGAAGAGGTCGTGGACGTGCACGATCACGCCGGGATTCAGGCGCGGCAGCACCTGCAGGAACAGCCACGCGACGTCGGAGCCGGCCTTGACCACGTGGGTCGAGTCGATGAACAGGAAGTCACCCGCCTCCAGCTGCTTGAACGCGGAGATCTCCACCTCCTGCACCGGCTGGCGAATCAGGGTGAGCCGGCAGTCGTCGGCTGGCGTCAGCAGCGCCAGCAGCCGGTCCGGATACGGCTCGATGCACGTGATCTGCAGACCGGACAGCTCGCTGTCAGCGTCGGCGACATCGAGGGCGACCGCCGTCGAGTACCCGGACCCGACCTCGATGATCCGCGCAGGCCGGAAGTGCCGCAGCATAGCCTGATACACCGCGCCGTCGGCAGGACCGAACATGGAGTTGCCGGGCCGGTACCGCGGCCCGGCAAGCGGCTGCGCCAGATCGGCGGCCAGTTCGCCCGCGAGCTGGAGCTGCGCGGACTCGGCCATGTCAACGCCCGGCGCGCCGGACCAGGTGAGGGCTCGCGCTCGGTCCGCACTCGACGTATGCGGGGAGTAGTAGTGCCCTGGCGCTACGTAGGGCGGATTGGTGATTACTGCCCGGACGGCCCGCGCGGTGCGGACCCCGCGCAGCATGAGCCTGCGAGACACGATTCCTCCGATATACGGGCAGCGCCTGACCGCACCGCAGCCAGCCGCGTCCGCCCCAGGTATAAGGCTTTAAGGGATCATCTGATACATAGACGCGGAATCGCTACCGCTGGCCGGCACAAACCGGCAGAGAACCAGAAACGGACCCGCCCGTCAGGCGTGGAACTCGTTCTGGGCTGCCGCGAGCCCGGCGGTCAGTAGCGCTCGCGTCGCATCGGCCGACCGGCCGAGGATCAGCGGAAGCTCCTTCCGCTCGGCCGGGGAGAAGTTCCGGAGCACGAAGTCGGCCGGATCCATCCGGCCAGGCGGGCGGCCAATTCCGATCCTGAGCCGGTGATACTCGCGCGTGCCGAGGGCAGCGGTCACCGATCGCAGGCCGTTGTGGCCATTGTCGCCACCGCCCAGCTTGAGGCGGATCGACCCGAAGGGCAGGTCAAGCTCGTCGTGCACGGCAAGGATCTGCGCGGCGGGGATCTTGTAGAACGCTCGCAGCGCGGCAACCGGGCCGCCCGAGACGTTCATGAAGCTCATGGGCTTAGCCACGGTGACCGGCAGGCCCGCGAGCAATCCGGACGCGGACAGGGCCCGCGAGCGATCGCGCTTGAAGCCGGAGCGCATCTCGGCCGCCAGTTCGTCCGCGACCAGGAAGCCAACGTTGTGCCGCGTCAGCTCGTACTGCGGCCCGGGGTTGCCCAGGCCGACAATCAGCCAGCGATCTTCCGCCATCACGCACTACCCAGCAGGCGAACCCCGGGCCCGCCGCGGGTGAGATCAGCCAGACTCCGAGGCACTGTCCGCGGGAGCCGCTTCGCCGCCCTCGGCAGCCGCGGCACTCGGCGGGGCCTCGCCCGCCGGAGCGGCCTCAGCCTCAGCCTCGCCAAGCTCGGCCTCGATCTGGGCCTCGGTCGGCGCCGTGATGATGTGCAGCACGAGCAGCTCGGGCTCATCGGCGAGCGTCACGCCGGCGGGCAGCTGCAGGTCGCTGGCGTGCACCGCCGCGCCGACCTCCATGCCCTCGAGGTTGATCTCGATGCCCGGCGGGATGTTCGTCGCCTCCGCCTCGACCGAGATCTGGACCAGCTGCTGGTCGAGCAGGCCACCGGGAGCGATGTCGCCCACCAGGTTCACCGGCACGTCCACCGTGACCTTCTCGCCCTGGCGGACGAGCAGGAGGTCGACGTGCTCCACATAGCCCTTGATCGGATCCCGCTGCACTGCCTTCGGCAGGGCCAGCTCGGATCCGCCGGGCAGGCCCTCGAGCCTGATCAGCACGTTCGCGGTGCGCAGCGCCATGAGCACCTCGTGGCCCGGCAGCGTGAGGTGCCTGGGCTCGCTGTGGTGCCCGTAGAGGACGGCCGGGACCCGGCCGGCACTCCTGGTCCGGCGGGCTGGTCCCTTGCCGAACTCCGACCGCGGCTCGGCGGCGATGACTACCTCGGGCACTGTGGGGCTCCTTGAGAGACGAAAATCCTTGCGAAGTCTACCTGGCGCCGGTGGGCTTGCTCGCCGGGCTAGTTATTTTGATCTTGGATCTGCGCTTTTCGTGTGTGTTAGGACTGCCCGTCAAACAGGCTGGTCACCGACCCGTCGCTGAACACCTCGCCGATCGCGCGGGCAATCAGCGGCGCGATCGACAGCACCTTGAGCTTATCGAAGTACTTCTCGTCGGGGATTGGCAGCGTATTGGTGACGATGACCTCGCTGACAGGCGAGTTTTTCAGCAGGTCCACCGCGTGCCCGGAGAGCACCGCGTGCGTCGCGGTCACGATGACCTGAGCGGCACCTTGCTCGAACAGCGTCTCCGCGGCCTTCACGATCGTCTGCCCCGTGTCGATCATGTCGTCCACCACGATGCAGGTCCGGCCGGCGACCTGGCCGACGACCTCGAGCACCCTCGCCTGGTTGGCAACGTCGGGGTCGCGGCGCTTGTGGATGATCGCGAGCGGGCACCCGAGCCGGTCGGTCCAGCGCTCGCAGATCCGCACCCGGCCGGCGTCGGGCGCGACCACCGTCACCGTGGACAGGTCGAGCTTCTCCTGCACGTAGTCGGCGAGGATCGGCTCGGCGAGCAGGTGATCGACGGGACCGTCGAAGAACCCCTGGATCTGCGCGGTGTGCAGGTCCACCGCCATCAGTCGGTCGGCGCCAGCGGTCAGGAACAGGTCCGCCATCAGCCGGGCCGAGATCGGCTCGCGGCCGCGGCTCTTCTTGTCCTGCCGGGCGTAGCCGAAGAACGGCGCCACCACCGTGATCCGCTTTGCCGACGCCCGCTTCAGCGCGTCGACCATGATCAGCTGCTCCATGATCCACTGATTGATCGGTGCCGTGTGGCTTTGCAGCACGAACGCATCGCACCCGCGGACCGACTCGAGGAAGCGCACGAAGATCTCGCCGTTGGCGAAGTCGAACGCCATGGTCGGCGTGATCTCGATCTCAAGCTTCTCGGCGATCTCCTTGCCGAGCTCGGGGTATGCGCGCCCGGCGAACAGCATCATCTTCCGCTGCGTCGGGCCAGTCTTGCCGCTCACTTTCAGCTCTCCTAGTCCTGCATGCCCGTCAGATGCGCGAACGGGCCTACCGTTGAGCCTGCCTCGATGACGGCCGATTCGCACACCGACTGGATCACGGTCGCGCCGGATCCGACCGTGGTGTCGCGCAGCAGGCTGTTCGGCCCGACGCTCGCACCCGCCGCCACGAACGTGCGGCCCTCGAGCTGGGTGCCCGGTCCGATCCGCGCGCCCGGCTCGAGCGTCACATCGACATCGATCCAGGTACTGCCGGGATCGACCACCGTCACGCCGGCCGCCATCCAGCGCGCGAGCAGGCGCTCGTTCAGGACCCGCCTCGCCCTGGCCAGCTGCGCCTGGTTGTTGACCCCCTGAACTTCGTCGAAGTCGGCGCACAGCGCCGAGCCGACCCGATGACCATCGCCGCGCAGGATCGCGGGCACCTCGGTGAGGTACTCCTCGCCGGCCGCGTTGGCCGTCGGCACCCGCTTCACGGCATCGGCAAGCAGGTCGCCGTCAAAGGCGAATATCCCGGAGCTGATCTCGGTCATCGCGCGCTGCTCGGCGGTGGCATCGGCTTCCTCGATAATGCCGACGACCTGCCCGGCCTCGTCCCTGATAATCCGGCCGTACCCGGTCGGGTCGGGAGCCTTGGCCGTCAGCACCGTCACCGCGGCCCCCGACGCCTGGTGCTCGGCCGCCAGAGTGGCCAGCGTCTGGCCGCGCAGCATGGGGGTGTCGGAGAACACCACCAGAACGGTCCCGTGAATCACGCCCAGCGATTCGATCACCGTGCGCACGGCGTGCCCAGTCCCCCAGGAGCCGTTGCGCTCCTGGACAACGAGTGAAGCGCGCGGGCAGTGCTCGCCGGCATAGTGGGCTACCTGACCGCGTGCGTCACTGACGACCAGGATGAGCCGCTCGGCGTCGATCTCCCCAGCCGCGGCGAGCACGTGACCGAGCATCGCCCGCCCGCAGACCTCGTTAAGCATCTTCGGGGTGGCCGTCCGCATCCTGGTGCCCTCGCCGGCCGCCAGGATGATGACGGCAGCAGGGCCGATCGAAGTCACTCGGCTTGGCTCCTCGATGTCGCTGCGGCAACAGTAGGCACAGTCCAGATGTCACGCCCCCGACCTGGGCAGGATACCGTCCGGTTACCGCCCTTCGCCCGGACTAGCCCCTCGTTGACTGCTCCCGGCAAAACCAATAAAAATCACAATAAACGGAACGACGCGGTCGCCCTGCCGGTGCCCTCCGCCAGCGCGCGGCCGCCCAGGCCAGCCACGACGTCCCGCCGTAGCCCTTACCCACCCGCGCACAGTTCAGAGCCTGCCGCTGCCGCCTCTGCTCCGGCCGCGCGCCACGACCGTCCAAGCTGGTCCGACTGACATCCGCACCGGCACGGGCCCGACGATGCGTCGTTCACGCCCACGTAGTCGATCGACCGCCCGCCCACTGTGCCGGTAGGCTGAGGCGCGGTTTTGAACCTTCCCGGATCGTCCAACCAGGCAGGACTCCAGATTTTGGTTCTGGCAATTGTGGTTCAAATCCACATCCGGGAGCTTTCTTCGCATAGGTAGCTAATCGGGCAGATAGGTAGTCGGCAGCGCTGCCATCGCCGCAGCCGCCCAGCCCTGGATCTGCCGGTAAAGCTCGGTGCTGCGGCGAACGCCGATGATCAGGCAACCGTGGTACTCCTCGCCGATGTTCTTCCTGACCGTCTTGGGGTTATGCCGCGCCCTCGCACCAGTACGCGATTGCGCCGGCGATCAAGATCTCCCGGTCGCTCATAGCACCGATCTGGGCGACCGCGGTCTCGCAGATGGCGTGCCTCCGGGCCTCGCGGATCGTACGGACCGATTCCCAGTACCGGGCGACGCCATCGGCGTTGCGCTTGCGGCACTCCTCATAACTCAGCCGACCCACCCGCGGCATGGCCCGCACCCATCGCGAGACCGAGCCCTTCGACACACCGAGTCGCGCGGCGATCTCGACGTAGGTATGCCCCCGGGCACGCAGCTCGCAGGCTTGCGCGTGCAGGTCGTCCTTCGCCCGCGGGCGTCGTAAGGAGAGTGGCGCTGGTTCACCGCGAAGCAGGTCGCTCAGCGCGTCGTTGTTGCGGACGCCGATGATGTCTTTGATTTCGTCTCGCGACTTGCCGGCGCGACGAAGCGCAATCGCCTGCTCTCTGAACGGGGAAAAGTCTCATTTAGGTCTCATATTCAAACACTAGTACGAGGCGCTGACATTCCTGCCGGACTGCCTCGCTAGTGCATTCCCCGGGCATGACGGCCTGGCCGGCGGGTAGTACAAACCCACATTCCGTAGCCCGCGTGCCGTGGCTCGTCTCCGGCACCAGGCACTTGCCTCTGCGTCACGAGGTTGCCAGTAAATGTTTGCCAGCCCGTTGTACAACCTACGGTCACGTAGGTTACGGTTACGTAAGCGTATTCTGCATGAGCCCCTGCCCACGGCATTGCGGAGCGCATCAGCCCCATCAATTTTGGTCTGAGTGCCAGGCGAGGATCCAATGACCACAGCCACTGACACCACCACTAGCCCCACCGCTACCGGGCCCGCGGTCACCGCGGCAAGGACCCCGCTCGGGGATCTACAAGACGAGCCCAAGGGCACTGTCGAGAAGGTCCTAGTCGCCATCTTCGTCGCCGTGCCGATGCTGGCCCTGCTGGCCGCCATCCCCATCGCCTGGGGATGGGGTCTCGGCTGGCACGACGTCATCATCGCGATCGCCTTTTATTACTTCACCGGCCTCGGGATCGCGGCCGGCTTCCACCGCTACTTCACCCACGGCTCGTTCAAGGCGAAGACGGGCCTGCGCGTCCTGCTGGCGATCGCCGGGTCCATGGCTCTCGAGGGGCCGGTACTCAACTGGGTTGCTGACCACCGGCGCCACCACAAGTACAGCGACCGCGAGGGCGACCCGCACTCGCCCTGGCGCTTCGGCAACGACTGGAAGGCCCTGAGCAAGGGCCTGGTCTGGGCCCACATCGGGTGGCTGTTCGACGGCAACCACACGTCGCAGGAGAAGTTCTGCCCGGACCTCCTCACTGATCGCAAGATCGTCCGGGTCTCCAGGCTGTTCCCGGTCCTGGTCACAGTCTCCCTGCTGCTTCCTGCCCTCATCGGCGGCCTGTGGTCATGGTCCTGGCTGGGCGCGCTCACCGCGTTCTTCTGGGCCAGCCTGATCCGGGTGGCGTTCCTGCACCACGTGACCTGGTCGATCAACTCGATCTGCCACACCTTCGGCAAGGAGGAGTTCGAGGTCAGGGACAAGTCGAGGAACGTCAACTGGCTCGCGATCCTGTCCTTCGGCGAGTCGTGGCACAACCTGCACCACGCCGACCCGACGTGCGCCAGGCACGGCGTGCTGCGGGGCCAGATCGACACCGGCGCCCGGCTCATCTGGCTGTTCGAGAAGGCGGGCTGGGCCTACGACGTCCGCTGGCCCGAGGAGGCTCGGCTCAGCGGAAGGCAGACTCGATCCCGGCGTCTCGGGGCCATGACGCGCCGGGCCGATCTTGAACCGATTGGCCGGCCTCAGGCCTGACCGACATGATGGAGGAGTGACAAACCAGTCCTCAGCTACCGGCCGCAGAAGAATGACCGGCAAGGAGCGCCGGGCCCAGCTTCTGGACATCGGGCGGCGCCTGTTCGCCGAGCGCGGCCTGGACGGCACCTCGATCGAGGAGATTGCCGCCCGGGCCGGCGTCTCGAAGCCCGTCGTGTACGAGCACTTCGGCGGCAAGGAGGGCCTGTACGCGGTCGTGGTCGACCGCGAGGTCGAGCGGTTCCTCACGATGGCCACCACCCTGCTCGAGGGCGAGGACACCATGGCCAAGTTCGAGGTCGCGGCCGTGGAACTGCTGCGCTACATCCAGGAGAACTCCGACGGGTTCCGCATCTTGGTCAGGGACTCCAACCCCACATCGGGATCGGGCACCTTCGCCAGCCTGATGGGCGACATCGCCAGCCAGGTCGAGCATCTGCTTGGCGACGTACTCAAGAAGCGCGGATACGATCCCAAGCTTGCTCCGGTCTACGCGCAGATGCTGGTCGGCATGGTGGCATCGGCGGGTCAGTGGTGGCTGGACGAGCGCAAGCCCAAGCTCGAGGAAATGGCGGCCCACCTGGTGAACCTCGCCTGGAACGGCCTGTCCCAGCTGGACCCCAAGCCGCGCCTGTCTGACGAGGCGCTGGAGCGCGTCCGGCGCAAATAACGCGACGCCGTCACGCCTTGCGCGCCACGACGAACACCCGGCGGAACGGCAGCACCGTTCCGTACGCGGCCGCCGGATAGGCGACGCGGATCCGCTCGCTGTACTCGGCCACGAATGCCGCAGCGTCCTCCGGCGCCAGCACACTCAGCACGGGCCGCAGGCCAGTGCCCTTGTACCACTCGGTCACCGGGTCCGGGCCGGTCAGCACGTGCAGGTACGTCGTCTCCCACGCATCGACGCTCATCCCGAGCCCGGCCAGCAGACTCAAGTACTCCTCCGGCTGAGCCGCCTGCCGGTTCTGCTCAACGTCCGTCAGCAGCCCGCGCCACCGCGGCGACCCGGCCAGCTCCCGCAAGACCACGTGGCTGGGCTGATCGAAGTTTCCAGGGACCTGGAACGCCAACCACCCGCCGCTGATCAGGTTCGCCTGCCAGCGGGGCAGCAGGTCCAGGTGATCCGGCACCCACTGCAGCACCGCGTTCGACACGATGACGTCAGCCGGGTGCCCGGGCTTCCAGTCGCGCACGTCGCCGACCCGGAAATTCAGCCGCTCCGAACGTAGCTCGTCCGCCGCCGCGATCATCGACTCGGAGGAGTCGATGCCCTCGATCTGTGCTCCCGGCCAGCGGCGGGCGAGCGCCGCGGTCAGGTTGCCGGGGCCGCAGCCCAGGTCGACGACGTAGCCAGGCTCGGCCGCCGCGATGCGGCCGGTCAGATCGAAGAACGGCCGCGAGCGCTCGTCGGCGAAGCTCAGGTACTGGTCCGGGTCCCACATGGCGGCCTCATTTCTCTCGACATCAAGATATTATCTACCGCAGTCGAACTCTCGATGTCAAGAGATATGCTCGCTGCATGGCCCGACCGACCAGCGACGAGGTCGACGACATCGTCGCCCGCTGGCAGCGCGAACGCCCGGACCTGGACGTGACGCCGCTCCAGGTGCTCAGCCGCGTCTCGCGACTGGCCCGGCATCTGGACCGGGCCCGGCGCGCGGCGTTCGCTGCGCACGGCCTGGAGACCTGGGAGTTCGACGTGCTGTCGGCGCTGCGCCGGCAGGGACCGCCCTACCAGCTCAGCCCCGGCGCGCTGCTCCGCGCCACGCTCGTGACATCGGGCACGATGACCAACCGCATCGACCGGCTGGCCGAGGCCGGGCTGGTGAGCCGGCATCGCGACCAGCAGGACAAGCGGAGCGTGCTGGTCCAGCTGACCGAGAGCGGCCGTCGCACGGTTGACGCCGCCATGACCGATCTGCTGAGCCGCGAACGTGATCTTCTGACCGGCCTCGGGCCCGGCGAGCAGGCCGACCTGGCGGGCCTGCTGCGCGTGCTGCTCGCGCCGTTCGACGCCGCCGACGCGCCCGACTCCGTCCCGGACACCGTCTGACCTGGCGCAAGCACTGCCGCTGTTCGGGCAGGCTAGCGACATGCGGACGGGGCGCACTGGGCTGCTGACGGCGGTCGCAGGCTTGCTCGTGCTGGTCGCCGGCTGCTCCGGACATGCGGCCGAGCCGGCCCCGCAGCCGCACCTGCTGCCAGGGCCGCGGTACTACCTCGCGCTCGGTGACTCGCTGTCCCAGGGCGTTCAGCCGGACTCCGACGGCGCCAGCCTGCCTACCCGCGCCGGATACCCGAACCGGATCTACTCGGTCCTGCACGCACAGGACCGGAACTGGCGCCTGGTCAGGCTCGGCTGCTCGGGCGAGACGACGCACACCATGATCCACGGCGGGATCTGTCACTACGCGGCCGGCTCGCAGCTGCTGCAGGCCGCGGCGTTCCTCCGGGCCCATCGCGGCCACCTCGGGCTGGTGACGATCGACATCGGAGCCAACGACCCGAACTCCTGCTTCTACGGCGGAGCCTCCGTCAGCAAGATCCTGCCGTGCATGGGTAACAGCATCAGCCGCTCGGCCGCCGACCTCCGCCTGATCATGGCCGACCTGCGCGCCGCCGCCGGTCCGGACGTCACGATCCTGGCGATGAGCTACTACGTGCCCGAGCTGGCCGGCTGGATGGACGGCACGGTCGGCGAGGAAGTCGCGGTGCTGACCGAGCGGCTCGTCGCCGGCTACAACCAGATGCTCGGCAAGATCTACCGGGCTTACGGCGCCCGCGTGGCTAACGTCTTCGGCGCGTTCAACAGCAGCGATTTCGGCAGCAAGATCCGGCTGGCCGACTACGGCGTACTGCCGAGGAACGTCGCGACGATCTGCCAGTGGACCTGGGCCTGCGCCCACTCGCCCCGCGGCCCGAACGAGCACGCCAACGCCGCCGGCTACGAGGTCATCGCCCGCGCCTTCCTGCGCGCTGACCCGCAGCTCGCCCGCTGACCCTCGGAAGTCTTAGCCGCCGATTTCCTCGGCAACCACCAGCCAGCGGTCCTCGAGCTCGGTCTTCTCCTGCTGCACCGAGCGCAGCTCCGCGCCGAGCTCGATGAGCTTGGCATAGTCGGTCGCGTGCTCGGCCAGCTCGGCCGCCAGGCGGTCCTCCTGGTCGGCCAGGCGCGCGATCTGCCGTTCGATCCGGACGAGTTCCTTCTGCCCGGTGCGGACCTGGGCGGCGGAGCCGGGCGGCGGCGATGAAGGCGGGGGCGCGGCCGGGGCCCGATGGCTCCCGGCCTCGCCCAGCGCTCTGATATTCAGGTACTCGTCTACGCCTCCCGGCAGGAACGCCAGGCCCGCCCCGGCCACCGCCAGCACGTGATCGGTCACCCGCTCCAGGAAGTACCGGTCGTGGCTGACGACCACCACCGATCCGGAAAAGCCGTCGAGTAGGTCCTCAAGCTCGGTGAGCGTGTCGATGTCCAGGTCATTGGTCGGCTCGTCGAGCAGCAGGACGTTCGGCTCGGCCAGCAGCAAGAGCATCAGCTGCAGCCGGCGCCGCTCGCCCCCCGACAGCTCGCCGACTCTCGTCCACTGCCGGTCACCGCGCAGCCCGAGCCGCTCGAGCAGCTGGCTGACCGACAGCTCCCGCTTGCCGACCTGGGCCGAGCTGCGGACCCGCTCCGCGGCCTCCAGGACGCGCAGGTCCGGATCGACCGGCGTGGGCTCCTGCGTCAGGTAGCCGATCTGGACGGTCTGGCCGGTGACCACGTGGCCAGTGGTACGCAGAGTGTCCGCGGGGGGGTCCGGGGGGTCGTCCCCCCGGGCCAGCACAGCCGGGACCGGCAGCTGGCCGGAGAGCAGCCGGAGCAAAGTGGTCTTCCCGGTGCCGTTGACGCCCACGATTCCAACGCGGTCCCCTGGCCCGAGCTGCCAGGTCACGTCCTCAAGCAGGGCCCGCTGGCCCGCGCTGACGCTGACATCCTCAAGCTCGATCACCGTCTTGCCGAGCCTCGTCGCGGCCAGCCGGGCCAGCTCGACTCCGTCGCGCGGCGGCGGCTCGTCGGCGATCAGCGCGGATGCGGCCTCGATCCGGAACTTGGGCTTGCTCGTGCGGGCGGGCGGGCCGCGGCGCAGCCAGGCCAGTTCCTTCCGCAGCAGATTGCGCCTGCGAGCATCGACCGCCGCCGCGATCCGCGACCGTTCCGCCCGGGCCAGCACGTACGCGGAGTAGCCGCCCTCATAGGAGTGGACCTGCCCGTCCGCGACCTCCCAGGTCTGCTCCGTGACCGTGTCCAGGAACCAGCGGTCGTGCGTAACGACGACGTAGGTCGTCGCGTACTCCTGCAGGTAGCCGGCCAGCCAGGTGATCGCCTCGATGTCCAGATGGTTCGTCGGCTCGTCCAGCAGCAGCAGATCGTAGTTGCTGCGCAGCAGCGCGGCGAGCGCTGTCCGCCGACGCTCGCCGCCCGACAGCCGGGCCACGTCGGCGGTGAAATCCAGCCCGCCGAGCAGGGCGGCGATCACACCGCGGCTTCTCGCGTCGGCGGCCCACTCGTGCTCGGGCACCGAGCCGAAGACCGCCTCCCCGACCGTCCCCGTCAGCGGCTGCACCTGGGCGAGATAGCCGATGGAGACGTCGCGCGCCCTGGTCGCCCGGCCCGAGTCCAGCTCGCCCGTTCCAGCCAGCGCCCCCAGCAGCGTGGTCTTGCCCGCGCCGTTCCGGCCGACGACGCCGATGCGCTGGCCGGCCGAGACGCCAAGCGACACCCGGTCGAGCAGGACGTGCTCGTGGTAGGCCTTGGACGCCTGCTCGAGATTCACGATGTTCATGCGCGGCGATCCGGCTTGACGATGGCGGCACCGGGCGCGGGACCGCTAGCGCGCGCCACGGCCCGGCAGACGCCGGCCCCGGTCAGGGCCACGGCGATGTCCCGGGCGTGCGCCGCGTCCTTGGCCAGGAACGCGCAGGTTGGACCCGAGCCAGAGACGATCGCGCCAAGCGCGCCGAACTCGCTGCCCGCCGCCAGCGTGCGCCTCAGCTCCGGCCGCAGCGACAGCGCGGCCGGCTGCAGATCATTGCTGAGCAGGGGGCCGACCGCGGCCGGATCGCCCGAGCGCAGCGCGGTCATCAGCTCCGGGCTGAGCTCCGGCCCGGCCGCCGGCGACGCATCGGGGTCCTGGGCGCGGGCCGCGCGCAGCCGGTCCCAGGTGGCGTAGACCTGAGCTGTCGACAAGCCCGACTGGCCGAACGCCAGGGCCCAGTGGTAGTTGCCCGCCGCAAGCGCGCGCGTCAGATCCTCACCCCGCCCGCGCCCGACCGCCGTGCCGCCAAGCAGCGCGAACGGCACATCGCTGCCGAGCCCCCCGCCGATCTGGCGCAGCTCGCCGGATGACAGCCCGGTCTGCCAGAGCTCGTTGCAGGCCACCAGGACCGCCGCCGCATCGGCGCTGCCGCCGGCCAGGCCTGCGGCCACGGGGATCCGCTTGCGGATCTCGATCCTGATCCCGCTGTCTCGCTGCGTGCGCCTGGCCGACCGGGCAAGCGCGGCGGCGGCCTGCCACGCCAGGTTCGTCTTATCGGCCGGGACGGCGGCGGCGTCCTCGCCCGTGATCGTGATCGACGTCCTGCTCGCCGGCCGCACGGTCACCTCGTCGAACAGCGACACCGCGTGGAACACGGTTACGAGCGGGTGATAGCCGTCGCCGCGGACCGGTCCGACGGCCAGCTGGAGATTCAGCTTCGCCGGGACGCGGACAGTCACGGCCGGGCTGCCCGGGCTAGTTGCTGAACTCACCATCTCATGATCGCAGGCGAAGCCGCGGACGGCCGCGCCACCGCCCGTCCCTCAGGCACCGGCGGCACCAGCGGCCGCGATCCGGACGAACTCCTCGATACCCAGCGCTTCGCCCCGCGCGGCCGGATCGACCCCCGCGGAGCGCAGCACGGCCTCCGCCTCCGCCGCCGAGCCCGCCCAGTTCGCCAGGGCCGAGCGCAGCGTCTTACGGCGCTGGGAGAACGCGGCATCGATCACTGCGAACACCGCCTCGCGACGAACGCTGTGCTGGCCCGGGGGGACGACCCCCCGAATCCCCCCGCCCGGGTCGCCTTCCGGCCGCTCGCGGCGGGTGAGGCCGACCAGGCCGGAGTCCACGCGCGGCACCGGCCAGAACACCCCGCGCGAGACCGAGCCGGCCTTGCGCGCCTCGCCGAACCAGGCCAGCTTGGCCGACGGCACGCCGTAGACCCGGCTGCCGGGAGGCGCGCACATGCGGTCCGCCACCTCCGCCTGCACCATGACCAGGCCGCGGCCAATGGAGGGAACGGTAGCCAGCAGGTGCAGGACGACCGGGACGGCGACGTTGTAGGGCAGGTTCGCCACGAGCGCGGTCGGCGGCGGGCCGGGCAGCGCCGTGACTCTCGCCGCGTCGGCGGTCACCACCTCCAGCCGGCCGGCCAGAGCCGGGGCGCGGTCGGCCACCGTCAGGGGCAGCTGGGCCGCGAGCGCCCGGTCGACCTCGACGGCCAGGACGCGGCCCGCGGCGTCCAGCAGCGGCAGCGTCAGGGAGCCGAAGCCCGGGCCGACCTCCAGCACGACGTCCTCGGGACCGACCCCGGCGAGCGCCGTGATCCGCGTGACGGTGCCAGCGTCGACGACGAAGTTCTGGCCGAGGCGCTTGGCGGGGTGGATGCCGAGCCGCGCGGCGAGGTTCCTGATCTCGGTGGGGCCGAGCAGCTGGCTCGGGCTCAGCTGGCTCACGAGTTGTGCTGGCGGCCGCGGTGCTGCCCCGGGGGACGACCCCCGGACCCCCCGAAGAGGCGCTCGCCCGTCGCCTCGATAACTGCGCACAGCTTCGCGACGTCCAGCTGCCTGATCGCGGCCAGCGCGCGCACGGTGTTCGCGACCTGGGCCGGGGTGTTGGACTTGCCCCGGTTCGGCGCCGGCGTCAGGAACGGGCTGTCGGTCTCGGCCAGCATGAGCTCGGCCGGCAGACAGGCGGCAGCTTCCCTGAGCGCCGCCGCGTTCCCGAATGTGACCGTTCCGGCGAAGCTGAGCACGTAGCCGGCAGCGGCGCAGCGGGCGGCCATCTCCGCATCGCCCGAGTAGCAGTGAAAGATGACCTGCTCGGGTGCCCCGTCGGCGGCGAGAATCGCCAGGACGTCCTCGTGCGCATCCCGGTCGTGGATCATCAGCGGCTTGCCGACCTGCTTGGCGATGTCAATGTGGGCGCGGAACCACTCCTGCTGCACTGGCGGCGGCGCGTTGTCACGGTAGTAGTCCAGCCCGGTCTCGCCGACCGCGCGGACCTGCGGGAGCGCGGCGATCCTGGCGATCTCGGCCAGGACGGCGTCCCGGCCGCCGGGGCTGCGATCGGCATCCGCGGTCTCGTTCGGGTGGATCGCCACCGCGGCCAGCACGTCGGGAAACGCCGCCGCGCAGTCCGCCGCCCAGCGGGCTGAGGGCACGTCGCAGCCGACGGTAACGACCCATTCGATGCCGGCGGCGCGCGCCTGCGCGAGCACCTCGGCGACCGGCAGGTCGATCATGTCCAGATGACAGTGGCTGTCGAACGCCGGCGCCGGCAGCGGTTCCGGCGGCGGTGCCTGCGGCTTGCCGACGCCCGTACCGGGACCGAAGCCGTCAGCCGGCCCGGGGCGGCCCGCCCCCGTTGGCTGGCCGCTCACGCCCCGCCCAGCCTCGCGAGTTCCTCGTCGGCGACGGACGGATCGAGCTTGGTGAACAGCGGCACCGGCGGGGCCAGCGGCAGGCCGGCGGCGATCGGCGCCGACTCCCACCGGGCCGCGACGTTGTAATCGCCGGTGACGATGGGATACAGCGAGCCGCCGTCCTCGCTGACCTCGTCGATGCGCGGCATCCCTGACCACACGCCGCTCCCGCCGAGCATCTCGTAGACCTTCTGCGACGACCGGGGCAGGAACGGGGTCATCAGGGTCTTGCCGTCGTCCACGAGCTGCAGCGCCACGTGGCAGATGGTGCGCATCCGCTCCGGATCGGACTCGCGCAGCTTCCACGGCGCCTGGTCGGAGAGGTACTTGTTCGCCTCGGCGAGCGTCCGCATGACCTCGCTGCTCGCCAGCTTGAACCGGCACTTCGCCAGCGACTCGCCGACCGTCCCGAACGCTGCCCGCGATCGCGCCAGCAGTTCGTGATCGCCGGGCGTCAGGTCGCCCGGACCGGGGATCTCGCCGATGTTGCGCGCGGCGAACGAGATCGTGCGGTTTACCAGGTTGCCCCAGTTGGCGACCAGCTCGTCGTTGTTGCGCCGGACGAACTCGCTCCAGGTGAAGTCCGTGTCCTGGCTCTCCGGGCCGGCCACGGCCACGTAGTAGCGCAGCGCGTCGACGTCGTACCGCGCGAGGAAGTCGCGGACGTAGATGACCACCGAGCGGGACGAGGAGAACTTCCGGCCCTCCATGGTCAGGAACTCGCTCGACACCACCTCCGACGGCAGGCCGAGCGTGCCCAGCGGTCCTGGCGTGCCGCCGCGCGCCCCCTGGCCGTTGTAGCCGAGCAGCATGGCCGGCCAGATCTCGGCGTGGAAGACGATGTTGTCCTTGCCCATGAAGTAGTAGGCCAGCGCGTCCGGTGACTGCCACCAGGCCCGCCAGGCGTCCGGGTCGCCAGACCGCCGGGCCCACTCGATCGAGGCCGACAGGTAGCCGATCACCGCGTCGAACCACACGTAGATCCGCTTGTCCGGCAGATCGCGCCAGCCGTCAAGCGGGATCGGCACGCCCCAGTCCAGATCCCGGGTGATCGCCCGCGGCTGCAGCTCGCCGAGCAGGTTGAGCGAGAACTTGAGCACGTTCGGCCGCCACTGGCCGCTCTTGCTCTGCAGCCAGGTGCCGAGCGCGTCGGCGAACGCCGGCAGGTCGAGGAAGAACTGCTCGGTCTCCACGAAGGCCGGCGTCTCGCCGTTGATCTTGGACCGCGGGTTGATGAGATCCACGGGGTCCAGCTGATTGCCGCAGTTGTCGCACTGGTCACCGCGCGCGCCGTCGAAACCGCAGATCGGGCACGTGCCCTCGATGTAGCGGTCGGGCAGCGTGCGGCCGGTCGACGGCGAGACCGCGCCGAGCGACTTGCGGGCGAAGATGTAGCCGTTCGCGTACAGGCCGAGGAACAGGTCCTGGACCACCGAGTAGTGGTTCTTCGTCGTCGTGCGGGTGAACAGGTCATAGGACATGTCCAGCCCCGCCAGGTCCTCGGCGATCACGCGGTTGTAGCGGTCGGCGAGCGCACGGGCCGTGACGCCCTCGGCGTCGGCCTGCACCTGGATCGGCGTGCCGTGCTCGTCCGTGCCGCTGACCATCAGCACCGGGTTCCCGCACATTCGCTGATACCGGGCGAACATGTCGCACGGCAGGCCGAAGCCCGACACATGGCCGATGTGACGAGGGCCGTTGGCGTAGGGCCACGCGGCGCACGCGAGAATGTGGCGGCTGGTCATGCCCGCCAGCCTATTGGAGGACGAGCCGCAGGGCCGGCCCGGCGGCGCCGTGCCGCGTTTGCTCCCCGGCCTACTGCCAGGTGACGCGCATACCCTCCTGCCACGCCTCGAACACCCCGTGGTCGCCGCTGAGCTCGACCGGAGCGGTCGCCAGGCCGACCCGGTTCCACAGCAGGAGATAGAGGTCGGGCGCTCGTGCGGCCAGAGTGCACTGGGCCGACTGGACCTGGGCGGACTGGACCTGGGCGGACTGGACCTGGGGCGGCTGGACCTGGGCCGGCCCGCCGCCACGCCGTACACTGGCCGCGAGCTTGCCGTCTTCCGTGAGGTCGAGCAGCCACTCGCCGCCGGTGTCGGTCGCCCGGACCAGCAGGCTCTGACGGCCGCCGGCCCGCTGCTCCTCGGTCAGTTCCCCGGAATCCCGGCCGAAGAAGCCCATGATCAGTTCGTCAATGCCATCCGCGGCGAAATCGGCCGGGAACGGCGTCGGCACGGTACCGGCCAGCACCGTGTTTGCCAGCACGGTGTCGGCCAGCTCCGCATCCACCCGGTGCATCGCCGTCTCGTGGGCCTGCCGCCGGGCCCAGAACGCCAGCGGCGACGGCGCCGCCAGGAACATCCAGCACTGAACGTCCGGATCGGCCGACCGCAAGGTCTCGACCAGGGCGGCATGCCCGGCGCGGAACCAGTCCAGCAGTTCGTCGTCGGGCGGCCCGCCGCCGAGCACCTCGGGCTCACTCGCGCGGTCGGTCACCGGCGTCAGCCGTCCCTCGCCGGGGAACACCGCGGCCCACCGGTGCACGTAACTCACGTGTCGCAGCAGGTCGCGGACCTGCCACGGCGGGCACGAGGGCACTGGCGCGTCGAGCCCGGCCCGCTGCGCCGCCGCGGCGAGCAGGTCGCCGTCGCGCTGGATTGCCCGGATGTGCTCGGCTATCTCCATGGCGACTCATGGTGCCAGCCGGGGCTGTCAGTCCTCCGCCGGCCTGCTGACAACCGCGTTGTAGAGCTCCCGCCGCGAAAGCCCCGTGCCGGCCGCGACCGCGCTGATGGCATCGCGCCGGGGCACCCCGTTCCTGACTCTGTCGGCTACCTGCGCCACCGCCTCGTGGAGAGGAACGACGCTGACACCAGCCGGCGCACCCCCGATGACCAGCGTGATCTCGCCCAGAATGCCCGCTGACACCGCCTGCGCCAGGTCCGCCAGCGTGCCCCGGATGATCTCCTCGTAGGTCTTGGTCAGCTCCCGGCACACGGCGGCGCGCCGATCGGGGCCGAATGCCTCCGCCAGCTCCGCCAGCGTCGCGGCCAGGCGCCGCGGCGACTCGAAGAACACCACGGTCCTGGGCTCGCTCGCCAGCTCCGCGAACCGCCGGGCGCGCTCGCCCGCACGGCGCGGCGGGAATCCCTCGAACACGAACCGGTCGGTGGGCAGGCCAGACACGGCCAGCGCCGTGGTGACCGCCGACGGCCCCGGCAGCGCCGTCACCCTGATCCCGGCCTCCGCCGCGGCCGCCACCAGCCGGTAGCCGGGATCGCTGACGCCGGGCATGCCCGCGTCGGTGACCAGCAGCACATCCCGGCCGTCCTGCAGCTCGGCCAGCAGCGACGGCACCCGGCGGGCCTCGACCTGGTCGTAATAGGAGACCAGCCGCCCGGTCAGCTGGACGCCGAGCGCGGCGGCCAGCCGGCGAACCCGCCTGGTGTCCTCGGCGGCGATCAGCCGGGACGTGCGCAGCGCCTCGGCGAGACGGGGCGACGCATCGCCCGGCTGCCCGATGGGAACGGCTGCAATTATCAGCGTTCCGGTGTCCCCGATAGGGGTATAAGCTGCGCGTTCGCCGCTGGCAGGTTCCATTTCCAGGCCCAGGCTAGCGTTCCGCGCCTTTAACATGGCACTCGATGAAGGCATACGAGACCGCGCCGTCCGCCGACCTGGCCGATACCAGCAAAAGGGCTGATCAGGAGCCCAGCCGCCGGACGGTTACCGGGCTGTTCGGGACGGCCCAGATGCTCCGCCCGTCCTACTGGGCCTGGGTCGGGCCGATACTCATCATGCTGTTCGGCGGCTTCATCAGGTTCTACCGGCTCAGCCAGCCGAATGCAGTGGTCTTCGACGAGACCTACTACGTGCCGGACGCGAACTCGATCCTGCGGCACGGCGTGGAGCTGAACCACGTCAAGAACGTCAACACGCTGCTGCTCCAGGGGAACCCGAACTTCCTGCTGAAGTCGGGCGAGATCGTTGCCCACCCGCCGCTGGGCAAGATCATGATGGCGATGGGGCAGTGGACGTTCGGGCTGACGCCGTTCGGGTGGCGGTTCTCGGTCGCGGTCATCGGCACGGTCTCGATCCTGATGACCGCGCGGATCGCCCGTCGGATGACCGGATCCACGCTGCTCGGCTGCATCGCGGGCCTGCTGCTGGCGCTGGACGGCCTGGAACTCGTGCTGAGCCGGACCTCGATTCTCGACATCTTCCTGATGTTCTGGGTGCTGGCGGCCTTCGGGCTGCTGGTGATCGACCGGGACCAGACTCGGGCCCGGCTCGAAGCCGCGGCCGCCGAGTCCGGGCCGTACCCGGCATCGGGGCCGCATCTGGGCATTCGCTGGATGCGGGTGTGCGCCGGGCTGTGCCTCGGCGCCGCGTGCGCCACCAAGTGGAACGGCCTGTGGTACCTGATCGCCTTCGCCGGCATGGCGATCCTGTGGGACCTGGGCTCGCGCCGGGCCGCCGGCTACGAGCGGTGGCTCCCCGGCGGGCTGCGCAGCGACGCCAGGTGGCTCCCGGTGTGGTTCGGGCTGGCCCCGTTCGTGGTGTACTTCGCGTCCTGGAGCGGCTGGTTCTTCAACACCAGCGGCTACGACCGGGACTGGGCCCCGCTGCACGGCAACCACACGCCGATCTGGTCCACCCTCGACTCCTGGTACCAGTACAACCACTGGATGCTGCAGTTCGGCCTGGGTCTCAGCAGCTACCAGTCCTACAAGTCCAGCCCGGTCGGCTGGCTGGTACTCGCCCGGCCGATCTCCTTCTACTGGTGCGCCTACGGAACCCAGGGCTGCTCCATGCCCAAGGGCACCGCGTCCGAGGTCCTGGCCATCGGCACCCCGCTCATCTGGTGGGGCGGCACCCTGGCCCTGATCTTCTGCCTGAACTGGTGGCTGATCGGCCTCATCGGTGACCTGGTCTTCAAGCGGACGCCCAAGCGGGACTGGCGGGCGGGGGCGGTCCTGCTCGGGGTCAGCGCGGGCTGGCTGCCCTGGATCTGGTACGCCTGGCACGACAACCGCACCGAGTTCTACTACTACGCGGTCGTCTTCGATCCGTTCCTGGTGATCGCGATCACGCTGTGCCTCGGGCTCATCATCGGGCCCGCCCGGGCCGGGCCCGGCCGGCGGGCCATCGGCGCGGTCGGAGCCGGCGGCTATCTGCTCGCCGTGCTGGTGAACCTCGCCTATATCTATCCCATCCTGACCGCCGAGGTCATCCCCTACACGGACTGGCTGTCCCGGATGTGGTTCCGCCGCTGGATCTAGGGCAGGGTGTGGGCGGCCCCCGGCCACCCGCCGACCGCCGAACCCGACCGGCGAGGCCCGCGCGCAAC
>DAIOWC010000056.1:0-3179 GCA_036758685.1 Streptosporangiaceae bacterium | reverse complement strand
CGGCCCCCGGCCACCCGCCGACCGCCGAACCCGACCGGCGAGGCCCGCGCGCAACTACGTTCCGGTTCGGTGGGCAGGAATCGGTGCAAAACCGGCGCGATTCTGCCTCAAAGCGGTACGTAGTTGGAGAGTCGGCCAACCTACCCCCGGTTTCGTCCGCCCATATCGGTCGAAAAGGTCCGCTGGCCCCGATGAAAGTGGGGGTAGGTCGCGGGCGGACCCCGTAAAGGGTCCGCCGGGCAGGCCTCCGGCGACCCTCGGGCGGGCGGCTGGCTACTCCGATAACGGTCCGTAGTCGCACTGTTACCCAGATCACGCATCGTGTTACTCGCGAGTTGCGTCTTAGGAGTGTTGATTCACCGAGGGAGCGGAGCAAGTCATGAACCCGACCGATCAGATGCCCGATCGCGACGAGCGTTTCGAGCAGGACGTGGTGCCGTTCATGAGCCAGCTCTACCCGGCTGCCCTCCGCATGACGAGGAACCCGAGCGACGCCGAGGACCTTGTGCAGGAGACGTTCGCCAAGGCGTACGCGGCGTTCCACCAGTTCAAGCCCGGCACCAACCTGCGGGCCTGGCTGCACCGGATCCTGTCGAACACCTTCATCAACAGCTACCGGAAGAAGAAGCGCGAGCCGATCCAGGACCTTGGCGCTGACTTCTCCGAGGACTGGCAGACCGGCAATGACCCGCTGGCGCCGCCCGCCCGGTCGGCTGAGGCAGAGGCGCTGGAGCGGCTGGCCGACTCCGACATCCTGGACGCGCTGCGGAGCCTGCCGGAGGAGTTCCGGGTCGCCATCTACCTGGCCGACGTCGAGGGATACCCGTACCGGGAGATCGCCGAGATGATGGGCACGCCGATCGGCACCGTCATGTCCAGGCTGCACCGGGGCCGGGCCAGGCTGCGCCAGATGCTCGCCGGGCACGCGCCCCGCCCCCTGGCCGCGACCATCTCGTAGGCCGCCGGCCGAAGGCCTCATCCCAGGCGGCGGCTCTTCCCCCGATTCAGCCGCCCGCCGCCCGGCGCCGCCCCGACACCCCCTTCGCCGCGGCCGCGCCCGGGCCGAGCCCCGCACCCGCCCTCCCCCGGCGGGTGCGGGGCTCTATCGCGCGCCCGCGGTCGGCTACCGTCTGCCCATGTCATCGGAACGAGCCGAGCTCGCGGCCATCAGCAGCACCGTCGTCTACTCCAACCGGTGGATCACGGTCCGCGAGGACCAGACGCTGCGACCCGATGGCACTCGCGGTATCTACGGCGTCGTGCACAAGGCGGACTTCGTCCTGGTCGTCCCATACGAAGACGGCGGCTTTTACCTGGTGGAGCAGTACCGCTATACCGTGAAGCGGCGCTACTGGGAGTTCCCCCAGGGCTCGCAGGAAGACAGCCCCGACATCGACCCGGTCACACTCGCCCGCAGCGAGCTCGCCGAGGAAACCGGTCTGGCCGCGGCGAGCCTGACCAAGATCGGCTGGCTGTTCCCGTCCTACGGCTTCTGTGATCACGGCTTCCACGTCATGGTCGCGACCGGCCTGACCCAGGGCCAGCCCGACCCCGGGCCCGACGAGATCGGCCTGCGCACCCGCTGGTTCTCCGAAGCCGACGTCTGGCGGCTGGTGGCCGAGGGCCAGGTCACCGACGCCCACACGGTCGCGGCGCTCGGCCTCTTCCAGCAAAACCGCGTTGCCCACGGCTGGTGACGCCGCCTACCCTGACCCAGGTGTACTCCGATGCCCAAACCGCCGCACTCTATGACCTCATGTACCCCTGGGACCCCGAGCGCTGGCCAGGCGACAAGTTCTATGACGAGCTGGTCATGGCCGCGGAATCGGTCCTCGACGTCGGCTGCGGTACCGGCGCCATGCTGCACCGCGCCCGCGAGCGCGGTCACGCCGGCCGCCTGGTCGGACTTGACCCTGACCGCGACGCCCTCGACCGCGCGCGGCGCCGCACGGACGTCGAATGGCTCGAGGGCACGGCGGCCGAGGCTGCCTGGCGGGCCGAGTTCGATCTCGTGACGATGGCGAGCAACACCTTCCAGTGCCTCATCACCGACGACGACGTGCGGGCCTCGCTCGCCGCGATCCGGGCCGCTATCCGCGCCGACGGCCGGTTCGCGTTCGAGACCCGCCATCCGCAGGCGCGCGCCTGGGAGACCTGGACCCCGGCGGACGCCTCCGACGTCGTCGACGCGGACGGGCGGGCGCTCCGCGTGTGGAACGAGACCGAGTCCGTCGTCGGCGACGTCGCCACGGTCACCGAGACGATCGCCGAGCCCGACGGGACCGTGCTCCGGGTTGGCCGCGCTCAGCTGCGGTTCCTGGACCCGCCGGCGCTGACCGCGTTCCTGGCCGAGGCCGGGTTCGCGGTCGAGGCGCAGTACGGCGACTGGAGTCGCGTTCCGGTTAATGATCAGAGCCGGACGATCATCACGATCGCGCGAGCCGCTGAGTAGTTTGCACCACAACTGACATATGAACCGGCCGATTCGGCCGGTTCATATGTCAGCCTCCGAAGATCCGGTCGCAGGCGCGGGCGCCGGCCTTGCCGTCGTCGAGCGGGCAGAATTTCGCGACGAACGCCTCGTACCGGGCTCGGTGCCGCTCCGTCAGCTCCGGGAGGTCGCTGATCGCGGCGATGACCTCGGCCGACGTCTCCAGCAGCGGTCCCGGCACCTCGGCCTCGAAGTCCAGGTTGAACCCGCGCAGGTTGTCGCGGTAGTCGGCCAGGTCGTAGGTGTAGAAGGCCATCGGCTTCCCGGTAGCCGCGAAGTCGCACATCATCGACGAGTAGTCCGTGATCAAGGCGTCAGTGACCAGGAACAGCTCGGAGATGTCCTGGTAGGCGGTGACGTTGATCGCAAAGCCGGGGCGGATGTCGTCTGGCGTGTCATCGGCCATGTGGTGATGACCGCGCACCAGGACCACGTAGTCGTCGCCGAGCTTCCGGTAGGCGTCCTGCAGGTCGAGCCGGAAGTCGAACCGGTACCGGCCGGCCGCGTAGAACTGGTTGTCCCGCCACGTCGGCGCGTACATGACGACGGTCTTGCCCTCGGGCAGCCCGAGGCGCGCGCGGACGACCTCGGCGAGCTCCCGGGACTGGCCGCTGCACAGCACGTCGTTGCGCGGGTAGCCGGACTCGAGGATCTCGCCGTCGTAGCGGAACGCCCGGCGCATGTGCGG
>DAIOWC010000055.1:13808-30612 GCA_036758685.1 Streptosporangiaceae bacterium | reverse complement strand
CCGGCATCGCCATCGAGAACTGGCGGGCCGCCAGGGCAGAGTCAGCCGCCGCGCTGAGAATCGAGGAGGCCTAGCGGCCGGTGCCTCACCAGCTCAGCGGTCCCCAGGCCACCTGGTATTTCGAGTAGGTGGCCAGATTTCCTGTGCACACGCCGTCCGACTTGGCCAGGCGTCCCCGGATCCGGGTGTGGAACTTGCCGGATCCGGCTGCTCGCCGGTAGCGGCCCGACCCTTTGCTGATCCGGAAAGTGCCGCTGTTGGCCTCGGTGAAGTCACAGGTGGCTGGATTGGGCACCGTGACCGAGCTCGTTACTACCCTCAGCTGAAGAACGATGGAGCCCCTGGGAAGCTGCAAGCGCACTGTGCCGCGCCCCGACGCGATCGCGCTCGGCACCGCGTATCCCACCGCGTCGAGTGCGCCGATGGCACGCACCCGGTCCTTGCGCGCGCCCACGGTATGCGTGCTGACCCGGAACCGCTCGAAGCCGTGGTGCGCGGCGGCCGCCGCCGCGCTCGCGGGCACGGCCAGCAGCGCAAAGCCGAGCACCAGCGTCCCGGCCACCGCGGTGGCCCGCTCTCTTCCCCAGCTGCGCATCTGATCCCCTTTGCCACGTCATGCCGGGCGGGCTGCCCGGCGCCCTGTCATTGCCGCTCAGCCGAGCCGGCCGGCGACGGTTACGGCCGCCGCTCCCGCGATCGCCAGGAGCGCGAGCCCGTCGAGCGCGCGCCACCGCAGTGACCGCAGCAGCAGGGCAAACGGGTCGTCCTGCGGGCTCGACGCGTCGCGCAGCAGCGCGAGCGCGCGGCCAGTCCCATGCGCGACGCCGACCAGGGCTGCCACGGTCAGCCCCGAAGCCAGGCCCCCCACACCCGCGACCAGCAGCAGCAAGGCCCCGAACCCGGCGTAAGGGTTGCGGGTCAGGAAGCCGGGCCCGAGGATCGAGCCCCACACCAGCGCGCGGCGGCGGCTGCCTGCGCCGATCACGGAATCCTGCGGGACCTGCCAGCTGCGCCCGGGCGCCCGGGGCCGGCTCAGCCCGAAGGACTCGGCCGTACCGTACAGGGCGCCGTAGAGCACGGTCGCGAGCAGCGCCGCCGTCCCGATCGGGAGCGACGTCAGCGCGAGCCCGAGCACCGCCCACACCGCGGCGGCCGGAAGGGCATAGGCCGCCAGCACCAGCCCGATCCGCGCTGCTCTCCCGACCGGGAGGCCAGCGGCCAGTGAGGCCGCCGAATTGGCGCCTCAAGGCGAGTACGCCTTGGCGTAGCCGTTGCCCGCCGCCAGCACGATCGCCATGGCCGCGAGCAGGCGGACGTCACCGCCGGCCTCCGGCAGGCCCCGGACCGCAGGCCACCCGCGAGCCGCAAGCCAGGCGGCGCCGGCGCCGGCCCCGAGCGCAGCCGGCGCGGCGATGACCGTCCACGACCTCGCCGCCGTGCCCGCGCCGGCCAGCCAGGCCGCCGGCCGCCCCGCCGGTGCCGTCACGGCAGGTGGACCTGCTGCAGCCGGTGCTGCTCCGCCCTGACATCCCTCACGGTCTCGCAGTTGCAGCAGACACACCGGCTCAGGCAGGTGCACCACTCGCTGCAGCCAGCATGGTTGATGCAGTCGTAGCAGACCCGGTAGCCGAGACCGCCCTTGCCCTGGCCCATGCACGCGATCCACAGGCCCTGCGGCCACTCACAGCGGTAGCCCTGGTTGTTGAAGCAGTTGCTCGTGAACGACCCCTTGCACAGGCGGTACCCGTCCGGGCAGCCGACGTCCGGGCAGCCCGAGCAGCGCCGGGTCGGACCGCACATGCAGGTCTGGGCCTGCGCCGGGCTCTCGCCGAGCGCAAGCGCCGCCAGCCCGGTGGCGCCGCCGATCACTGCACCACGCACGGCGTCCCGGCGGCTTACTCGCCTGGCGATCCGCTCCGATAGGTCGGCGACTCGCGCGTCAAAGCGCTCGCCCGCCCGCTTCCAGCTCACAACGCGACCTCACTCTCACTGGTCATTCGCAGCCCGGTCAGGGCAGCGGCCATCGCGCGCACCTCGCCCGGCGAGCTGGCCACGCCGGCCGACCGGACCACACCCGCTCCGTCGACTGCGACCAGCAGCGGCGTGGCCTCGGCCCGGTACTGCGTCATCTCCTGAGCGTTCACGGGCCGGCCGATCTCCAGGCTCGTCGCCTGGAACGCGGCCGAGACGCGCAGGTATCCGGGAGGGTCGGACATCAGCAGCAGGATCCTCGTCTCCGGCAGCCGGCCGGCGGCCTGCAGGTCCCCGAGGCTGGTGACGAGCTGCTCGCAGGCCGGGCAGGTCGGGTCGACGAACGCGATGAGCATCGCCTGGCCGTCGCCCGGGGTCACCAGGCCGGTCGCGCCTGCTGGCACCCGTTCGTACCGGAACTGGCCGGCCTTACTGCCGACCGGAGGCCCGAGGGCCGCGCTGTCGTCGGGCTGGCTCAGCAGCCGGCCAAGCTGCCGGTACATCACCACGACCAGGCAGCCGAGCCCGAGCAGCAGCGCCCACTGCGCGATCTCCAAGTAGACCGGGATGCGCATGTCAGCCTGCCATCCGCGGCGCGGTCCGGCCGCCCGCAAGTGCGCCGGCTGCGGTGTAGGCGGCCAGGGCCATGATGGCCGCCCCGGCGAGAAGCAGCAGGTGCGCGCTCACCCCGATCTGCAGCTGGGCCGGCCGGGCGGGCCTGGCTGCCAGCCACGCCGCGCCGCCGATCAGCAGGGCCTGGACCAGCGCCCGCGGCCCGAACTCGCGCCGGGTTAGCGCGCCGAAGCAGCTGCATGCCTGTCCGCCGCGGCGGGCGTAGCCGACCGCGGCTACTGCGATGAATCCGCACGCCAGCGCCAGGACCGCGACGTTGACCCAGCCGAGAGCCGGCCAGCAGAGACTGACCGCGCCGATCAGCAGCTCGCCCGCGGCGATGACGGCGGCCGCGAATGGCAGACCGGCCCGCGCAAGGCGCGGCCAGCGGCCGGGCAGGAACAGGCCGATCGCTGCGGCAAAGCCGTGCAGATCGGCGAGCTTGGCGCCGCCCGCGACCAGCAGCACGACGGCAACGGCCGCTTTCGCGCCGAACCCGGCGACGCTCATGGCTGGCCCACCTCCGCGGGCAGACCAGCGAGCTGGCGGAGCTTGGCCACCTGCCAGGCGTAGTTCACGAGGCTTGAGGCCCGGACCAGCCCGGCCGAGTCGATAAAGATCAGGAACGGCCCGACCCGCACGTTGTAGCGGGCGTACAGTCCCGGCGATCCGGTCAGCACCGTGATCCCCGCCAGGCCGAGCTCCCGCAGGAGCGGCGCGGCGACCGCGTTCGGCCGCCGGAGCAGCAGCACGATCTCGACCTCGTCGCCCTCTGCGAGCAGCTCGCGCAGCCCGTCAACGACCGAGGGGAACGACTTCAGGGAGTGATCGGCGAACACGACCAGTTGCAGGCGTCGCTCAGCCGGCGGAGACGTGCGCTCGTTCCCGTCCTGATCGGGAAGCGACCAGCGAGGCGCCCGCGTCCCCGGCGCGAGGCCGTCGCGCTGCAGGGCCTCCGATCCGGACAGGCGCGCCTGCGCGACGCCGAGCAGCGCTAACACCGCGGCCACGCACAATGCCGCCGCCGCCGCCGTAAACGCGACTGCCGCAATCACGACACCCCCCTGCTGCCGCCTCCCCTATTACTCGAAGTAACCATTACGGTGCACCAAGGTCAAGCACTCCCTCTGGTCACTTGCGGCGTGGCGACCTGCCCGCCGGTCCCATCGGTTGACGATACGGATAGATCGAAGATATATTCAGCTTATGCGAAGTGCCGCCCCGGCGCTGCTGCCTATCTTCCGGTCCCGGCTGCAGGCCGACATCCTCGCCGCACTACTGCTCAACTCAGAGGAGGAGATGAGCATGACTGACCTGGCCGAGCGCTTCGACGCCCCGCTCAGTACGATTCACGGCGAGGTCAGTCGGCTCACGGAGGCCGGACTGCTGCGCCGGAGGAATGTCGGCCGGTCAGCCCTTGTCCGGGCGAACGCGCAGAACCGGCTCGTCGGGCCGCTGACCGAGCTGCTGCTGCTGTCCTGGGGCCCTCTGCAGGTTGTCGCGGAGGAATTCTCGGGACTGCCCGATACCGAGAGCGTCGTGATCTTCGGCTCCTGGGCCGCCCGGTACCTGGGACAGCGAGGCCCGGCCCCGCACGACCTGGACGTGCTCGTAGTGGGAAAGCCGACCAGGCAGTCCGTGTATGACGCCGCCGACCGCGCGCAGCACCGGCTGGGCATGCCGGTCAATCCCGTGACGCGAACCCCGGATGCGTGGCGCGCGGGCGGGGATCCGCTGATCGCCCAGATTCAGGCGAGCCCGCTGGTAACCGTGCTGGACTCAGGCGACCCGGGCGCGGAAGAGCTTTCCGCCAATGGCTAGCTGGCCGCGGGGTGAAGCCGAGGTGGAGGGTCTCGTGCATCGCCGGGAGCTAGAGCGCGTCACCGGCGCCGCGTCCGACGGTGCCCCGCTGCTGGCGCAGGCACGCCGCACCGCCGCCACCGCGGCAGGGCTGGTCAGTACTGATCCTTACAGCGCTTACGTCCTGGCCTACGACGCCGCACGGTTCGCCTGCGTGGCGCTGCTAGGGCAGCAAGGCCTGCGCGCGACCAGCAGCGGCGGCCACTACGCGGTGGAACAGGCAGTGCGTGCGCAGTTCGGGCCTGGCTTCAGGCCCTTCGGTGACCTGCGGCGCCGTCGCAACGAGCTGGAGTACCCGCACCATCCGGCCGACACCGCCAGCGAAGACGAGGCCGGACAGGCCGTCGAGGTCGCGCAGCAGTTGATCGGTGCGGCACAGGAACTCATCCAGCGGCTGCCGTTCTTCGCTTAGCAGGACCTGACTAGTTAGCCTCCGCCTGGCGGACAGCTGCGGCCGTGATCGTCCTCGCGGTCCGCACGGCGCTCGCGATCGCCTCGTCCGGCGCGAGATCGCACAGGTCGGTCAGGGTAAACAGCGCCTCGGCGCTGACGACGATGGCGAGATCCTGCTTCAGCTGGCGGAACGCCGCCGGGCGGCGCCGGCCAAGGCTGCTCTCCAGCGGGGCGAGAGCGTGATCGATGATCCCGAAGCGGTAGCCGGGCCGGATGCCTGCTGCCCCTGGCCGGACCACCGAGACGGCAATCATGGCCCGCACGGCGCCCTGGTACGCCTGGACGTGACGGAGCAGCCGGTCGGTTGCCACCCCGATCCGCTCGACCGCGTCAGCGCTGCCCCGGGCCGACGCCAGGGCCTGTTCCGGGCTGGGCCAGGTGCCGTCGACCGCCTCGCGCAGCAGCGAAATCAGGTCAGGAAAATACCGGTACGCAGTCGCCTCGGAGACCAGCGCGGCCCGGGCGACGGCAGGCATGGTGACTTCCGCGCTGCCGGTGATCAGGTCACGGGCCGCAGCCACGATGGCCGTCCTGGTGCGCTGCTTCTGATTGACCCGGCCAGCCGGGGCCTCCGCTGTCATGCCCTCACTCTGCCGGGCTGCTCGCACTCAGTCAAGTGGACTATCGTTATGAGAGTCAGCTTGCATAACGGTGCCACGCGGGCTATCGTCGTTCGTGAGAGCCAACTCTTACGAAAACGGAGCGAATGACTCATGAGTTCAGCGACTGCGCATCTCACCGTTGCCGGCATCGGAGCGGTGCCGGTGACCTATACCGACAGCGGCACCGGACAGCCGGTCCTGCTACTGCACGGCGGCGCCGGCCCGTTCTCGGTTGCCGAGTTCGCCGGGCTGATGAGCGCCGCGGGCTACCGCGTCATCGTCCCGGTGCATCCGGGCTTCGACGGCACGTCCCGGCCGGCGGCCCTGTCCAGCATGGCCGGCGTGGCCGCCGTGTACGCGGCGCTACTGCGCGAGCTCGACCTGACCGACGCCTGCGTGATCGGCAACTCGATTGGCGGCTGGATCGCGGCCGAGCTCGCACTCAGCGAGAGCGCCGCCGCGGACTGCCGGGTCAGCTCGGTGGTCCTGGTCGACGCCGCCGGACTGCAGCTCGACGGCGCGCCGGTTCCGGACTTCTTCTCGCTGACCCTGGATCAGGTCGCCGAGCTGAGCTACTTCAATCCCGACGGGTTCCGGATCGACCCGGCGACACTGCCCCCGGAGCGAACGGCAGCCATGGCGGGCAACCGGGCGGCGCTGCTGGTCTACGCGGGGACCGCGATGGCGGATCCGGGCCTGCGTGATCGCCTGGCGGCAATCGCGATGCCGGCCCTGGTCGTCTGGGGCGCGGCCGACCGGATGATCTCCGTCGAGCATGGCCGGGCCTACGCCGGCGCGATCCCCGGCGCGCAGTTCCGGCTGATCGCCCATGCCGGGCACCTGCCGCAGCTGGAGACCCCGGGCGAACTGCTCGGCGTGCTGCGCGACTTCACGGCGGCCCAGCACACGCGGGCCGGGTCATGACCCCCATCTCAGTCGTGCCGCCAGACGGCGGCGAGATCGCCCTCGACGGCCCGATCCGGCTGCGCATCCTCGAGGACGGCAGCACGACCGGCCACCGGCTCGGCCTCGCCGAGATCACCATCGCGCCGCACACCGCCGGACCTCCGCAGCACCGGCACGGCCGCCATGACGAGGGCTTCTACGTCGTGTCCGGCACCGCCACATTCACGGTCGGCCAGGAAACGCACGAGGCCCCGGCCGGCACCCTGGTGATGGTCCCGCCCGGGGCGCCGCACACGTTCGCCAACAACAGCGACGAGCCCGTAGCCATCGTCAATACGTTCACTCCCGACCTGTACGTGCAGTACTTCCGCGACCTCCGCGACATGATCGCATCCGGGTCGCCCCCCACGGCCGGTCAAGTGGTGGACGTGATGGCGCGGTATGCCACCGAGCCCGCGACGACGTACGAGCCCTGACCGGCGCCCGCCCTGCGGCGTTCCGTATCCAGGCGTGGGCGGGACCGTCCGAGCCGGAGCTTCCGGCCACAGCGGACGGCCCCGCCGACGGTTTTAGCCGCGGGTATCCCAGGACTGACGGGTGTTGTCGGTCAGCGTGCTGACGCTGGCCTGGCTACCCAGCGGCGGCCCGTAGAGCGCCTGAACCGTCCCGTCCTGATTCGTCCAGTACGGCGACAGCAGGTAGGCGCAGGAACTGCCGCAGGCGTTGTCCAGGACGTAGATGTCCCGGTCCGGCGCCGTGCTCAGCGCTTCGGTGTTGACATCATCACTCGGGTAGGTCGCCGCCACCGGCGATCCGCTCAGCCCGGTGAACGTCAGGTTGATCAGCGGATCCCCGCGGTAATCGGCGTCGAGCGTCGTGCTCTTGAACGGACACGTAGCGGTTACCTCGGCGCACCCGTAGTCGCCCACGTATCCGTACAGCGCGAGGTTCTGAGACTGATCGCCCGAGCTGAACGTCGCCATGTCAACCGCGTGGCCGGCCGCGCTGCTGGTTGCCTCCAGGCACGGCCCGTCCTCGGAGCACAGGGCCTCGAACGGGTTGACCGGCTTGGCCGCGGCCACGTCGGAGACCTCTGACGTCCAGAAGGCAGGGAGCCCGCCATAGCCCGGCGGCTCCGCCTCGTCGTCGACGTAGACGTTGCCGATCCCGTAGCTGGCGGCGTCGGTCACGTCGGTGCCGACTCCCCCGGACGTGCCTACGCTGACCGTGGCCGCGAAGTCGCGGGCCGGATACATACTCATCCACGTCGGGAACAGGTTCAGCATCTTCGCTTTGTCGAAGTCGCTCTCGTCTCCCTCGAACACCTGCAAGATGTTGGTCGCGCTCATGTAGCACGACATCGACGAGTTGACCGTGCCGGGGTTGATCTCGACCGTGCCGTTGTTGGTAACGCTCTTCACGTAGTTATAGAGCGGCAGGTAGTAGCTCGACTCCAGCGCGCATGTGGTGCCGCCCTGGTCGAACATGAAGCCAATGTTCTTGCCCCACCAGCCGACCGCCTGGGAGACCTCGGCCTCGACCGACGAGAGCGTGAATAGCGGCGCGCCGCCGCTGCCCGTGTCGCCATCATCGGTGGCGATATAGATCAGCGGGGTGATCCCGTCGCCCTGCAGCGTGGTGATCAGCATGGCCCACGTGGCCGGCGGCTCCTCGTCCCACGCCCGCAGGTCGGTGGTCGAGCACCCCCCGGACCCGCTCCCGTCCGCGGCGCAGATGTCCAGGACAGAGGCGCTCTCCGTTGGCGCAGCGGACTCGACCTGGCTCCAGGCGGCATCCGTGGGCTGGGCATACAGCGACGTGATGATGTGCTCGGAGGACGTGGGCACGCTGGCCGAGGCGGCGAAGCCCGACAGCACTAATGGGGTGGCAGCTACCAGTGCGCCAAACGCTAGCCTGCGAGTTCGCATGGTCACCTCTCGATTTG
Source organism: Streptosporangiaceae bacterium (assembly GCA_036758685.1). Lineage (GTDB taxonomy): Bacteria > Actinomycetota > Actinomycetes > Streptosporangiales > Streptosporangiaceae > JAJYUU01. The sequence continues at coordinate 22,263 of DAIOWC010000055.1, read as the reverse complement.
GCCCCAGCCCGGCAGAATTGCCAGGCAATTCTGAAATATAACGCAACGAGGCATTCGCAAGACAAGGGCAAAATCGGCAGGCCGGCGGCGCCTGGTAGCGCCAGGGAATGGCTTGGCCTCAGCCGGGTGCGCCGTCCTCGCCGCCGTTATCGCCGGGCCCGGCGAGCATGCCGCTGGCCGTCCGGTGCACCGCGGCCAGCGTGGTCAGCAGACGCCGGCGGTCGGCCGGGCCGAGGCCGCCTGACCGCAGCCGGGGTCCCGCTACTGCTCGGCTTAGGTGCGGCCCGTCACGTCGTAGAGATGGTGGACCGGATCGTGGACGAAGTAGCGGGCGAAGGTCTCGACCGTGAACCGCGCGCCGTCGCTCCGGTTGCCGGTGCGCTCCCACTGGCCGCCGCTCACGCCCGCGAACCGCGCGGCGAGCACGGACGCCGCGGCCGTCAGCTCATCGGCCACCGTTGCCGGGTCCTGCTCTCCGTAGCGTCCGGCGACCGCCGTCTCGTCCTGGTCCCAGTTCGGGTAGTGCGGATCGTCGGTGGTCAGCATCAGCTGCAGGCGCCCGTCGTACACGCGCAGCGTGTCCCGGACGTGGCACGCGTACTCAAGCGGCGACCACTTGCCCGGCTCCGGCCGGGTCCGGACGCTGCCAGCGCCGGCCAGGACCTCGCGCCAGGCGCCGGCATTGCTCAGGATCATCCCGGCGACCGCTTCGCGCGACAACGTGCTCGTGTCCAGTCCGCATTCGGGACAGGAACGAGTTAGCACCCAGGTCCAGTCCTTCGTATCCGGGATGATCGTCATGGCGGAAATCTACCGAACCGGCCGCGCCCGCCGATCCTCCGGGCTCCGGGGCTTCGGCTGATCAGCTGCGGCGACGGCTGTGACTACCATGGGCTTGTGAGCTTCCAGAAGAGTCCCGGCGGCACGCGAGGCCCGCGTGGCATGAGCTCGAATCCAGTGACGCGCGGCATCATGCGGCTGATGACGAGCTGGCACCGGCGGTCGGGCGACAAGTTCCAGGGCATGGACCTGCTGTACCTGACCACGGTCGGCGCCAAGAGCGGCCAGAAGCGGCAGTCCACCGTGGCGCGGTTCGCCGACGGCGATGACGCCTGGCTCGTGGTCGCGTCGGCCGGCGGATCGGCCCATCACCCGGCCTGGTATCACAACATCGCCGCGCATCCGGACCAGGTCTGGATCGAGTTCGGCGGCCAGCAGATGCGGGTCACCCCGGAGCAGCTTGACGGGGATGCGCGCGCTCAGGCGTGGCAGCGGATCACCCAGAGCCAGCCGCGCTACACGAACTATGAGAAGAAGACCGACCGGGATATCCCGGTCATCCGGCTGGCCCGCGCCGGCTAGGCGCCGAGTATCGCGGCCAGCGGGCTGAATACCAGTTCCGCCAGGCGCGCCTGCCAGGCCGGGCCTGACTGCCGGGGCACTACCTCCACCAGCATGATCAGATAGAGGTAGGCCCGGTAGAGCGACAGTCGCTGCCGCGCCCCGCGGTCGAAGGTAACCATGCCCCCGGCTGATCGGTAACCGCGCAGGAACGCGGCGTCCGCCTCGATGTCGCCGAACAGCGCCAGCGACACCAGCTCCGCGAGCGGGTCGCCCCAGAACGCCCGCTCCGCGTCGATCAGGCCGCCGATCTGACGGCGACCAGAACGCGAGTCGACAAGTACGTTGCCATCCCACAGGTCGAAGTGCACCAGCACCGGAGTGCTCACCTCATCCAGCACCGGTGCCAGCGCCGCGAACCAGTCCTGAACCTCGCCGATCGGCCGGGGCAGGGTGACCGCATATCTCCCCGCATCGGCCAGGACCGCGTCGATCATGTCCCCGAACGCCGCCCGCCAGGTCTCGCGCAGCGGGCCGACCGCACCTGAGGGGTAGCCAAACCGGTCCCCCGTCATCGTGTGCAGGCGGGCCACCTGGCGGCCAATCTCAGCGCGCAGCTCGGCCCGCTCCTCGCCGGCTGGCGGAGGCTCTACCTCGGGCCACGGACTGCCCGGGCAGTGCTCCATCACCAGGTAGCCGCCGGCCGGGTCCTTCGCGTCGGCAGCAATCAGCGCCGGCACCCTGACGCCCGCGCACCGGGCGGCGAGCTCGTAGTACAGCGCCTCGGTCCCGACGATCCCTCGCTCATACCGCAGCAACGGCACCTGCGGCCCGGGCGGGAGCTTCACCACCAGCCGTGTCCCGTCAGCAAGGGTCACGAGGTAAACGGCGTTGAACGTGCCGCCCCCCAGCGGGCGGCAGTCGGCCACATCGGCGGCGGCGGCACCGGCGGCCGTGAGGGCCGTCTGCAGGCGGCGCAGGTCGGGGTCCCCGCCGGGAATGTCAGTCCCGAGGGCGTTAGCGTCGGCTGTCACTCCCCGATGCCCGCCCTAGTCCCTCGCCCTGGTCGTCCTCCGCGCGGGCCGGCTGCTGCGCTTATCGCGGACGTAGATGATCGCCTGCTTGCCCTCGCCGAGGCTTCGCCGCTCCGTTTCGAACAGCGTGGTCGCGTCGATAAGGTCGCTCAGCTTGGCGTAGCCGTAGGTGCGGGAGTCGAAATCCGGCCGCTGATTGGTGATGATCTGGCCGACGCCCGCCAGCGTCGCCCAGCTGTCCTCGTCCGAGGCCGCCTCGACCGCGTTGCGAAGCAGGTTCACCAGGGCGGCGTCGCCCTTGAGCTGCGCGGCGCTGGCTCGCGGGGCCGGCTTGGCGATCTCGGGGGCCGGCGCCGCGATGCCCTCGTCGTACGTCAGGTTCTCGATGTAGATGAACTTGTCGCAGGCTGCTACGAACGGCTTAGGGGTCTTCCGCTCGCCGAACCCGTAGACCGTCAGGCCCGACTCACGGATTCGCGCGGCCAGGCGCGTGAAGTCGCTGTCACTGGACACGATGCAGAACCCGTCGAAGCGCCCCGAGTACAGCAGGTCCATCGCGTCGATGACCATCGCCGCGTCGGTAGCGTTCTTGCCCCTGGTGTAGGCGAACTGCTGAATCGGCTGGATCGACTGCGCGAGCAGCTGATCCTTCCAGCCCTTCAGGCTGGTGCCCGTCCAGTCGCCGTAGGCGCGCTTGACGTGCGCGGTGCCGTACTTGGCGATTTCCGCCAGCAGCCCGTCGGTGATCGAAGCCTGCGCGTTGTCCGCGTCGATGAGGACCGCAAGCCTGGCGACCGTCTCGTTGACCATGGTCATCTGTCTATCATCCTCCGTCCGTAAACTCGGCGATCCCGCGCGTTAGCGGTACTGTTCGGGCATGCTCGCTGGGCCGCGTCTTCGCCAGGTCGCTCTTGTCGCCGCCGACTGCGAGGCGACGGTCGCGCAACTCCGCGAAGCTTTCGGCTGGGCCGAGCCGTACCAGGATCCGGGCATCGGACACTTCGGGCTCACCAACGCCGTCTTCGCCGCGGGCGACACGTTCGTCGAGGTGGTCTCGCCGGTCGAGCCCGTGACAACCGCCGGCCGCTACCTGGAGCGCCGCGGCGGCGACAGCGGCTACATGGCCATCTTCCAGATGCCCGACCTGGCTGAGACCCGTCGCCGGGTCGCCGAGGCCGGCGTCCGGGTCGTCTGGCAGGCCGACCACGAGGACATCGCCGGCACGCACCTGCACCCCAAGGACGTGCCGGGCGCGATCGTGTCGCTGGACTGGGCCGACCCGCCAGAGACGTGGCGGTGGGCCGGGCCCGCGTGGACCGGCCAGGCGCCGGCGCATCCTCCCGGCGGCGTATCCGGGCTCACGATCGAGGTGGACGATCCCGCCGCTGCTGCCGCCCGCTGGGCCGCGGTACTGGGCCTGACCGTCACCGACGTCGACGGCACTGCAACGATCGAGCTCGGCCGTGCCCGGCAGGAGCTGCGATTCGTGCCCGTCGCCTCGGGCCGCGGCGAGGGCATCACCGAGGTCAGGCTCACCGCGGAACGGCCGGCGCCGACGGTGCAGATCGCCGGGGTGAGCTTCGTTTCGACCGCGACCGCTGGAGGCGAGGCGTGACCCAGCTCGACACGGGAACCGACGACCTGCTGGCCTCGACCGAGGACGGCGTCGCGGTCCTCACCATGAACCGCCCCGACCGGCGCAACGCCATGTCCGAGGCCATGATGGCGGCCATGGACCGCGTCCTCGCCCAGGTCGAGGTCGATGACGCGGTCGGCTGCGTGGTGCTGACCGGGGCTGGCGGCGCGTTCTGCGCCGGCGGCGACGTCAAGGCCATGGCGGAGCGGACGGCCGAGCAGCGGGCTCAGTCGATGGACGCGGCCATCCACCGGCAGCGGCTCCGCCAGCGCGCGACCGCGGGGCGGCTGTGGCAGATGCCCAAGCCGACCATCGCGGCGATCGGCGGGCCGGCCGCGGGCGCAGGCCTCTCGCTGGCGCTCGCCTGCGACCTGCGGTACGCGGTCGAGGGCGCGGTGCTGACCACGGCGTTCGCGCGGGTCGCGTTCTCCGGCGACTACGGCGGGACCTGGTTCCTCACCCGGCTGGTCGGGAGCGCCAGGGCCAGGGAGCTGTATTACTTCTCTGACCGGCTCTCCGCGACCGACGCCGAGCGCCTCGGGATCGTGAACGCGGTGTTCCCGGCCGCCGACTTCGACCTCGAGGTCCGCCGGCGGGCGCGGCGCCTGGCCGACGGCCCGCGGCTGGCCTACCGCTACATGAAGGAGAACCTCAACCGCGCCGTGCACGGCGAGCTCGGCGAGTGCATGGACCTTGAGGTCACGCATCATGTCCGCACCGGGCTGACCGAGGATCACCGCGAGGCCGCGACGGCGTTCGTCGAGCGGCGCGAGCCCCGCTTCACCGGCCGCTGACGCGCGTAGCATCGGCGCATGCGCAGTCGATCGAACAACAAGCACTGGTGGGGCACCGCCATCGAAGCGCCAGATCCCGCCGCGCTGGCCCGGTTCTACTCCGAGCTGCTGGAGTGGCCGGTCGTGCATACCGAGCCCGGCACGGCCGTCATCAAGCCTCCGCAGGACGGAGTCTTCATGGTGTTCCAGCTCGCCGAGGACTACGTCGCGCCGGTGTGGCCGCCAGCTGGCGGCCAGCAGCGGACGATGATGCACCTCGACGTTCAGGTAGAGGATCTCGACGCCGCGGCCGCCGACGCCGTGGCGCTGGGTGCGCAGGTTGCCGACTTCCAGCCGCAGGGCAATGTCCGGGTCCTGCTCGACCCCGCGGGCCGTCCCTTCTGCCTCTGCCGGGACGACGACGCCTGATCGCGGGCGGCGTCAGACCGGGTGCCGGGCGCGGAACGCCGCGGCCTTAACCCGGCTCTGGCACGGGGGCGAGCAGAACTGCCGTACCGCGTTGCGGGAGAAGTCCACGTACACCCGATCGCAGCGCGGGGCCCGGCACACGCCGAGCCGGCCGGCCAGCTCGCTGCCCACGGCCAGCGCGAGCGCGGTCGCGCACCCGGCGCTCCAGCCAACGCCGTAGGTGTCATCGGAGCCGTGGAAGTGCACCTGCCAGGGCTCGCCGGGAACCCGGTCCAGCTGCGGCCGCGCGCCTGTTTCCCGGAGCAGCCGGTTGATGGCCCGGGCCGCGGCGTCCTCGCGGCCAGCCTCCATCGACTCGAACACGCCGCGCATTGTCGCCGCCGCCCGCGCGAGGTAGCCGGCGCTTTCGCGAGGCAGCACCGGCGGCACCCCCTGAACGCGCGCGGGCAGGGCCGCGGCTGCCGCGGCGAGCAGCTCGTCGCCGCTGGGCGCGGCGTACGGCCGGCCGCGCCGCTCACCGTCCGTCAGGTCGTTCACAAGCGAGACGGCCGCCTCGAGCAGCAACTCGACGTGACTATCGAAAAGCACTTGACTGGTCACTCCATCGGTCGTTAGCCTCGTGACTGACGATACGCCATACGCTGGTCACCGGGAGTCGGGTTATGTGTGCTCAGGTCCGCCTCCTGATCGCGGCCAGGGCGGTCAATCAGCTGGGCGCCTTCTCGCTGGCCTTCCTCACCGTGCTCCTGTGCCGCAGCTTCGGCGCGAGCCTCGCGACGGCGGGTGCGGTCTCGGCCGCCTTCGGGCTGGCCACGATTCCGAGCAGGCTGCTTGGCGGGCGGCTGGCCGACCGCCTGGGCCGCAGGCGCACGATCCTGACCGGGCTGGTCGGGTGCGCGGGAGCCCAGCTCGGCATCGCGGCCGCACCCGGCCTGGCCGTCGCCGCGAGCTGCGCGGTGCTGCTCGGACTGGCCTTCGAGCTCTACGAACCGCCCAGCCAGGCCATGATCGCGGACGCGGTGGCGCCGCCGGATCGCGCCGCCGCCTACGCCCTGCTCACCACGGCGCTGGCGGTGGGCAACACCGGCGCCGGCCTGCTCGCCGCCGTGATCGGCCAGTCCAGCCTGCGCTGGCTCTTCGTGATCGACGCCGCGACGTGCCTGGCCTGCGCGCTGGTCGTGGCGATCGTGGTGCCCGCCGACCAGCGCGACCAGCGCCCAGCCACCACCGCTGGTAACGACGCGCACGCCACCCGCGCATCCTCGCCGTGGCGCGACCGCTCCCTGCTCGCGATGACGGCGGCGGGCACCGTCTTCGCCCTCATCTACATGCTGCTGCTGGTGTCGCTGCCGCTCTCCCTCAGTGCGCACGGCCGCAACCCCGCCAGTGCGGGCCTGGTCATGGCCGTGGCGACGCTAGCGCTGGTACTCGGGCGGCCGCTGCTGCGCACCCGGCCGCTCGCGCAGCTAGGCAACGAGGCCGCGTTCGCTGCGGGTTACTTGCTCATGGGCATCGGACTGGCCGGGTACGCGCTGGCGGGCTCGCTGCCAGCGCTGGTGACGCCGACCGTGGCCTGGAGCCTCGGCAACCTGCTTCTGTCCGGCCGCGCGTTCGCCGTGGTCACCGGGCTCGCACCGGCGGGCGCCTCGGCTCGTTACCTTGCGGTCTACGGGCTGAGCTGGGGCGTGGCGACGGTGGCGGCACCAGTGCTCGGCACGCAACTGATCGGATCCTTCGGACCGGGCACGCTGTGGGCAGTGGCTGCGGCGCTCTGCCTCACGATGGCCGGCGTGCAGCCCCGCCTGCTGCGCTGGCTCGCCGGTCAGGCGGGCAGCGCGGCAGCGGTCAGGTTCAGCCCGCCGGTGCACTCCAGCACCGTGCCGGTCACGAAACTCGCGCCGGACAGGTAGACGACCGCCTCGGCGACGTCCTCCGGCCTGCCGACCCGGCGTACCGGCGTGACCGCGGCGACCGCGGCGAAGTACGCCTGCCGCTGGTCGCCCGGAAGGGCATCCCACCAGTGCGTGTCGACGATGCCGGGCGAGACGGCGTTAACCCGGAGCGGCGCCAGCTCCACCGCCAGCGGGCCGACGATCGTCTCGAGCGCGCCGTTGACCGCGGCGAGCGCGGCAGTGCCGGCGAACGCTGCGCGCGCCGAAGCCGCCGTGATGATCGTCACGGAGCCATCCTGGCGGAGTCGCGGCAGCGCCGCCTGAATCGCCTTGACGTGCGCAAAGAACTTCCCGTCGAAAGCCTGGCGCAGCGCGCCCTCGTCCAGCGCGGCGATGGCGCCAGCGCCCACGGCGCCAGGGCTCGCGGCCAGCACCAGGTGATCGACCGGGCCCGCGGCGGCAAAGAAGGCGTCCAGCACCCCGCGGTCGGTCGCATCCAGCTCGGCGACGGCCACCTGGTAGCCGATCCGCTCCGCGGCCTGGTCCAGCCGCTCCTTGGACCGTCCGGTGATGGTCACGACCGCGCCGCGCGCCGCGAACGCCCTGGCGGTGGCCTCGCCGATCCCCGCGCTGGCCCCGATGACGACGACTCGCTGTCCCTCGAATGACATTTCCTAGACCTCCCGCGATTGTCGAGACTGTGCGTCTCTGCAAGAGCGAGCTTATCGATACTGGCAGTCTCGTCAAATTGATATGCTGAGGCATGGACGCCACGACCCAGCGCCGCGCCCACACTGGGCGGCGCCGCAACGACGCGGCCCGGCATGCGATCCTCGCGGCCACGTTCCGCCTGCTCAGTGACCCCGCGACCAAGGGAGTGACGATCGACACGATCGCCGCCGAGGCCGGTGTGGGACGCCAGACGATCTACCGCTGGTGGCCGTCCAAGGGTGCCGTGGTGGCCGACGCCCTGGCCGAGCACGCGCGCGTCATCGTGCCCGAGCGGCACACCGGCTCGTTCACTGCCGACCTCGAGGCATTCTTCGTCGACAGTTTCGCCGGGCTGGAAGACGAAGGGCTATCGGGCCGACTGCGGCAGATCGTCGCCGGCGCGCAGGCGGACGAGCACGTCGCCCAGGCACTCGCCGACTTCACCGCCATCCGGCGGGCCGCGCTGCGCGACCTTCTGGAGCGGGGGCAGGCCACGGGCGATGTCGCCGCCGACGCCGACCTCGACATGCTGGTCGACATGGCGTACGGCGTGCTCTACTACCGGCTGCTCGTGCGCCACCGGCCGCTGGACGCCGCGGCCGGACGCTCACTGGCCAGCGAACTGGTCCGGCAGGCCGG
>DAIOWC010000055.1:0-13708 GCA_036758685.1 Streptosporangiaceae bacterium | reverse complement strand
GCCGGACCAGGCCCCGGCGAGGATTGGGACCGTTCGTCAGTGAATAGCTCTGACGAACGGTCCCAATAGTCAGGGCCGGGCCGGTAACTGCCCGGTTCGTCCTGTATGCGAGTGCAGGGCTGCGCGGACGCGGACCACAAGCCGGGCGAATCGTTCCCGGCGAGCAACAGCCTGCCGGGGGCGGGCCCGCGGCAGCCGCTCGGCTAGCCACCCGGCGACGATCAGGCCTCGTCGAGCGCGGCGAACAGCAGGCCGCCGATCATGGCCAGGTTCTTGTGGAACTGGATCCGCTGTGCCTTGCGCACGGCCGGGTCCTCAACGGCCCAGTAAGAGTGGCCGGCGAGCGTTGTCGGAACCAGCGAGCCGGCCAGGGCCAGCGCGGACAGGCGCGGGGCAACTCCGAGCGCGAGCAGCGCGCCGCCGACTACCATCACCGCGGCGTTGGCCCGCACCACCAGTTCGTCGTCCTCGGGAAGCGGGGCCCACTTGCGGATTGCGGCAAGTACCTCGCCGGCCTGGTCAACGCGGCCACCCGGTTCCCGGAGCGCGTCGAAACCGAGCAGGACGTAGGTGGATCCGGTCAGTACGCGGGCAGCAGGGCGCAGCGGCGCCAGGATTTGCCGAGTCGTGGTCATGGCTCCTCGACAGGCATCGGAATCTCCGTCAGCAGGACTGTACACGTCGGCGTTGCCGGGATCGCGACGCCGGTCATCCCCGCAAAAGTTCGGCATGCGCACGGCGAGCTATCCTGGCTAGATGGACGGTGCGAGGGAATGCACCCAGTGCGGTGCTGAATTTTCCCCGCGGCGGGAGCATGCGCGGTTCTGCTCGGCCCGCTGCCGGGCCCAGTGGAACCGCGCGCGGAGCGCGGATCCGGCCGCGGAGATCAGCGCGCTGGAGTGGTCGATCGCCGCGATGAGTGACACGACGGCCAGGCTGCAGGACGCCGCCGTTGCGGACCCCGGGCAGGCGCACACGCTGATCAGCGACGCTGTCTGGCGGGTCACGATCGTCGACGCCACCCTGGTCCGCCACCATCCGGAGGCCTACGACCAGGTCGTGGCGGATCAGAGCCCGTGCGAGCGGGAGCAGACCGAGACCACGCTCGCGGGCTTGCGTCACGTGCGCAACCGGATCGGCGCAGGCGTCAATCACGACGAGCTCGTCGAGCCCGCCGATGCCGCGATTACCTCCTGGACCTGGAAGGACCTGCCGCGACCGTGCGCGCGTGACGGCGAGGCCCAGGCCTGGGAGCTGGCGCGGTACGACGCGTACCGGGCCGGGCTGGCGGGGCACAAGATCGGCGAGACCTTCGGGCCGGTGGTTGAGTTCCTGAGCCGCGCCGCCGGCAGCGCGTCGTTACTGATTACGAACTCGCAGTGACCTTCCCCACAAACCAGGCCGCCTGCGCGAGCGCGCTGTCGGCAGCTGCCAGCATTCCGGTCTGCAGCGCGAAGTCGTGCCACATGCGCGGCCACCTGGTGTAGGTGACGTCCGCGCCCGCCATCGCGGCGGCGGCGGCCAGCAGCTCGGAGTCCGGGGCCAGCAACTCGTCGGTGCCGGCCTGGATGAGCAGGGGCGGCAGCCCGTGGTCGACGCCGCGCAGCGGGGAGACGCCAGGCTCGGCCCACGCAGACTGGTCGGCGTAGGCGCGCGCGCAGGCTTCGAGCCAGTCCGGGTTCAGCAGCACGTCCCGGCGAACCAGATCCGGGTCGGCCCGGCGGTCGCGGGCAAGGTCGAGCCAGGGCGAGAGCAGGATGCAGCCGGCCGGCAGGTCGCTGCCCTCGGCCTGCAGCGACTGCACCAGAGCCAGGGCAAGTCCGCCCCCGGCAGAATCACCGGAGACGACCAGCGACCCCGGCTTGCCCTCGCCCCACAGGGCATCAAGGACCGCGCGGGCATCCTGCAGCGCCGCGGGGTGCGGATGCTCGGGGGCCAGCCGGTACTCGGGCAGCACGACCCGGCAGCCGGTCCGCGCGCTGAGGTGAGCCGCCCACGATCGGGCGGTCTGCGCCGAGCCGATGCAGTATCCGCCGCCGTGGAAGTGGACGACCGTGCGCTGCGAGCCGGCACCCCGCGCCGCCACGACCTCCGCGGCCACGCCGCCGACCTCCTGCTCGGTGACGACCGTGCCGCGCGGCAGCACGGTCGCGCGGGTGAGCTGGTCCAGCCGGGTGCGCTGCACCGGCCAGGTCAGCCGCTGGTCGAGGCACCGGCTTCCGAGCAGGCGAGCGCCCTGCCGCAGCACGGCCGCCGGGACGCGCAGTGCTGGACCCGCGCGGCGAGAAGTCATGAGGCGCTGGCCCGGACGGGGGCCGGCCGCCCGGGCCTGACCTGGTAGGCGGCCAGATCAAAGCGCCGCACCCGGTACCGGTAGAGGAACGTGTGGTCGGGCCAGTTGTTGGTGTTGCGCCCGGATGCCGTCGTGTACCAGCTATGGCAGCCGCTCTCCCACACCGACGTCCGGCTCGCCGACTGCACCCAGGAGTTGAACTCGTCCTGGACATCCGGCCGCACGTCGATCCAGGCCAGCCGTTCAGCCTGCAGCGCTCGGATCGCGCCGAGCACGTAGCCGATCTGACCTTCGAGCATGTAAATGATCGAGTTGCCGCCGAGGTTGGTGTTGGGCCCGTACAGCATGAAGAAGTTCGGGAAGCCGGAGACGGTGATGCCGAGGTAGGCGTGGGCCCCGTCTCGCCATGCCTCCTGCAGCCACCAGCCGTCCACGCCGGTCACCCGCATGGGCGCCAGCAGCTCGACCGCCCGGAAGCCGGTGCCATAGACGATCACGTCCGCGGGCCGCGCCGTGCCGTCGGCCGTCACGACGCCGTCGGCCGCGATCCGCTCGATCGGGTCGGTGACGAGCGAGACATTCGGCCGGGTCAGCGCCGGATACCAGTCGTCGGAGAACACCACCCGCTTGCAGCCCATCACGTAGTCGGGGACGCACTTGGCCCGCAGCCCGGGGTCGGCGATCTGCGAGTTGAGCTGGCGGCGCCAGAGCTGCATCGGCCCGGCGAGCAGCTTCGGCGACAGGACGAAGCCGCTGGTGAGCAGCTCCCCGTAGAGGAAGATGCGGAGCCGGTCGGCCTTGCGCACCGCGGGCAGCCGGTCAAATATCGCCTGCTCGGCGGGACGGTAGGGCCGGTCGGCCTTGGGCAGCACGTACGGCGCGCTGCGCTGGTAGACGTCGACGTGGCCGGCCGCCTTCGCGATCTCGGGCACGAACTGGATGGCGCTGGCGCCCGTCCCGATCACGGCCACGCGCTTGCCGGTCAGGTCGACGTCGTGATTCCACTGGCCCGAGTGCCACGATGGCCCCGCGAACGAGTCCCGGCCGGCGATGTCGGGCAGCGCGGGCCGGCCGAGCTGACCGACCGCGCACACCAGTGCCGTCGCCTCCAGGCTCTCGCCGTCCTCGAGCGCGATGCTCCACGCGGCCCGGCGCGGGTCGAACTCGGCCGCCGTCACCGCGGAGTTGAAGCGGAGGTGCGGGCCGAGGCTGTACTCGGCGACAAGGGCATGCAGGTACGACAGGATCTCCGCGCGCGGCGGGAAGCGCCGGCTCCAGCGCCAGGGCCGGAACGAGAACGAGTACAGGAGCGACGGCACGTCGCAGCTCAGGCCCGGATAGGTATTGTCGCGCCAGGTGCCTCCGAGGTCGGCGGCCCGGTCCAGGACGAGGAAGTCGTCGATGCCTGCCTGCTTCAGCGCGATCGCCATGCCGATGCCGCCGAAGCCGGCCCCGACGATGACGACGCGATAAGTCACGGGCACTCCTTGCCAGCAGCCGGGTTACCGCAAACCCGGCACCGGCAGCATAACCGAATCAAGCGCCTGGCCGAGGGCCTCGGCGATCCGGTCCAGAACGGCTGGCGGCATGGTGAACGGAATCCGCAGATGGCGGTCATCGCGCCCGCCGACGGCGTAAGTCGACGCCGGCTCCAGCAGCACGCCGCGGCGCGCGCACTGCTGCACCACCTCGTAGGACGACCGGCCGCGAAGGTCCGCCCACAGCGTGATGCCGCCCGCCGGGCGGTGCCAGCGCAGGTCGCCGGTCCCGAGGCCGCGCAGGCACTGCTCCAGGTGCCCGAGGTTCTCCGCGAGCAGCCGCCGGCGCCGCTCGATGATGACTTCCAGTCCGGGCAGCAACTGGGCGGCGGTGATCTGGTCAAGCGCGCTCGGCCCGGCGCCGAGCGCCGCACCGGCGGCCCGGAGCCGGCGTGTCATGGCCGCGGGCGCGCGAACCCAGCCGAGGTGCAGTCCGCCCCAGACCGTCTTGCTCATCGACGCGACGACGATGACGCCCTCATGCCGCGCTGCCAGCGACGCGGGCCGGCGGGCAGTCAGCGTCAGCGGGCGCATGGTCTCATCGGCCACCACGACCCAGCCCGAGGCCGCCGCGGCGGCGGCCACCGCGTCCCTGGTCGCGGGCGGCATCACGGCTCCGGTCGGGTTATGACCATCGGGCTGCAGGTACAGAACGCCCGGTGACGACGTCCGCATCAGCCGCCCGAGATAGCCGGCATCCCATGCTGCCGGTCCGGCAGGCCAGCCCCGGGTGCGCCGGCCCCGCTGCGCGAGGAGCCGCAGCGCGGCCGGATACGTGGGCGTCTCCGCGATCGCGAGCCGGCCGGCCGTCGGGACGGCGTCCAGCACGAGGCCAAGTCCCGCCATCGCGCCCGACGTGAGGGTGAGCTGGTCCGGCCGCGTCGGCAGGCCGTCACGGGTCAGCTCGGCGGCGAGCAGCCCGGTGAGATCGTCAGCGAGCCCGCCGGCCGTCCCGTCTCCGGACAGCGCCGCCGGCAGCGCGCTGGTCGCCGCGACGGTGACGGCCGCGATCACGTCGACCGGCCCCGCCGTGGTCGCCCAGCGAAGATCGATCAGGTCGTCGCCGCCGCCCATGAGGGGAACGGGAGAAGCGTGGGCGCCGATCATGTCCTGCAGGCGCTCGGTCGCCGCAACGAAAGTCCCGGAGCCGTGGCGGGTCACTACCAGGCCCTCGGTCCGGAGCCGGGTCAGCGCCCGGACCACGGTCACCCGGCTGACCCCGAGCCGAAGGGCCAGGGCGCGCTCGGAGGGCAGGCGCTCCCCCGGCCGCAGCTCGCCGTGCGTTATGCGCCCGCGCAGCGAGGCCGCCACTTCGCGGGTCACGGAAGCGACCTCGGTCATAAGTCCACTTTACGGCCAAGTGGACTGCCCAGCCCTGCGCTGCGGGCTGATAGTTGCTGACATGGACTACCAGCACGTCGACGTCTTTGCCGAGGGGCCGTTCACGGGCAACAGCCTGACGGTGTTCATCGCCGATGCCGGCTCGCCCGCGACCGGGCAGATGCTCGCCATCACGAGGGAGTTCCGGCATTTCGAGAGCATCTTTCTCACGCCGACAGCGGCGGAGCACCGGTGGCGCGCGCGGGTCTTCGACCTGATGGAGGAACTCGACTTCGCCGGGCACCCGGTACTCGGCGCCGCGTCGGTGCTTCACGACCGGGCCGGCGGCAGCCGACCGCGGGACTGGGTCATCGAGCTGCCGGCCAAGACCGTGACCGCCCGGACCACTCGTAGCGGCGCCACGTTCCGCGCGACCCTCGACCAGGGACGGCCCGAGTTCGGCCCGCAGCTGTCTGCGGCGGCTGCCGCCCCGATTCTCGGCGGCATCGGCCTCCGCGCCGCCGACCTTGTACCTGGCCTGCCGCCGGCCGTGGTGTCGACGGGCCTGACCTACGTCGTGATCCCGGTCTCCGCACCGGCGCTCGCGCGCGCCGCGATCACGGCCGCCGACTTCAGCAGCCGGCTCGCCGCGGTCGGCGCCCAGTACGCCTATCTGCTCGACCCGGACGGAATGGAAGGACGGCACTGGGCCAACGACGGCAGCACCGAGGATGTCGCCACGGGCAGTGCGGCGGGCACCGTTGGCGCGTACCTCGCCCGCGCCGGCCGCGCCGAGATGAACCGGCAGTTCGTCCTGCATCAGGGACGGTTCACCGGCCGGCCGAGTCGGCTGCTGGTCGAGCCGCGAGGCCGGGCGGACGATGTGGAGAGCGTTCTCGTCGGCGGCAGCGTCGCGCCGGTAGCGACCGGGACTTTGCGGGAAACTGCCTGGCCTGGCTCGGTGAATCCACCCGTTAGGGGTGTGCTGCAGGGCGGACAGGGGCATGCTGCGCCCGTAGACCAATCGGGCAGGAGAGACTATGCAGGCGATCATGGTCAGCGAGCCGGGCGGCCCAGAGGTAATGCGGCTCACCGAGACGGAAATCCCGCAGCCGGGGCCTGAGGACGTCCTTGTGCGGGTGCTCGCCGCCGGCGTCGGGCCGTGGGACGTCTCCATGCGCAACGGCGGGTGGACCGGCAGCTACCCCTACATTCCCGGCGGGGAGTTCGCCGGCGTGGTCGAAGGCGGCACCGGCGATCAGGCGTTCTTCGAGGATGGGGAGCCGGTTTACGGCTATCCGGGCCTGTCCGGCTGTTACGCCGAGTACGTGACCTGCCCCGCCGAGCAGCTCGCCCCGGTCCCGGAGGGTCTGCGCATCACCGAGGCCGCCGCGGTCCCGATCAACAGCCTGACGGCGCTGCAGGGCCTGACCGACGTCCTCGGCGTCGGCAGCGGGGACACCGTCGTGATCACGGCCGGGGCCGGCGGGCTTGGCCATTTCGCAGTCCAGATCGCCAGGGTGCTCGGCGCGAAGGTGATCGCGACCGCGAGCCCGCAGCATCATCAGTTCGTGCACAAGCTCGGCGCCGAAATCGTCATCGACCACGGCCAGTCCGACTGGCCCGAGCAGGTACGGCGGGCCACGGACGGCGGCGCGGACCGGGTGCTTGCCTGCGTCGGCCCGACGGTGACCGGGGCCGCGGCGGCCACCCGCGATGGCGGCCTCATCGCCACCCCGGTGCACGGCCTCGACCTTCCCGACTCCGACCGCGTGCGCTGGCAGACCTACAACGGCCAGCCCAGGGGCAGCAACCTGATCCGGATGGCGCCGTGGTTCGACGACGGCTCGCTCGAGGTGCACGTCAGCTCCCGCTACTTCTGGAAGGACGCGGCCGCCGCCCAGCAGCAGGTTGAGCAGGGCCACACCCGGGGCAAGGTGCTGCTGGTCGTCGACGTGGACCTGGCCGCGGAGGAAGGCCTGTAGCGCATTAGGCCCGAGCCGCCGCGGGCGCGGATACAGTGGGGTGCTATGTCCCTGTCCAGCACCGATATTGCGTTTGCGGATCGGTACCGCCTGCAGGAACGGATCGCCGAGGGCGGGATGGGCGAGGTCTGGCGCGCCTTTGACCAGGTGCTCCAGCGCCCGGTGGCGATCAAGGTGATGCGCAGCGGATACGGGGGTCACGCCGAGACCATGGCGCGCTTCCGGGCCGAGGCCCGCCACGCCGCGGCGCTGTCGCACCCGGGGATTGCCCAGGTGTACGACTACGGAGACGGCGGGCCTGGCGAGCCGCCGTTCCTGGTCATGGAGCTGATCGATGGCCCGGCCCTGACGCAGCTGCTCGCCCGCGGGCCGCTCGAGCCGGTCCTCGTCCTCGACATCATCGCCCAGGCCGCGGCGGGCCTGGCCGCCGCGCACGCGGCGGGCCTCGTGCACCGTGACATCAAGCCGGGCAACCTGCTGATCGGCCCCGGCGGCGTCCTGAAGATCACCGACTTCGGCATCGCGTATGCGACCGGCGCTGCCCCGCTGACCAGGACCGGCATGCTGATGGGCACGCCCGCCTACATCGCGCCGGAACGGGTCGCCGGCCTGCCGGCGACGCCGGCCAGCGACCTGTACGCGCTCGGCATCGTCGGCTACGAGTGCCTGACCGGAACGGTGCCGTTCACCGGAACGCCGTTCGAGGTAGCGCTAGCCCACCAGAACAGCGGCCTGCCGCCATTGCCCAGGTGGGTGCCGTGGCAGCTCGCCGACCTCGTAACCGAGCTGACCGCGCGCGACCCCGCGGCGCGGCCCGCCAGTGCCGCCGAGGTCGCCGCGCGGGCCCGCCGGATCGAGGACGAGCTGGCGGCCGACGGCCTAGCCGGCGCCACCGGCGGCTGGCTCCCCGTTCCGGACTCCGGCCTCGGCGGGCAGACTTACGCGTCCGGCGCCTGGCAGTCCGCCCTGGCCGCCACGGCTGCGGACCCTCTCGCGGCCAGCACGCCCGGGCACCGGACGCTCGCGGAGATGTCGACGTCGTCGGCCGGCTACGGCGCCCCGGAGCCCGACGGGACCTGGCCCGGTGGCGGCCGGCCGCGCTCGGCGGTCGGCAGGCATCCGTTCCTGTTCGCCACCCTGCTGCTGCTGGTGATCATCGGCGTGGCCGGATGGATGATGTACGCCAGCTCCGGGTCCGGGTCCGGGTCCGCGCGGCGGCCGACGGCCACGACCACCCGGCGTACGACGACAACTGCCACCGCACACCAGGTGAAGGTGGACCGCGCCGCCCTCCTCGGCCGGTCGGTCCGCGTGGTGGTCCCTTACCTTCGCCGGCTTGGCCTTCAGGTGCAGGTCACGTGGGTGCGCAACCCAGCCGACTTCCCCGGGACCGTGACCTGGGTGGGAGCGACCGGCGATGTTCCCATCGGATCGACCGTCGTAGTGACGGCCACCATCAGCCATCAGCACGGCCACGGCAATCACGGGAACGGCAACGGCAACGGCGGCGGCGGGGACGGGAACGGGGACGGCGGCGGCGGCTGATTCTCCGGCTTGACCTGGAGCGCGCTCCAGCCGATTGGGTGATAACACCAACGGCAATCAAGGAGCAAGTAGTGACCAGGGTTCTCGGACGCAGCGGCATCAAGGTCAGTGACATCGGTTTCGGCAGCTGGGCCATCGGCGGCCCCATGTCGGACGACGGCCGGCCGATCGGCTGGGGCGTTACCGACGATGCGATGTCCGTCGCCGCGATCAGGCGGGCGCTCGATCTCGGCATCACGTTCTTCGACACCGCCGACGTCTACGGCGGCGGGCACAGCGAGGAGGTCCTGGGCGAGGCGCTCACGGGCCGGCGGGACGAGGTCGTGATCGCGACCAAGTTCGGCTACACCTTTGACGCCGGGGCGAAGGTCGCGACCGGCGCCGACGCCTCCCCCGCCTATATCCGCCGGGCCTGCGAGGCATCCCTGCGCCGGCTTTCGACCGATCACGTCGACCTGTACCAGCTGCACCAGGCTGAGATGCCGCTCGCCGATGTCGAGCCAGTCATCGAGGCCCTGGAACAACTGGTCGCCGACGGCTTGATCCGGTCCTACGGCTGGAGCACCGACGATCCCGCGCGCGCGGCCGCGTTCGCCGCCGGACCGAATTGCGCGGCGGTCCAGCACGGCGCGAACGTCTTCGTTGACACGCCGGACATGTTCGCGGCCTGCGACTCGCTCGATCTTGCGTGCGTCATCCGCAGCCCGCTGGCCATGGGCTTGCTGACGGGCAAGTTCACGGCGCAGTCGCAGCTAGCCGCCGACGACTGCCGTTCCGGGGGCATGGGCGGACCCGCCTTCACCGCCGGCCGTCCCACCCCGGAATGGCTAGCCCGGCTTGACGCCATCCGCGGCGTGCTCACCGGCGGCGGCCGGACCCTGACCCAGGGGGCGCTCGGCTGGCTGCTCGCCCGCAGCCCGTGGGCAGTTCCGATCCCTGGCATCCGCACGGTCGCCCAGGCCGAGGAGAACGCTGGTGCCCTGCGGACCGGTGCCCTGTCCGCAGCCGAGATGACACAGATCGCGGCTCTCCTGGCCGACGGGCAATAGGCACCCCTGGGACCCCCTGGAGATTGACCTGGAGCGCGCTCCATATGCCATGCTCTGGGGCATGACCGGCCATTTCTCGCCTAGCCAGGCAGCCGAGCAGTCCGGCTTCAGCCTCGATACCCTGCGGTATTACGAGCGGATAGGCCTGCTCGACGGGATCGAGCGGACGCCGAGCGGGCACCGCCGGTTCGACCGCGACGACCTTGACTGGCTCGGCATCCTGCGCTGTCTGCGCGATACCGGCATGCCGATCGCGCAGATGCGCAGGTATGCCGAGCTCAGCCGGGACGGGGACGACACGATGGCCGAGCGCCTGCGGCTGCTGACGGAGCATGACCGCCAGGTGCAGGAGCGGATCGCGCTGCTGCACGCGCAGCACCGGCATCTGGAAGAGAAGATCGACTGGTACCGCAGCGCGATGGCAGATCCCGGCGGATCGGAGTCGGACTGCCTCGCGGCGGCGGGAATGTAGCCGATGCGGAAGTCCGATCGCCGTCGGGGCACGCCGCGCCGAAGCGGTCCGCGGCAGCCGAGGAACCTGATCCAGGTCTGGCTGATCGCATTGGCCGGCGCCATCGTTCCGCTCGGCGGCCTGGCGTTCGGTGAGTCGGCCGTCGAGGGCATCGGGCTCGCCGTGCTGGCCGTCGGTGTGACGGGGACTATCGAGACCGTGCGGCTGCAGCGACGCCGGGACCAGGCGACGGCAGCTGAGTGGGCGGGGAGCCCGAACATCGGGATGCGGCCGTGGCCGGCCCGAGCGGACGCGGACGGGCAGCCGAACTAAGCCGGCCGCTCGCGGGCGCCGGCGTTCTCGCCGGCAAGGTCCCGGAGCGCCCATTTCAGGTCCTCGAAAGCCTGGTCAATGGGGTGCGCCCCGTCCGCGCTGAACTCGGACCGGCTGACGGGCGGCCGCGGGGTCAGCGACCTCGCCACGTCCTCGCTGCCGACGAGCATCTGCCAGGGCGGCGCTAGCCGCGCTCCGCTCGCCGGGGTTGCGAACAAGGCCTCGATCAGCACCATGTCCTCGGTCACCCACCGGTGCACGCCCACCTCGGCCTTACCGTCCCGGCGGTCGTCCCAGCAGACCAGGGTCTGCGGGCCGTGGACGTCGTGCCTGCGCTCCCAGGCGGCGGCGAACTGGTCAGGCACCGGGCAGATGATCAGGTCGACATCACTGGCCGCGTCCGCGACGCCCCCCGCGATGGACCCGATAAGGATCGCGCCGCGAACCTCGGGCATCCCCTTCAGCCGTTCGGCGATGACCGCCAGGGCGCGCTGCTGGCGTACTGGCTCACCGACCACGGGGACCGCCGTTCCGCTGTCTAAGAAACTAGGCCTGGGTCCGCCCGCGCTCGATCACCGCGGCGCGGCGCTGCGCCACCTGGTCGGCGTTGATGCCGCGAGCGTGCAGGCGCGCGTGCGCCTGCGCCTCCACCGCGTGCGCCTCGCGAGCGGTGCCCAGCGCTCCCTCGTCGTAGGTGCCGAAGATCGTCCGCAGGGCCGCCTGGTCACTGGAGGCCGCGTCGGCCGCGAGCCTCACGGCGAAGTCGAGCAGGTCGTCGTGCGGAACGACGTGGTTCACCAGTCCCCACGCCAGCGCCGTCTGCGCGCTGACGAAGTTGCCGGTCGCGCTCATCTCCCTGGCCCGGCGCAGGCCCACCGCCTCGGGCAGCGCGACCGTCAGGCCCCAGCCCGGCTGGATGCCCATCCGCGCGTGCGTGTCCGCGAACCTCGCCCGCTCGGAGGCCACGAGAAAGTCGCAGGCAAGGGCGAGCTCAAGCCCGCCGGTGACGGCAACCCCGTTGATGGCCCCGATCAGCGGCTTGGCCAGGTCGGGAACCACCGGCCCAGCCGTGACGCTGCGGAGAGGGCCGTCCGGGCTGCCGAGTTCGGTCAGGTCGAGGCCGGAGCAGAAGGCGGGATCGGCACCGGTGAGCACGATGGCCCGGACGTCGGCCTGGTTGTCCAGGCCGGCCAGCGTGGCTCGCAGGGAGGAGATCAGATCGCCGGACAGGGCGTTCCGGCGGTCGGGGCGGTTGAGCGTCACCGTCGCGACGAAGTCCGTGATCTCGACGAGCACTACCGGCATGGGTCTGCCTCCGGGGGCTAACTGGCGGGAGCTTGCCCATCATCATGCAACGAGAAGGGCCCTGCCGGCGGGGGAAGGCCTCGGTCGCCAGGTCAGCGAGCGATCCGAGGGCCGGGCGAGAACCGGTACGCTACGGAGGGCAGTCGCCGCGCGGGCGTAGCTCAATGGCAGAGCCCCAGCCTTCCAAGCTGGTCATGAGGGTTCGATTCCCTTCGCCCGCTCCAACCGGAAACCCCAGTTCAGGCGACTAGTCGTCCAGGTTCAGGCCCGGCCAGGTTAACCAGAGACCTCATGTCGTGCCACATGCGTGCCACAGACTGACCCGATCATGGCTCAGTTGACGACCTCTCGACGCGCCGCGCCAGGCTCAAGCGCAGGCGGACGGACATCGCGAACAAGATCGCCGAGCGCTCGGGCAATCGCCTGGTCGCGATCTCTGCTCGGCACCCTAAGCGGCGTAGGCCTGGCAAGCTATCTCCCGACACGCCGCGGCTCGTCGGAGCAGGTGGGCGGCGCTTCCCCACGAATGTGTTGGCTGACCGGTAGTCGTGGCCGAGTGCCTCGATCCCGGGGCAGTCGTCGCAGGAACCCGTCGACCGCAGTCGACCCGGAGGGCGCCGACACTTTCTGCCGCGGAAGACGTAGCAGGTAGGTTCCGCCGGACTCGAAGCACCAGGCTGAAGCACCAGGCTGGTGCCTTCAGCCAGGAGATCGTTGACGATTTGGCTTCACGTGATGGTTGACGGTTTCTAGGGTCGGCTCCACCATTGCGATAGAGCGCGATCTGCCCATCTTCTCAGTCGCCCGGGGTCGGTGCGCCGCGCTGCACGTGTTAGCCGTCGCTCGATCTGGCGCGACGTCCATTTGCCAGCTGCCCAGACCGCCAGGATGGCGGCGGTTCCCAGTGCCCATCGGGTGATCCCGAACGGGGAGCCGATGAGCCAGCCGAGCCCCAGGGTGCCCGCGACGTAGATACCGGCAAAGGGGAGCCAGAACACCAGCCTGTTCTTCCAGGTTTTCCGGGAGGGCCTTGTCATGCCTTGCGCGCGATGGTGAGACGCCGGAGCGAGGAGGAGACGGCGCCGAGATATCCAGCGAGCTGGATGCCGTCGGCGGCCATCCGGAGGGCGTAACTGCCTCGCAGCTGATGGTCGTTCAGGAAGTAGTTGAGGATGCCTCCGGTAGCCACGACCATCACGCTTAGCTCAGTCAGGCGCAGGTACCTGGTCTGGCGCGGGTCGTGCCGATGGCGGGGCCGTATGACGTCGGCGATCACCGCAGCGGCAGCGGCCAGCCAGCATGTAGTCCACAAGATCAGCAGCATGCCGGGATGCCTCCTGCCGGCCTCTCCTATTTGTGACCGGAATGAGGCTGGTGGCCTACTGTATCCCCGTCCTCTCGATAGGCGCCGGGATCTTGCCGGGGAAGATCACACTCAGGGGTGGCGCGTAGCGCCATCCGCAGGACGCGAGCGCAGCGAGCGCCCTTGACTGTGATCTTGGCCCGGCGACAGGATCGCGGGCGGGAGGACGGGGATAGCGGGTGTTGCCCCGATTGCGACTGCGGCTTTCTGGCCAGCCGGTGAACACGCCGTGGAGAGGCTGACGGGGTGTCACCGCAGCGGGCCGAAGATGGGCTCGCCGTGGCTGCCGCCGAGCAGGAAGATGAACCGGTCCAGGTCCTCTCGCAGCTGGTTGGTGTTGTATGCGGGATGGCCGACGAAGTCTTCCAGCGACGCGCCGAGGCGGCCTGGGTCTCGCTTGAGCCAGTCGGCGAAGAACTGCCGGGTACGGTCACAGGTTGTTGATCTTGCACAACCGGCGGGCCGTCATCGCCCAGAGCGATCATCAGGCGTCAGCTGCCCGCGATTCGCGGGCTTGGGTTCAATC
>DAIOWC010000054.1:14814-30775 GCA_036758685.1 Streptosporangiaceae bacterium | reverse complement strand
GAGCGGGGGTCCACCCGGCGCGACAGCGCGGCCGGCACCTCCGTGATGATCTTGCCGAGCGCGAAGACCAGGTCGGCGGTCAGGTGCGGCCTCGCGGTGTGCCCGCCGGGGCCGGTGACCTTCACCGTCAGCTTGTCGCACGCGGCGGTGATCGGGCCGGTCCGCGTGCCGATCTTGCCGACGTCCAGCCGGGGCTCGCAGTGCAGGGCGAAGATCCGGTCAACCGACGCGATGCCGCCGGCGGCCATGACGTCCATGGCCCCGCCCGGCACTTCCTCGGCGGGCTGGAAGATCAGCCGGACCCGGCCCGGCAGGGCCCTGGCGGCGGCGGTCCTGGCCAGGAACAGGCCGGTCCCCAGCAGGATCGACGTGTGCACGTCGTGACCGCAGGCGTGGCACGCTCCGCGGTTGGTCGACCGGTAGGGAACGTCCTTCTCGTCGTTGATCGGCAGGGCGTCGATGTCCGCGCGCAGGGCGACGACCGGCTCATCGGGCGATCCGCTGCCGATGTCGACCAGCAGGCCGGTGCCCTTGGGCAGTATCGAAGGCCGCAGCCCGGCCGCCTCCAGCCGGAGGGCAATCCGGCGCGTCGTCCGGTACTCGTGGTAGCCGGTCTCCGGGTGAGCATGCAGGTCTCGCCGGAACTCGATGAGTTCCTTCTCATGCCCGGCTAGGAACGCGTCGAGCTCGCCCTCTAGGTCATGCTCGGCCATGGGCTGCCTCCCCGTCGGCAACGAATGGCGGCGCGGCAGCCAAACTTGCCCGCCGTGCCTCCACGGTGCCCCGACCCCCGATCGGATCCCACCGCGACCTGGGGTTCATTCTGGCACTATCCAGCGTTTCCATATCGTCCTCGAGCTCACTCCAGTCCGCTAGCAAGCGTGGCCTTGCCGGATGCCCGCTCCAGAACTTCCCGGTGCCATCGGCTCCGGGTTTATCGGCAGGACCCACGTCCAACCACCGCTAGGTACCGGCAGATGCGCAGCCGAAACCTGAACGCGTCGACGTCAATGCTCAAGTCCTGCTTGCGAGCGACTCCAACCGCCTGACAAGCCACTACTGCGCTGGATGCGCCGATACCGCTTCCCGCCGCTCGCTGACGAGATTCGCTGTGTACTGGCCAGCATCGTACCGCTCGCCCGGCCGGTTCCGCTGACGTTGCGAGATTGTCGAAATCGTCACGTCGCGGCGGATTAGTACACCTCGGGTGGCTGATAGACACCCCAGACCTCGCGCAGCGCGTCCGATACCTCGCCCACCGTCGCGAGCGCGCGCAGAGCCTCCCGCAAGGGATAAAGCAAATTCTCCTGACTGCCTGCGACCCGCTTGACCTCGTCGAGCCGGCGCCGGACGTCCGCGTTATCGCGCCGGGCGCGCAGGTCGGCCAGGCGCGCCGCCTGCTCCTTCTCGATGGCCGGATCCAGGCGGAGCGGCTCGTACGGCTCATCGTCATTGCTGACGTAGGCGTTGACGCCAACGACCTTGCGCTCGCCGGTGTCGATCTCGAGAGCTATGCGGTAGGCCGAGCGCTCGATCTCGGCCTTCTGGAAGCCCTGCTCGATCGCCGCTACGGCCCCGCCGAGGTCGCTGACCTTGGCCAGCAGTTCCCTGGCCTGCTCCTCGACGCCGTCGGTGAGCGCCTCCACGGCATAGGAGCCAGCGAGCGGGTCGACGGTGTCGGTGAGATCGGTCTCGTTCGCCAGCACCTGCTGAGTGCGGAGGGCGAGCCTGGCCGCCTTCTGGCTCGGCAGCGCGATGGCCTCGTCGTAGGAGTTCGTGTGCAGCGACTGGGTGCCGCCGAGTACCGCGGCCAGCGCCTGCAGGGTGACCCGGGCGAGGTTCACCTCCGGCTGCTGAGCGGTCAGCTGCACGCCGGCGGTCTGGGTATGGAAGCGCAGCATCTGGGACCGCGGGTCAACCGCGCCGAACTCGTCGCGCATGATGTGCGCCCACAGGCGCCTGGCGGCGCGGAATTTCGCTACTTCCTCAAGCAGTGTCGTCCGGGCGACGAAGAAGAACGACAACCGCGGCGCGAACTCATCGACCGCCAGCCCCGACTCAATGGCGGTGCGCACGTACTCGCGCGCATTCGCCAGCGTGAACGCTATTTCCTGCACGGGCGTGGCCCCGGCCTCGGCCATGTGATAGCCGGAGATCGAGATGGTGTTCCAGCGCGGGATCTCGGCCCGGCAGTACGCGAAGGTATCGGCAACCAGGCGCAGCGACGGCTTCGGCGGATAGATGTAGGTCCCGCGCGCGATGTATTCCTTGAGAATGTCGTTCTGGATCGTGCCGGACAGCTGATCCGCCGTGATGCCCTGCTCCTCGGCGACCAGCTGGTAGAGCATCAGGAGGAGCGCGGCGGGGGCGTTGATCGTCATCGACGTCGAGACCTTGTCCAGCGGAATGCCGTGAAAAAGCAGCCGCATGTCCTCGAGCGAGTCGATGGCGACGCCCACCTTGCCGACCTCGCCGCGGGCCGGGCCCGAGTCGGAGTCATAGCCCATCTGCGTCGGCAGGTCGAACGCCACCGACAGTCCGGTCGTCCCCGCATCGATGAGCTGGTGATAGCGCTGGTTGGACTCGGCCGCGGTCGAGAATCCGGCGTATTGCCGCATGGTCCAGGGCCTCGTCACGTACATCGTCGGGTAGACGCCCCTGGTGAACGGGAACGACCCCGGCGCGCCCAGATCGGCTTCCGGGTCAAGGTTTTGTATTTCCTTGGGGCCATAGACACTTTCGATCGGGATGCCTGACTCCGATATGCGCCTCATAGAACCAGATTATGGCGCGTGCAAGTAACGGCCTACGTGGGGAAAGTCACAGCGCGTGACGCACCAAGCGCTCAACCAGCATTAAGCTGCACACCAGCCTGCGGCGGTTGCAGAGAGTAGCGGCGTCGCAGGCTAACTGTGATCGGAGATTGAAGGCGGTATGAGGCCTAGAGCTCGGCTCATTGTGATCCTCGCGACCATGGTCGCGGCGATCTGCGTTTTCGCCGGACCGCTGGCGGCGGTCGGGGCAGCCCAGTCGACCGCGAAGGGGCCGGCGACGTCGTCACGCTCTGTGCTTGACGCCATTGGCGGACCCCTCATGGCGGACCACAGCACCGTCGTGCACTATCCGGCGGGACACCCGCGGCTCCTGCCGAGCGTCCCGGCATCCGCCTGGGTCATCGCCAACGCCAGCACCGGCCAGGTCCTGGCGGCCAGGGATCCGCACGGTCAGTTCGGCCCGGCGAGCACCCTGAAGGTCCTCACCGCGATCACGCTCATCCCGCGCCTCAACCCGGACGCGATGGTGACCGCCAGCCAGCTGGCCGCCTCGGTCGAGCCGAACATCGTCGGCCTGATCCCTGGCCACAAGTACCAGGTCGCCGACCTGTTCCGCGCGCTGCTGCTCATCTCCGCCAACGACGCGGCGGTCGCCCTCACCCAGGCCACCGGCTCGTTCAGCCGCGGCATGGCGCTCATCAACGCCGAGGCGCATCACCTGCAGGCCTACGACGTGGTCGCCAAGCAGCCCAACGGCCTCCCCGCAGCCGGCCAGGTGGTCTCCGCCTACGACGAGGCGCTGATCGCGCGGCAGGCGCTCGCGACTCCCGCGTTCATGAAGTACGACTCCACGCTGGCCACCAGGTTCGAGGTCAAGCCGGGCCACTTCGAGACCCTGCTCAACCAGAACTACCTGCTCACCAAGTATCCCGGCGGCATCGGCGGCAAGATTGGCTGGACGGTGAGCTCGGAGGCTACCTATATCGGCATGGCCAGGCGCCATGGCGTCACGCTGATCGTGACGATCCTGCACTGCACGCCCCTGCAGGAGATCACCTCGGCCGAGAAGCTGCTCAACTGGGGCTTCGCCATGAACGGCAAGGTCCAGCCGGTCGGCACGCTGGTGTCCCCGCTGGCGACCACGGCGCACCCCGCGATGGCGGCCGCCGGCAAGAGCGACGCCAGGAGCGGGAGCGGCGCGCGGGTGCCCAACGGCGCCAAGACCGGGGCGGCGGCGCTCGCCGACCAGGCCGTGGCCGGCGAGCACGCGGGCGGCTCGGGGGTGCCGGTCTACGCGCTGGCCGGAGGCGCGGTCGCCCTCGCGGGCCTGGCCGCGGGGGGCCTGCTGCTGACCAGACGGAAGCTAGCGGCCGCCAGGAAATAGGCCCGCGCCTGAGCTTCCCGAGACGGCCAGCAGCGCTGAGTTCGTGTCCCTGCTGGCCGTCTCGCGACGTTGCCGCGGATTAGCTGGAGCTGGTGCTCGCGCTCTCCCGCTCGGCGGCAGCCTCATCGGCCGCAGCCGAGTCGCTGTCCTTCGTACGCCTGCCCTTGACGACCGGCGACGAGAGCGCCAGACGGCGCAGCGGGTTCGACGAGGTGCGCACCGGCTTAGCCGACGGCGCGGTGACCGGCGTCGCCGCCGTGCTGTCGTCGGCCGCGGTGGCCCTGGCCGCGGCCGCGACGTCGCGCACGCCGACCACGGTGAACCGGCCGAGCACGCCGGCGGCCACGAACGCGATCAGCACGCCCAGCCCGGTGAAGAAGCCAAGCTGCTCGAGGACGGTCCTGGTCGCCCCGCCGACCGGAGTCCCGGCCCCGGGCAGCCGGGCCCACGCGTGCGCGACCAGCCCGCCGACGGCGAACCAGACGCCCGCGAGCGCGGCGACCAGCGCCCCGAACATCGCCACCGGCCGCAGCTTGCTGATCAGCACAAGCAGACCGCCGAACAGTGTGGCCGCACCGGGCAGCACCTCCAGCCAGAGCCGGCCGCTGGTGTAGTCCCAGGTCGTGTTCGGCGTGTAGGCGTAGTGGAAGTAGGGCCCGATAAACGGGATCAGCGCGCCCCAGATGCCCAGCAGCACCAGCAGCACGCCACCAAGCGCGCCCCGGCTACGCGGGGTTCGTAGCGTTGCAGTCATGTCAGTTGCTCCCAGCGCAGGCGAGGGGATTAGTTGTTGCCTGCGCGCGCGCAGCTACCCCGGCTCGCGTTGATTACTCAGCAGGAGACGGAACGGGGTGCCCGCCGCTGCTGTCGACCGGACGCTAGCGAGCCGGGAGGAAGCCAACCCGGTCGCGGACGCGGTTCATCGTCTCGGTGGCCAGCACCTGGGCCCTGGCGGCGCCCGAGGCAAGCAGCCGGTCGAGCTCGCCCTCATCCGCGAGCAGCTTCTCGGTCCGCTCCCGGACCGGCGCGAACGCGTCCACGACGATCTCGGCGAGTTCCTTCTTGAAGGCGCCGTACCCGCTGCCGGCGAACTTCGCCTGAACCTCGGCGACGGGCTCGCCCGACAGCGCGGAGTAGATCCGCAGCAGGTTGGTCACGCCCGGCTTGGCCTGCTCGTCGGCGCGCACCTCGTCCCCCGCGTCGGTCACGGAGCGCATGATCTTCCGGCGGATCGAGGCCGGGTCCTCGAGCACGTCGATGATGCCCTGCGGCGAGGACGCGGACTTGCTCATCTTGATCGACGGGTCCTGCAGGTCGGCGATCTTCGCCACCTCGGCCAGGATGTACGGGCCCGGTACCACGAACGTCGGCCCGAAGCGGCTGTTGAACCGCTGGGCCAGATCCCTGGTCAGCTCGAGGTGCTGGCGCTGGTCCTCGCCAACCGGCACCTGGTCGGTGTCATAAAGGAGGATGTCCGCGGCCTGGAGGATCGGATAGGTGAACAGGCCCACGCTGGCGGCCTCGGCGCCGCCCTTGGCGGACTTGTCCTTGAACTGGACCATCCGGCTGGCCTCGCCGAACCCGGTCATGCACGACAGCACCCAGGCCAGCTCGGCATGCTCGGGCACGTGGCTCTGCACGAATACGATCGAGCGCTCCGGGTCAAGGCCGGCCGCGAAGAGCTGGGCAGCCGCCACCTTGGTCCGCCGGCGCAGGTCAGCGGGCTGCTGCGGCACGGTGATGGCGTGCAGGTCGACCACGCAGTACACGGTGTCGTGAGTTTCCTGCAGCGACACCCACTGGCGCAGAGCGCCCAGGTAATTGCCGATATGGAAGGAATCGGCAGTGGGCTGGATGCCGGAGAACACGCGGGGCCTGGACATGCCCATGGAGTTTAGTGCTCGCCCGCTGGCTAGCTCGCCAGGTCCGTCCGCCTGACGGCGTCGTCGAGCAGGCCGTGCTGCACCGCGTACGCGGCCGCCTCCAGCCGGGAGTGCACGCCGAGCTTGCCGAGCAGCGACTGCACGTGCGTCCTGACCGTGGCCGACGATACGCCCAGGGTCGCGACCATCGCCGCGGTGTCCTGGCCCTCGACGAGCAGCTCCAGGCACTGCCATTCTCTGGCCGTGAGGTAGGCGGCCAGCCGGTGCGCGTCCCGCTGCGCCGCCAGATGCGGCCGGACGCCCGTGGCGGCCGGAGCCTCGACGACGACCTCGCCGTCCAGCACCCGCTCGATGGTGCGCCTGAGCACCGCTACGCCCCTCGTCTTGTGCACGAATCCCGCCGCCCCGGCGCGCATGGCCTGCAGGATCGCGTCGCTGCCCCCGTCGGCGCTGAGGATGAGGACCTTCACGCCCGGACTTGCGGCCGACAGCTGACCGATCGCGTGAATGCCGTCGTCGGAGTCACCGAAGTGACGGTCGATGA
The DNA here is from genome assembly GCA_036758685.1 of Streptosporangiaceae bacterium. Taxonomy (GTDB): domain Bacteria; phylum Actinomycetota; class Actinomycetes; order Streptosporangiales; family Streptosporangiaceae; genus JAJYUU01. Next base: position 24,190 of record DAIOWC010000054.1, on the reverse strand, counting down.
CGCAGACGGCGGGCTGGCGCTTACGCACCGCGCGAATGGTCTCGGCGACAGTTGTCGCCTTGGTAACCGCGAAGTCCTGCTCGGTCAGCACGCTGCCGAGCGCGTCGAGGAAGACCGCGTGGTCGTCGCCTATGACTACTTCGGTCAGGGCCATCAGTGCCACGTCCCGGTGCGGGCCAGGGGGACCACCACGCGCTCGCGCTCCAGGCGGAAGACAACCCGGACTCGGGTCCCGTCGACGCCGCGGTCGGCCACCTCGAGTCGCCCGTCGGTGGTGTCCAGGAGCTGCTGCACCACCGCCAGTCCGAGGCCGGCCACACCGGCTGGCCCGCTGCCGAAGCCCGGCCCGTTATCGAACACGTCGATGACGGTGTCGATCTCGTGCCTGATGCTAACCTCGACCACCCCGTCCGGTCCGGCCGCGCGGGCGGCGTTGTCGATGACGTTGGACAGGACGCGCCAGAGCAGCGCCGGGCTGCGGCCAAGGCTCACCGGCGGGCCCGGCAGCAGCCGGACCCTGGCGCCGTACACGATCTCGGCCAGCGCCGCGATCTGCCCGGCCAGGTCGCGCACGTCGGTGACGTCCGACTCCGCCGCGGCTTCCGAGCTGCCCGCCGCGATGTGGTCGGTGATCATGTCCATGGCGCGGAACATCTCGTTCTGGACGAGCTCGATCCGGCGCCGCGTCTCCCCCGTCAGCGCATCATCGGCTCGCACGGCCTCCGCTAGCAGGGACAGCGTCATGAGCTGATGCGTCAGGTCATGAAGCAGGCCGCGCGTGCCAACTGCGCCGGTGGCAGCCTCTGAAGTGACGGGCACCGCGGTGACGTCATCTCGCTGGCGAAGTGACATTCCAGGCATTGTTAGCATTCCCCCCGTTATTCCGATATGCCTATGTCGGCCAAGTCAGCCATAAGGCAGGACCCGGCTATCCACAGGAACTTGACGGCCCTGGCAGTTACAGGACTACGTCTGGCCTTCGGAGCCAAAGCGGCAGCGGATTGCTACCGATTCGAAGGCCCCGGCCAAAGATGCGCGCAACTATCCGTGAATGTGCGCGCGCATCGAGAAAGTTAGCGTCGCTGACGGTGCTAGCAGTGGTGCCATGTCCGTATATCGGCCTGTAGGCCATGATGGCCCTCCCCGCATCCGCCCCTGCTGGCCCCCGCACCCGATCAGCACCTGGAGGCTAACTGATTGTTCAGTTTAATACACGTGGCATTGCAGGCCAAGCCCGGGGGGCGCAGACCTGCCCTATTCCGAGGGTTATGTCCGCTTGCTCAGAGCTAACGGGCGCGTAGGCGGCCGCTAGCGACGCGGCGAGTGTCCCCGCGTCGTACCTGCTGCCAATCCGGCCCCGGGCGGCAGCGGCCATCCTGGCCGCCGCCACGGGCGAGTCCAGCACATGGCCAAGCGCCGAGGCCATGAGGTCGGGCCTGGCCGGCGGGACGAGCAGGCCGGTCACCCCGGGCTCGACCAGATCGCCGACCGCGTTCACCGCCGTCGCGACCACGGGCACGCCGCACGACATCGCCTCGGCGATGACGGTTGGCAGCCCCTCGTACCGGCTTGGCAGCGCAAACACGTCGAAAGCGGGCAGCAGGTCGGTGACGTCGTCGCGGTCACCCGCGAGGACGATGTCTGCGCCGGAGGTCTTGGCCAGGGCGGCGATCGGCTGGCTGAGCTCGCCGCCGCCAACCCAGACGCCGGTGACGTCCGGGCGGTTCAGCGCGGCGATCGTCGTCACGAAATCCTCGGGGGCCTTCTGGTAGGTGAGCCTGCCGACCGCACCGACGACCACCGAGCCCGGCCGGAGGCCCAGCCGCCGCCGGGCCCGCAGGCGGGCGAGCGGGTCGCTGCTATCGGCACCCGTGCTCTCGACCGGCACGGCGATGGTCCGCACCCGCTCAGGCGGCAGCAGGCGGCGCCGGATCGCCTCGACCGCCACGCCGGTGCCGACGCACAGGCCGACGTCGGTGAAGCTGCCCAGCCGCCGCTCCATCGCGATGTAGGCCTGACGGCGGGCGGCCGACTGAAACTCGTGGAACGGGAAGCCGTGATAGGTGTGGACGATCCGCCCGATCCCGGCGCGCCGCGCTGCCAGACGGCCGATGGCGCCGGCCTTCGCACAGTGCGTGTGCACCACATCGGGGCGCAGACCGGCGAACACCGAGCTGAGCCAGCGCACGGCCCGCACGTCGGTGCGGGGGGCGATGGTCGGGCGCAGCATCGGCTCGATCACGACCTCGATGCCGCATTCGGCCGCCTGAGCCACCAGCCGGCCGCCGGACCCGGTGATGATGACCGGCGCGAACCGGTCACGGTCCAGTGCCTGCACGCCGCGCAGGGCATGCTGCCCCGCCCCGCCCTCAAGCCGCGTGATGACGGTTGCGATCCGCAGCGGGCGGCCGCTCATTGCTCACCATCGCTGGGCTGCAGGCCCGCGGCCCGGGCAACACTGACCGCCTCGAGGCGGCTGTGGACATCCAGCTTCGCGTAGATGTTCTGCGTGTGCGTACGGACCGTGTCCGCCGAGATCAGCAGCTCACTGGCGATCTGCCTGCCCTGCTTGCCGGTCATCATGGCCTGGAGGATCTCGCGCTCGCGGGCGCTCAGGCCCTCGAGCGGATCACCGCTGCGGACGCGGCTCGCCTCGGCGCGCAGCTCGCGCAGGATCTCGCCCAGCATGTCCGGCGGGAACCAGGACCGGCCCCTGACCACCCCGCGGACCACGGTCTCGAACTCGGATGCGTCCTGTTCCTTGGCGACCCACGCGGCGACTCCGGCCTTAGCCGCGGCCACGGCGTGCGCCACGTGCCGGTCAGCGGTCAGGACCACCACGCGCACCTCGGGGCGGATCGCGGCGAGCTCCTCCAGCACCGAGGTGGCGGTCGCGCCGAACGGCTCGATGTCGATCGCGACGACGTCGGGCCGCACGCCCCGGACGATAGCCAGCAGGTTGGGATCGGTCGCGGCGCACCTGCCCGCGATCCAGAGATCCGGCGCAGCCCCGAGGCGCGAGCCCAGAGCCTCGGTGACCATGAGGTGGTCATCGGCCAGCAGGAGCCGGATCGGATTCATCTGTCCACCATGCCGGAGGCGCAGAACGCGTTGCTCATCCATGTGCATGAGTCTTTTCTGGGACGAAGTTCGCGAAAACCGGCGAAGCCGACGGCGACTCGGCGGACTCGGCTCCTACCCGCGTCCGCTCGGCATCGGGCACCACCGGCTCGGCCTGGCCCGCCGGGATGGCCACGGGCTCAGGCGCTCCGTCGATCGCGCGTCTCGCCGGGCTCTTCCAGGTGCCGTTGGACCGCACGAGCCAGCCCGCCGGGATCGCGCACAGGCCGATAGCAGCGTCGATGATCCGCAGAAACGGGAAGAAGAAGCCAACCAGCAGCAGCCGCGGCCGCCGCTCGAGCACGGCCACCAGACAGGTCAGCGCGTAGTCGGGCAGCGCGACACCGAAGAGGACGGCAGAAAGCTTCATGTGCGCCGCCACCACCGCGTGCACGTCCGCGAACGGCAGCCAGTGCAGTGTGCTGTGGGCCAGGTCGGGCAGGACAAGAACCAGCATCAGCATCGGCAGCATCAGGAAGATGGCGCTCGAGGTGATCAGCTCGAGCAGGAGCACGGCCAGCATCGCGGTGAACAGGTTGGCCCGCGGCGGGTGGCGCCGCACGGTCTGCCAGAGGCCGATCGCCCACCGCCGGGTCTGCCTGATGTAGTCGGGCAGGGTGTCCGGATCCTGGGTCTCGGCCACCGCCTTGAGCGTGAACGCGACCTTGCCCAGCCGCTTCTGGTAGACCTCGAAGGTCATATTGAAGTCCTCGATCACCAGCCCCGGCGGGTTCATCTCCATGTTCGGGAGCACCGAGGTCCGGTACATCGACGCGAAGCCGGGGACGATGTGCGTGGCGTTGGCGCGCAGATACGTCTGCCCGAACTTCAGCGCGCGCTGGCCGATCGCGTAGATTCGCTCCCGGTGGCCGACCAGCACGTTGCCCGCCAGCGAGAGCCGGCGGTCACGCGCCGTGCGGACGCAGCCGGCGACGGCGACGACCTCCGGCTCGTTGAACAGCGGCAGCGCCTCGGCGAAGTAGTCGGGGTCGACGCGGGTATCGGCGTCAAGCAGCAGCACGACGGGATACCGCCGGATCAGCTGGAAATGACCGATGGCTTCCTGCAGCGCGCCGGCCTTGCCCACGTTGCTCCTGGTCTCATACACCTGGACGCCGGCCCGCCGGGCGATGTCCGGCGTGTCATCGGTTGACCCGTCGGACACCACGTGAATGTTGCTCGCCGGCACCAGCTTCATGATCGCATCGAGGCTGGCGGCCAGCACCGCGGACTCGTTGTGCGCCGGCATCAGCACCGCCACCTGACTGACGGTCAGCGAACCCTGGCTCGCGCCGGAGGCGTCGTTCCTCGCCGGAGCCGCCTGCTTGCGGTGGCGGGACAGCCGGCCGGCGCGCGACTCGGTCAGCCGGATCGCACCCACGGAGCCCCAGATCACGAAGTTCACGCCGAGCACGAAGACGGCGAGGAACCACCATGGCAGCACTGGCATTACGGCACCCCCGCCGCTGCGCTACTGGCGTTAGGCCCGGACGTCGGCAGCACCGACCGGAGCGTCGGCCAGGTCCCCGGGTCCTCATACCCGTACATCCACAGGTAGATCCCGCCGGCACTGTGGCCTTTGACGACCTCGAACTTCGCCCTCGAGCTCGCCTCGTTCTCGAACCACACCTTGTGGGCCCGGCCGCCGGTGGTGTAGCTGAAGTACGGCGCCTGGGTGGCCTTGTTATAGCTCGCCGTCACGTGATACTGCCGCGACAGCCGCAGTGCCTGCAGCCAGCTGATCGTCTGCGCCGGCTGCTGCCCGTCGGGCCAGTCGAAGCCGTACAGCGGGATGCCGAGAATGACCTTGCTCGCGGGCACCTGGCTGGTGGCATACTTCAGGACCGACCTGACCCAGTTCACCGGGGCGACGGCACCGGCGGGCGAGGTGGCCCAGTGATAGTTGAAGCCCATGACGCGGACCTGGTCGGCGACCTTGCCGAGCGCCGCGTAGTCCTGGGCGGCCGCGAGCGGATTGGCCTGGCCCTTGGCGGCGGATGCCTGCGGGAACACGTCGACCGACAGCACCTTGCCGTGGCTGTGCAGGGCGGCCCCGAGTTCGGTGATGAACTGCGTGAACACCTGCCGGTCGCCGGGATGCAGCTGCTCGTAGTCGATGTCGATGCCGGCGTAGTGCTCCCGTTCGACGAGCGCGAGGATGGCCGCGACGTGCTCGTGCCGCAGGGCCGGATCGTGCAGGATGCGCGCGATCGGCTGATACGCCCAGTTGCCGTTGATGGTGTTGGCGATGCTCGGCACGACGCGCAGGTGCGCCGCGCGCATCTTGGCGATGTCGGCGGTGATGGTGCCCGCCTGGGCCTGGCTGTACTGCGGCACGATCACGCCGGAGGAGTTCATGCCGTAGATCCACGGCGAGACCTCGTTGACGTCCTTGCGGTTGGCGAGCACCACCGAGGTGTCGTGCTCGATGTTCCAGAACGGGATGGCCGCGACGACCAGGGTGTGCCTGGTGCCTGACCCCAGGTTCGTCACGAGGGTCAGGGCGACCAGGGCGATGGCGACCAGGGCAAGCGCCGGCCAGGCGGCCTTGGCGAGCGCGCGGCGTACCGGCCGGACCTGTCCGCGGGGGGCTCCGGGGGGTCGTCCCTCCGGGCCAGCACCGCCCTTAAGGTCGCGGCTGCTGTCCTGGCTACCGATACGCACTGCGATTCCACCCTTCGGGCGTCTATGGCGCGGCCCCGGCGGTCAGGCTGAGCCTGGCCTGCTGATCGCCGATGACGGCGCGGATGATCTCGTCCAGCGACCTGGTCGCGGCGAACCCGACCAGCTGGGCTGCCAGGTCGCAGTTCGGCACCCGCCGCTGCATGTCCTCGTAGCCCGAGCCGTACACCTCCAGGTAGGAGCTGTGCTCGATGCCGCTGGACGACCCGGTGGCCTTGATCACGCGCCGGGCCAGCTCGGCGATCGAGACCTGCTCACTGCTGCCGAGGTTCACCGCGTGGCCGGCCGCCTCGTCGGACATGATCAGGCGGTGCAGCGCCGGCACGACGTCCAGCACGTGGCAGAAGCAGCGGATCTGGTCGCCGGTGCCGAAGACCGTCAGCGGCTCGCGGGTGAGGGCCTGCCGGACGAACCGCGGGATCACCATGCCGTACCGGCCGCTTTGCCGCGGGCCGACGGTGTTGAACAGCCTCACGATCACTGCCCGCAGGCCGAGCTCGTGCACGTAGCCGTCGACCAGGCTCTCGTCGATCGCCTTGGCCTCGGCGTAGGTCCAGCGTGACCGCAGCGGCGAGCCGATGATCCGGTCGTCGTCCTCGCGCAGCCCGATCTTCGTGTTCTTCCCGTAGATCTCGCTGGTCGACGCCACGAGCAGGCGGGCGCCGTGGCGACTAGCGGCGGCCACCACGTTCTCGGTGCCGTGGATGTTGGTCCGCAGGCTGTCCAGGGCCTTGTCCCTGATCACGAACGCCCCGACGGCCGCGGCCAGGTGGAAGACGCAGTCGGCGCCCGCCGTGAGCCGGTAGACGGTCAGCTCGTTCAGGATCGAGTCCTGGATCAGGGTCAGCCGCGGGTGCCCGGCGACCGCGGCCAGGTTTTCCTCCCGGCCGGTGCTGAGATCGTCGAGCCCGATGACCTCGTGCCCTTCGGCCAGCAGATGCTCAGTGAGATGGGAACCGATGAACCCGGCAGCGCCGGTAACCAGACACCTCATGCCGCACCTCCGGCAGCCGCGTCGGCCAGCGGGACGTCCGCCCAGCTGAGTTTCGTGGGACGAAGAACGATCGGCGGCCTCGCCTGGCGCCGCCGGCGGCGGGCGGCCAGGGTCCGCCAGGACCTCCGGGCGGCGAGCCGCTCGTAGAGGTCGTCGATGCGGCCGGTCACCGCGGCGATGCCGAACTGGTCGGCCACGACTGGCTCGGGCGCTCGCAGGATGTGGCCCGCGGAGACGGCCGAGCCGATCGCCTCGCCGAGGCCGGACACGGTGTCCGGCACGTGGCGGGCCCGGGCGACGCTCGTCCCCTCCAGCGCCGGGCACGTGGTGTACAGCACCTGGACGCCGTTGGCCAGCGCCTCCAGCACGCACAGGCCGAAGGTCTCCTGGCGCGACGATGCGACGAGGAGGTCGGCCGCCGACAGGACCGCGGCCACATCGTGCCGCTCGCCGGCGAACACCACGTGGTCGGCGACGCCGCACCGGCGCGCGGTCTCCTCCAGGTGGTCGCGCTCGGCGCCGCCGCCGACCACGACCATCTTCACCGAGCCCGACAGGCTCGGCGCCGCGGCCTCGATCGCGAGGTCAAAGCGCTTGTTCGCGTCCAGCCGGCCGAGCAGCAGGATGACGTAGTCGGCGGCGCGCAGGCCAAGCTCGGCGCGCACCCGCTTGCGCCCGCCGGGATCGAACGCGACCCGCTGCAGGTCCACCCCGTTCGGGATCATGGTCAGCTTGCGGGCGCGGACGCCCCACCTGGCCATCCGGTCCCTGACCGCGTCCGACACCGCGATGGTCGTGTCCGAGAACAGCTCGGTCGCCAGGTACAGCGCCTGGACCGGCCGGGTCATGGGCCGGCGTTCCAGGTGCGTCTCGCCGATCGAGTGCTCCGTGCTGACCACGACGGGCGTTCCGGCCAGCCAGGCGGCAGGACGGCCGTAGATCTGGGATCGGTACAGGTGCGCGTGCACGACGTCGTAGCGCCCGGCCCGGATGAGGCGGCGGAGCCGGAGCAGCGTGGACAGCTGGGTGTTGCTCTGCATCCCGAGGCTGCGCACCGCCGTGCCGTCGGCCCTGATCATGTCGGCAACCGGGCCGGGGTTGTAGAGCGTCACGACATCGGCGTCGTGCCGCGTCTGCTGGAGGATCCCCCGCAGCTGCAGCTCGGCGCCGCCGACGCCCAGTCCGGTGATCACGTGCAGAACCTTCACGGCGTTCCTCCTCGGGATATGTGCAGGGCACCGGAGAGTGCGGACGGCACCGTCCGGGCCAGGATGAGCAGGTCAAGCCAGATCGACCAGTACTCGATGTAGAAGTTGTCGAATCGCGCGCGATCGTGGATCGACGTATCGCCGGTGAGCCCGTGGACCTGCGCCCAGCCGGTGAGTCCGGCCCGGACGCGCTCGCGGTCGGCGTAGCCGTCCACAGTTCCGGCCATCTGCGCCGCGAAATGAGGCCGCTCCGGCCGGGGGCCGACAAGGGCCATGTCGCCCCGGACGACGCTCGCGAGCTGAGGCAGCTCGTCGGCGTGCGTGCCGCGCAGCACGCGGCCCACGGCGGTGCACTGGCTGGCGCTGACAACCCAGGTGGTGTCCGGGTCGCCGGCCGGCCGCAGCGTACGCAGCTTGGTGATCGTCGCGAGCCGGCCGCGGCCGGCCACGCGCACCTGGCGGAACAGCGGCGGCAGGCGCAGGTCCAGCCGCACCGCTGCGGCCATCAGCAGCATGAGCGGAGCGGTCAGGATCAGCAGCACCGACCCGAAGGCCAGATCGGTGAGCCGGGTGGCCAGCCGGCGCGCCGGCGCCAGCGGGTCGGCGCGCAGCGGGATCAGCGGCACGCCCCAGATCTCGTCGAGGCTCGCCCGCGGCACCGCCGCGCCCAGCTCTCGCAGCCGCGGCAGCACGCTGACCCGGGCACCGTGCGCCCGGCACGCGCGGACCGCGTCGATCAGCTCGGCGTGCGTGGCCGCGGGGAAGCAGACGAGGACCTGGCTGACCTCGAATCGGGCGAGGACAGCGGCGGTCTCGCTCAGTCGCCCGAGCAGCGGCAGTCCGTTATCGCCGGCCTGAGCCTGATTGTCCAGTACGCCAGAGACGCACAATCCGAGCTCTGGATGCGCGCGCAGCAGGCCGGCCAGCTGACCCGCAGGCTGGGCGGAACCCAGGATGGCCGTCCGGCGGAGCAGCAGCCCGCGCCGCCAGGCCGCCCGCAGGCCAGCGCAGGCGAGCGCGCGCAGGACGAGCACCAGGGCGACCGCCACGCCGGCCAGCCGCAGCGCGGGCCCCGTGGCCGTCCACGGCAGCAGCACCAGCACCGGAACGATCACGGCCGCGGCGAGCCGCCCGGCCTGATCGCTGACCCGCTGCCCGATGCGCTGCCGGTACAGGCCCGCCAGCGCGACCACGACCAGGGTGGCAGCGCCATAGGCTGCCCAGCGCGCAGGTCCGGCACCCGTAACGACCGCGGCGACTAGCACGGCCGTCACATCCGCGCTGGGCAGCAGACACGCGCGGATCAGCCGCGCGAAGCTGTTCTTGCCCGGGGGGGCGACCCCCCTGGACCCCCCGCGGACACGATCAGGCT
>DAIOWC010000054.1:0-14714 GCA_036758685.1 Streptosporangiaceae bacterium | reverse complement strand
CTTGCCCGGGGGGGCGACCCCCCTGGACCCCCCGCGGACACGATCAGGCTGTCTGGTCACAGTCACCGGCCCGCCACCCCCGCTCGGGCCGGCCCGGAGCTGCCCTCCTGAACCTCACGCGGGGAGGGCAGGCGCGCCGGCGCGGGCGACGTCGCCGTCGCGGCGAGCCGGGCGGCGACGGTGTTGGCCGCATGGTCCGAGCCGTAGACGAAGCGCATCACGGGTCCGAAAACCGGCGCAACCGCCGGGCCGATCACATAAAGACCGGGAACCGATGTCTGGTAGCCCGCGTCCACCGCGGCCGTGCGGGCGACGGAGTCGATGCGGGCGCGCAGCCTGTCGTCCATGAACCCCAGCCGCCGCAGGTCGGGACGGTAGCCGGTGGCGGCGATCACCCGGTCGGCGGTGACCTCGGAACGCTCGCCGTCGCTGGCCATCAGGCCGATGCGGACCCCGCTCGCGCTGTCGAGCACGCGGTCCACGGCCTGGCCGGTACGGACCGGGATCTGGCCTTCCACGCGGCGGCGGAGCCAGCTCGCGCCGGCCGGGCCGAGCGCCGTGCGGGCGCGATGCACCCTGGTCTTCTCGGGCAGCAGCCGGAACAGCTCGGGGTGACGCGAGTAGAACCACGTGCCCCAGCCCGACCCGAGGCCGGCCTCGGGCTCGCGCAGGCGCTGCCGCAGGGGCCGGTCGGGCGCGAGCGGCGGCCCGTTCCAGGCCAGGCCCGCCGACCTGGTGATGATCTGCACGTCGGCGCCGTTCTCGCTCACCAGCGCCGCGGTCTCGAGCGCGGACTGGCCGCGGCCGATCACGGCGACGTTCATGCCGCGGTAGGCCGCCGGCTCGGTGACGACCGAGCTGTGGCCGATCGGGGCCACACCCGACAGGACCTCCGGCACGTAGGCGAAGTGCTCGACGCCGGTCGCCAGTACGACCCGGCGCGCGGTGACCGACCCGCCGTCGGCGAGGCCGACCTCGAACCGGCCGTCGGCGCCGGAGAGGCTGGTGACGACCGTCTGCTCGAGATCGCCGGCCAGCTCGCCGGCGAACCAGGCGCCGTAAGCGATGAAGGTGTCGAGCGGCACCGGCAGCCCGTAGTCGGCGTAGGGCCTGCCGGTCTGGCGGCAGAAGTCCGCGAGCGTGTGCGTGCCGTCCGGCGCGGACAGGTTGGACGCGAACCCCTGGGACTTCAGGTACATGCCGCGGGGCATGCGAGCCCGCCAGAGGTGCATGGGCAGCCCGAACTGGCGGAAGCCGACCCCTGCGGCGCGCAGGTGCGCGGCTAGCGACAGCCCGTACGGACCGGCTCCGACGATGGCGACATCGACATCCTGACTCACGTGCTTCCCCCTTCTGACAGTTGCGTTGCTGGCTGACCAGCTGTGGTGGTTCTGGCGCCCGCGCGGCCGGCCCGGCCGCGCCGCAGCCGCGGAGCGCCCGTGCTGGGAGCGGCTGCCCCGGAGCCGGTGCGGGCCCGGTTTCGGATCAGGGGCCTGCTGATCACCCGCCAGCCCATGCGCAGGCACATCAGCCCGAACGGACGCAGGTCGTCGCGGGCGAACCACGCGGTCTCGTCCACGTCGCGGACCGAGGCCAGCCAGGACCGCAGCCCGAGCTCGCCGCGGCGCCAGTAGCTCATCGCGCTCATCGGGTCGTAGCTCTCGACCATGAAGCTGCGCCCCTCGCCGGGCTCGGCCCCGGTCACCGGCTGCCCGGTCAGGTCCAGATACGCGGCGCGGACCACGTCCAGGCCGCCAGGGCCGGTGAAGAGCCGGAACTGGGCGCCCAGGCGCGGGTTGAAGTCCAGCAGCTTGTACTGCCCGTCCCGGTCGTCGCGGCGCAGGTCCAGGTCGACGATGCCGCGGTAGCCGAGCCGGTCGAGCAGCCCCGTGACCTGCTCGCGCAGGCCGGCGTTCGGCACGCAGCGGCCGAAGCTGGTCAGGCCGGCGTGCGCGGGGTACGAACGGTCTTTGACGCCCGTGCAGGCCGGCTTGCAGGCCACGCTCGTGCCGCAGTAGCCGTGGAAGAACCAGTCACTGCCGGGGCTCGCCGGGATGAACTCCTGGAGCATGAGGCGGGTACCGCCCCCCTGACTGGCCCGCCAGGCGCTCTCCAGCCCGGCGCGGTCACCGATGATCGCCGTGCTGAGCTGGCCCGGGGCCGCGCGCCAGGGCGTGGCGAGCTTGCCGATGACCGGGTAGCCGTGCGTTCCCGCAAAGTCCGCGGCCACCGCCAGCGAATCCGGCAGGCAGGCCTGCGGGCTCGGCACGCCGAGGCGGGCGCACATCTCGTGCAGCGAGTACTTGCCGGCCAGCTGCCGCGGCAGCCCGGCGGGCGGTGCCGCGAACAGGAACCGGCTGCGCAGCTCGTCACCGTGCTCGGCCAGGAAAATCGCACCGGCATCGTCGGTCGGGATCAGCACCGCAACGCTCCCGATGCGCTCGGACAGGCGTTTCAGCCCCGCCAGCACCTTCTCCGCGGGCTGCTCGGAGGGCTGCCACAGCACCTGGCCGTGCAAGTAACGCGACTGCGCGGCCGGCGCCCAGGCTGCCTCCTGGACGGCATACACGGGCACGCCCATCCGGCCGAGGCTGCGAATCGCGCCCAGGCCGCCGTGATGCATCACGTTCGGGTCGAACTTGAGCAGCACGGCCGGAGTGCTCACGTCGGTCATCGTCGTTCGCCTCACACCACGGCCCGGCTCGGCGCCTCGTCGAAGCGGTAGGTCGCGTCCAGCACCCGGCACTCCCTCGCCCAGGAGTAGTCCACCTGCGGATGCAGCGTGTGGACGATCACCAGGTCCCAGTTCGTGCCCGGGCTGGCCTCGCTCGCGAGCTCCTGCCCGCCGGGCAGGCTCAGCGTCGGGACCAGCGGGTCGTAGTAGTGCACGTCCGCGCCCTTGCGCAGCAGGGTCGCGATCAGCGGCACCGCCGAGGACTCGCGCAGGTCGCGCACTCCCGGCTTGTAGCTCGCGCCGACCACCATGACGCGGGCACCTGGCAGCGCCCGTCCGTCGGCGGCCAGCACCTCGCGCGCCCGCTCGACCACCCGGTCGGGCCGCTGGCGGATCGAGCGCATCGCCTGCTCGATGAGCGGCGCGCTGCGGCCCTGCATGCCGAGCTGCCAGAGCAGGTAGTGCGGGTCGCACGGGATGCAGTGCCCGCCCACGCCGGGCCCGGGGAACGTGGCGAGGAAGCCGTAGGGCTTGGTACCGGCGGCGAGCGTCACCTCGATCGGGTCGAGCTTCAGCGCTCCGCAGACGTCGGCGAACTCGTTGGCGAGGGCGAGGCTGACCGCGCGGAAGGTGTTCTCGTAGAGCTTGGTCGCCTCCGCCGCCTCGGACGAGCTGACCACGAATACCGAGTCAGTCATCAGCCCGATGACGCGCGCTGCGCTCGCGGCGCACTCGCTGGTGACGCCCCCGACCACCCGCGGGGTTTCCTCGGGCAGGTGGTCCGGGTTGCCGGGATCGATGCGCTCCGGGCTGAACGCCACGAATATGTCGCTCCCGACCTTGAAGCCGCGCCGTTCCAGCGGCTCGGCCAGCAGCTCGGAGGTCGTGCCGACGTAGGTCGTCGACGTCAGGATGATCGTCTGCCCCGGCCGCGCGTGCGCGACGACGTCTGAGCACGCCTCGTGCAGCGCCGACAGCTCCGGCAGGTGATCGGAGTCCACCGGGGTGGGCACACAGATGATCACGGCGTCGGCGGCCTCGATCTCGGCGCTGTCGGTGGTGAGCCGCAGGCTCTTGTTGGCGAGCGCGTTCGCGAGGCGCGCGCGGTAGCTGTCCGGAAGGTCGGCCGCGCCCGAGGCGACGACGCCCAGCCGGTCAGCGCTGATGTCGACGCCGATGACCTCGCGGCACCGCGCGGTCAGGCCGACCGCGCTGGGCAGGCCGACGTAGCCCATGCCGACGATCGCCACGCGCTGCTGGCTCCGGACGGCGTGCCGCCCGCTATGGCCGTTGCCGTTCGCCTCCACCGGCAGCGGGAAGGCGACAAGCTCGCGGTGCAGCTGCTGCTCGCGTCCGTTGATCGCGAGCGAAAGCTGATTGTTGATCATGGTGTGAGTCCCCTCCCGCCGTACCCGGCGCGATGCCGTACTGGCAGCTTGCGTGATCAGGGGTAGTCAGCCACTCCGCCAGACGTCGTAATCTGCTTACGCAGAGCGACGTAGGCCGGTCTCGCTACCCCCGCTGGCCTGCGCTGAGGGCGCGGCCAGAGCGCGGCGCCAGGTCAGCTGGTGTCGCAGCCACTTGGCGCGCAGCCGCGCAGCCCCGTCCGCCTCGCCCACGTAGACCCTCGGCATGGCGTAGGCCCCGGTCAGCACGCTGGTCCAGATAGCGCACGCATAGGCGTAGCCCGCGCCGCGGACACCGTCGAGCACCCGGCGGTTGACGTGGCCGTACGGATAGCAGAAGCCGGCGACGCTGGCGCCGGTGACGTCCTGCAGAATCTCCCGGCTGTGCCGCTGCTCGCGCATGAGCGCCAGGTCAGTGGTGTCGCTCAGCGTGACGTGGCGCAGGCCGTGCGAGCCGATCTCGATGCCGGCCGCCGCGATCTCGCGCACGGCGGGCGCCGACATGAGCGGTTTGCGCGGCCCTTCGAGGTCCCAGCCATTCTGGCCGCCGAGCCGGCCGGCGATGACGAAGGCCGTCGCCGTGAACCCGTGGCGGGCTAGTACAGGCAGCGCGTAGCGCCTGAAATCGTCGTAGCCGTCGTCGAACGTCAGGCCGACGAGCCCGGCGTCGGCGCCGCGGCGGCGCGCGGCGATGAGCGTGGCCATCGAGACGCCACGCAGGCCCTGCCGGTCCAGCCACTGCATCTGCTGCGCAAAGCGCTCCGGGCGGACCGTGACCTGGTAGGGATCCTCGGCGTAGGGCGTGATCGAGTGGTACATGAGCACGACCGGTGGTCGTCGCACGTTGCCGTTCATGATGTTCCCTCCCGTGGCGTTACGCGCCAAGGTAGGCAACGCAGCGCCCCGGACGATCGGCCGGAGGAGTGGCTGGGATTACGACATCGGCCGGAGGAGCAATCCGGCCTTTCGCGACACGCGCAGCGTGTTAGTCCCCTCGGCCGGCCGCGGTGCTAGCCCGGGAGACGGCCCCGGACCCCTGCGCGAGGCGGGCAGCCAGGACCGCGCTGCGGCCGGCGAAGTCCTGCCAGGCCCGTGGTGTTCGGGCCAGCCACGGCTCCGCCTGAGCGCGGCTGCGCCGGTACTGCCGCCAGCCGCAGAGCCTGCCGCCGCGGATCTCGAACCGGACGAGCAGGCCGTCAGCCCAGCCGGCCACGTCGGCGTCCGTGCCGTCCAGCGCCGCGGCCTGCTGCGGGCAGGTAATCCACTCGATCGCGGCGAGCTCGGCGTGGATCCGGCTGGCAACCTCGAACGCCTGGGACTCGGCCGCCGCCGTCCGTCGCTGCGTAAGCTGCTCGCGCAGACAGTCGACTGCCGCCTGATCACGACCGAGCACGGCCGCCAGCGACAGCGCGAGACGAGGCCGGTCGGCCCCGGCGACGCCGCGTTCCCTGGCAAAATCCCGGCTGGCCCCGCGCGGCGCGTCGCCGGCGTACTCGAGCGGGTAGGCGCGCAGCAATCCGGCGACCGCGAGGCGCACCCGCGCGCCGCCGAGATAGGGGCCGAAGTACTGCAGGTGCGGCGCCCGACTCCGGCCATCCGCGTGCACGACCGACAGGCCGGGAGAGCGAGCCGACTGGTCGAGCCCGATGCAGACCGCGACTTCCTGCCCGCCGGCAGTGCGGTTCCACCGCGGCAGCTGGCGCTCGAGCAGGTTGCGCTCGAGCCAGGCCGCCTCGTGCTCGGAGTCGCAGCTCACGGCCTCGATCCGGTCGATCTGCGCGACCATCGCCGTCAGATGCGGACGATCGCCCAGGTCACCCCAGTAGGACCGGACCCGTCGGCGCAGGCTCACCGCCCGGCCGACATACAGCGCCCGGCCGCGCGCGTCGCGGAACCGGTACACGCCGGGCCCGGCGGGCAGCACGGCCGCCGCCGCCCGGGCCGATGCGCTCATTGCGCCACTGTGTCAGAGATTTACGCGATCGGTCAGGCCGTGACGGCGTCGCCCTGCATGACGGGAACGATGTCGGGCGCACCGAGGCGGATCGCGTCCGCGGCCTGGTCGGAGTCGGCCTCCTGCGACGCGCGCTCGGCGGCGACCCTGGCCCGGTAGTACTCAAGCTCGCGCGCGATCTGACGGGACTTCCACCTCATCGGCCCGGCCATCAGCGCGACGGCCTCCTCGGCCGCCGTCAGGCCGCGGTCCCAGGTCTCGATCGAGGCATGCGTGCGCCGGGCCAGCACGTCGTCGAGGTGCCTGGCGCCCTCGTGCGAGGCCGCGTACACGATCTCGGCGCGCAGGTAGTCATCCGCGCCGTCCAGCGGCTTGCCCAGGCCGGGGTCGGCAGCGATCAGGTCGAGCACCTCGCCGATCATCGAGCCGTACCGGTTGAGCAGGTGCTCGATCCTGGCCACGTGCAGACCGGAGGACCGCGCGAGCGCGTACCGGCTGTTCCAGAGCGCGAGGTAGCCATCGGCGCCCGCCAGCGGGATCGACTCCGTGCAGGACGGCGCCACCTTCCCGTCGAGGCCGTGCGCCACCGCGTCGACGGCGTCACGGGCCATGATCCGGTACGTCGTGTACTTGCCGCCCGCGATCATGACCAGGCCAGGGACCGGGTGCGCGACCACGTGCTCGCGGGACAGCTTCGAGGTCGACTCCGACTCGCCCGCCAGCAGCGGGCGCAGCCCGGCGTAGACCCCTTCCACGTCGTCGCGGGTGAGCGGGACGGCGAGGATCTTGTTCAGCTCGCCGAGTACGTAGTCGATGTCGGTGCGGCTGGCGGCCGGATGCGCCTTGTCCAGGGACCAGTCGGTATCGGTGGTGCCGATGATCCAGTGCCGGCCCCACGGGATGACGAACAGCACGCTGACCGGCGTCCGCAGGATGATGCCGGTGCTGGAGTGGATGCGGTCCCTGGGCACGACGAGGTGCACGCCCTTGGACGCGCGGACGTTGATGGTGCCGCGGCCCCCGACCATTTCCTGGATGTCGTCGGTCCAGACGCCGGTGGCGTTGACCACCTGCTGGGCTCTGATCTCAAGCTCGGTTCCGGTCTCGAGGTCAGTCGCCCTCACGCCCGTGACCCGTTCCCCCTCCCGGAGGAAGCCCGTGACCTGGGTCCGCGACGCCGAGTGCGCGCCGAAGCCGGCGGCGGTGCGCAGCAGCGTCATGACGTACCGCGCGTCGTCGACCTGCGCGTCCCAGTAGACGATCGCGCCGGTCAGCGCCGATCGCTTGAGCGCCGGGGCGAGCTGAAGCGCCGCCTTCCTGGTCAGCTGGCGGTGCCCCGGCAGGCCCCTGGCCTGCCCCATCGAGAACCCGAGCATGTCGTAGGCGGTGATGCCGGAGCCGATGTAGGCGCGTTCCCAGGCGTGATGGCTGAGCGGGAACAGGAACGACACCGGCCGTACCAGATGCGGCGCGAGCCGCTGCAGCAGGATCGACCGCTCGCTCAGGGCCTCGCGCACGAGGCTGACGTTGAGCTGCTCCAGGTAGCGCAGGCCGCCGTGGATCAGCTTGCTCGATCGCGAGGAGGTGCCCGACCCGAAGTCCCTGGCCTCGACCAGCCCCACGGTCAGCCCTCTGGTGACCGCGTCGAGCGCGATGCCCGCGCCCACCACACCGCCGCCGACGACCAGCACCTGATGCTCGGTGCCGGCCAGCGCGTCCAGCGCGGCCGCGCGCTCGGCCGGCCCGAGCCGGGTCGTCGCCCTGGCCGCGTCGGCGGCAGCAGGATGCCCGTTCCCGGCATGGTTGGCCGAGGATCGCGCCCCCGGCCAGACCCGGCCGAGATCAGCGCGGCGTGGCACTCGCCGTCACCACGACCTCCACCCGCTGGAACTCTTTCAGGTCGGAATAGCCCGAGGTCGCCATCGTGCGCCGCAGCGCGCCCATCAGGTTCATCGAGCCGTCGGCCACGGTCGAGGGGCCGTGCACGATCTGCTCGAGCGTCCCGATGGTCCCGACCCTGAGCCGGGTGCCGCGCGGCAGGTCGGCGTGATGCGACTCGCTGCCCCAGTGGTAGCCGTGGCCGGGCGCCTGAGCCGCCCTGGCGAACGGCGAGCCCACCATCACCGCGTCCGCGCCGAGCGCGAGCGCCTTGGCGATGTCGCCGCTGCGCGTCATGCCTCCGTCGGCGATGACGTGCACGTAGCGCCCGCCGGACTCGTCCAGGTAGTCGCGGCGCGCGGCCGCGACGTCGGCGATCGCGGTCGCCATCGGCACGGCCACGCCCAGCACCGCCGCCGTGGTCTGGCCCGAACCGCCGCCGAAGCCGACGAGGACGCCCGCCGCGCCGGTGCGCATCAGGTGCAGGGCCGCGGTGTGGGTAGCACATCCGCCGACGATCACCGGCACGTCCAGCTCGTAGATGAACTGCTTGAGGTTCAGCGGCTCGGCCTGGCCGGACACGTGCTCGGCCGAGACCGTGGTGCCGCGGATCACGAAGATGTCCACGCCGGCGTCGATGACCGCCTTGTAGTAGCGGACCGTCCGCTGCGGGGACAGCCGCGCGGCCGTGGTGACCCCGGCCGCACGGACCTGCTCGATCCGCTGCCCGATCAGCTCTTCCTTGATCGGCTCGGCGTACATCTCCTGGAGCCTGCGCGTCGCGGCGGCATCGTCAAGCTCCGCCGCCTCTGCCAGCAGCGGCTCCGGGTCCTCGAAGCGCGTCCACAGCCCCTCCAGGTCGAGCGCGGCCAGACCGCCGAGCCTGCCGATCTCGATGGCAGTGGCGGGCGAGACCACGCTGTCCATCGGCGCGACCACCAGCGGCAGGTCGAACCGGTAGGCATCGATCTGCCAGGCAATCGAAACCTCGTCCTGATGCCGGGTGCGGCGGGACGGCACGATGCCGATCTCTTCCAGCGCGTAGGCGCGCCGGCCGCTCTTCCCCCGACCGATCTCCACCACGGTCACGTTGTGCCCTCCCGCCCGGCTGCCGCGCAACCAGACTCACGTGCTGGCGCCAGGCGTCAGTTGCGCCGGCCGCCGTAGTTCGGTGCCTCGGCCACCATCTCGACGTCGTGCGGATGGCTCTCGGTCAGCCCCGCCCCGGTGATCTGGGTGAACCGGGCCTCCTGCATCTCAGCGATGGTCCGGGCGCCGCAGTAGCCCATGGCCGCCTGCAGGCCGCCAGTGAGCTGATGGGCGACCGCGGAGAGCGGGCCCCGGTAGGGCACCTGGGCCTCCACGCCCTGCGGGACCAGCCTGTCCTCGCGCAGCACGTCGTCCTGGAAGTAGCGGTCCTTGGAGTACGAGCCGCCCCGCCCGGTGTTCCGCATGGCCCCGAGGGAGCCCATGCCGCGGAACAGCTTGAACTGCTTCCCGTTGACGAAGACCATGTCGCCGGGACCTTCCTCACAGCCGGCCAGCAGCTTCCCGAGCATGACCGTGTCCGCGCCGGCGGCGATCGCCTTGGCGATGTCGCCGGAGTACTGGATGCCGCCGTCACCAATGACCGGAACGCCCAGTGGCTTCGCCGCCAGTGATGCCTCGTAGATCGCGGTGATCTGGGGCACGCCGACCCCGGTCACGACCCTGGTCGTGCAGATCGCACCCGGTCCGACGCCCACCTTGACCGCGTCCGCGCCGGCGTCGATGAGCGCCTGGGAGCCGTCCTTGGTCGCGATGTTGCCGCCGATGACCTCGATCCGGGAGTTGGCCTTCACCTGGCGGATCATGTCCAGCACGCCCTGAGCGTGCCCGTGCGAGCTGTCGATGACCAGGAAGTCGACGCCCGCATCGATCAGCGCCTGGGCCCGGATCTTGGCATCTTCGCCGACGCCGACCGCGGCCCCGACCACCAGCCGGCCCTCGCCGTCCTTGGTCGCGCTCGGGAACTTCTCGCTCTTGGTGAAGTCCTTGACCGTGATCAGCCCGCGCAGGCGCCCGGTGGCGTCCACGAGGGGAAGCTTCTCGACCTTGTTGGTGCTCAGCAGCCGCAGCGCCTCCGGCCGGGTGACCCCGACCGGCGCCGTGACCAGGGGCATCCTCGTCATGATCTCGGCCACCCGGCGCCGGTGATCGGACTCGAAGCGGATGTCGCGGTTGGTGACGATGCCGAGGAGGATCCCGTCGTCGTCGGTCACGGGCACGCCGGAGATCCGGTAGCGGGCGCACAGTTCATCGACGTCGGCCAGCGTCGCCTCGGGTCCGCAGGTCACCGGATTGGTGATCATCCCGGCCTCGGAGCGCTTCACGGTGTCGGCCTGCTGCGCCTGCTCCTCGACCGACATGTTCCGGTGCAGGACGCCGACACCGCCCTGGCGCGCCATGGCGATGGCCATCCGCGACTCGGTCACGGTGTCCATAGCGGACGAAATCAGCGGAATCCGGAGCGAGATGCGCGGCGTCAGCCGCGCGGTGGTGTCCGCTTCGCTGGGCAATATGGCGGAATGCGCGGGCAGCAGCAGAACGTCGTCAAAGGTCAGTGCGGGCGGGCTGAACTTCTCGTCGCTCATATCACTATCCAGGTGCCGGGTTCTGGGATGCGTTCATCCTAATGACACGACGCAGTGGCGGGGCGTAACCCCCGGCCGCGGCCTGCCAGTCACGGCGGGCGCCTGTGACCGGGCTCACGTCCCTGATGGCTGAGCTGCGGATGCTGACCAGGCCAATCAACCCGGCCCGCGGGCCGACCGCGCAGTCAGCCGCGCGGCAGTGCCGTTCCCCGCCAGAGTCGGCGTCTGCCTCCAGAACAATTTTCTCTGATTGCCGGAGAGTGGTGACAAATCCGCCAGCTAATGGTGCAATATCGCTGTCTGAGATCCATCGGGATTTCTGGGGGGACCTAGCGTCCGAAGTGTGCGGCCTGTGGCGTCCTCGCCGCCTGGCCCGTCATCCGATCTCCGGCAACGGTCCGGCCTTCGCCGGGCCGCTAACATCACTTCCCCGTTAGAGAGGGCGTCACAAGTGAACTCAGTCAAGCTCAGCCGGGGAGCGCAGATAACCGGCGCGGCCGGCATTCTGCTGCTGATCGGCCTCCTGGCTTTTCCCTGGTACTCAGTGAGCGCATTCGGCTTTACCTATACGGCCACGGCAGTGCAGGCCAACGGAGGGTGGGCGGCGATTCTGGGGCTTATTGTCCTGATTTTGCTGCTCGGCACGATTGCCGTGCGGCGGTTCACCGCCACCGAGCTGCCCGAGCTGCCAATCTCGTGGTCGGCGGCAGAACTGTATGCCGCCATCGCGGTGGCGGTCTTCATCGTCATCAAGTTCATCTCGCACATCGGAAACTTCGGGTGGGGCTTCTACATCGATGTGCTGCTGACGATCGCCCTGGTCTACGGGGCAGTGCAGCTGCGTAAGGAGGCACCGGCCGAGGCGAGGGTTGACGAGACTCAGGCGGTGTAGCCCATTGCCGGCCGCAAGGCCGCGCACGTGACGGGGGCCTCAGAGCGAGAGCGAGGCGGCTGGGATACCGGGCCAGACTGTGGCCGGAATCTCAGCCGCCTTTGCTGTCCGAAGCGAAGCCTGGTGCCCGCCAGGACCGGGATCCCAACCACGGGGGAGCTGGGATCCCGGCGGCCCTGGCAGGCCTGCGATCCGTGCGACGGGGGGGCACGGACCGCTTCGTGCGCGCCGGCGACGCGCGAGCTAAGCGATCGACTCTTCGAGGGCCATGGCGCGCAGCCGGGCCAGCGCGCGATGCTGCGCCACGCGGACCGCGCCGGCCGACATGCCCAGTGCGTGGCCGGTCTCCTGCGCCGACATGCCGGACAGGACCCGCAGTACGAGAAGCTGTCGCTGATGCGCCGGCAGCCGGGCCAGCAGGGCCCGGGCGCGCTCAGCTTCCAGATACGCGAAAGCGGTCTCCTCCGGTCCCGGCCCGTTGTCGGGCCCATCCGGCAGATCCTCGGTAGGAACGGCCATCCGGGCGGCGTTGCGCATGGCGTCCGCGACCTTATGCGAGGCGATCCCGAACACAAATGACGCGAACGGCCGGCCCATGTCCCGGTAGCGCGGCAGGGCCGACAAAACCGCTATGCACACCTCCTGAGCGACATCATCAGCCGCGTGGTAATGCCCGGAAATCCGGCCGAGCCGAGCCCGGCAGTATCGGACTACCATTGGCCTGATCTGCCGCAGCAATGTGTCAATTGCTGCGGGCTGCCCCCGCATGGCCTGTTCGGTCACGTCACCGATGTTGCCATGCCTTGCCCTATCTAGCTGCGATTCCACCCAGTCCCCCTGCTCAGCGGCGGTCTCACGCATTGACCTGTGCAAGACCGTGATTCCCCAATCCGCCAGTCAAGACAACATCAAAATCGGCAACAGAAAGGTCACGTTGTCGTTCCGGGATGATGGATTAGTAAAGCGATCACTGTAAGTAACTGAACTACTACTCTTGGTATATAGAGACGCCGGTTAAAACAATTTCTCGGCGCAGAAGAAATACTGAAATCTGCAATCGGCTCATGAATGGCGAGAAGATAGCCATATCCGGATTGCGCGTCGCCGCACCGGAGGCCCGCCACGGGCGACTGTGTCGTGCCCACTGGTCACGTACGGGGCGTGAGCGTCCCCGAGGCCCGATGGCCACGGCTTCATGATCGCGCGGAGTTTGTCACCGATCTCGTTACAAAATCCGCGTGATCATGGGATCGACGGCTATGAGGCCGTCCGGCAACGGACGGAGCCCGGCACCGCGCGCCAAACCTGCTAGCGCGGGTGCCGGGCTCCGCCCGGTTAAGAACTGCCTCAGTGCTGGTGGCCGTGGCCGTGCCCGTCGGCCGCCGGGTCGGCGGGCTCGGGCTTCTCGGTGACCGTTGCCTCCGTGGTGAGCAGCATGCCCGCGATCGATGCGGCGTTCTGTACCGCGGAACGCGTCACCTTGACCGGGTCGAGCACGCCCTGGGCGACCAGGTCGCCGAACTCGCCAGTCGCGGCGTTGTAGCCGTGGCCGGCCGGCAGCTCGGCGATGCGAGCGGTGACGACGCCGCCCTCGGCGCCCGCGTTCTCCGCGATCCACCGGGCCGGGGCCAGCAGCGCCTTGCGCACGATCTGCACGCCCGTCGCCTCGTCGCCCTTGAGCCCGAGGTCGCCGAGCTGCGCCGAGACGTGCACCAGCGCGCTGCCGCCGCCGGGAATGATGCCCTCCTCGATCGCTGCCCTCGTCGCCGAGATAGCGTCCTCAAGGCGGTGCTTCTTCTCCTTGAGCTCGACCTCGGTGGCCGCGCCCGCGCGGAGCACCGCGACGCCGCCGGCCAGCTTGGCCACGCGCTCCTGCAGCTTCTCGCGGTCCCAGTCGGAGTCGGTGTTCTCGATCTCGACCCGCAGCTGCCGGATCCGGTCGTCGACGTCCGACTGCGTGCCGGCACCGTCGATGATCGTCGTGGCGTCCTTGGTCACCACGATGCGCCGTGCCTGACCAAGCACGTCGAGGCCGGCCGAGTCCAGCTTGAGGCCGACCTCCTCGCTCACGACCTGGGCGCCGGTGAGGGTGGCCATGTCGGCGAGCATCGCCTTGCGCCGGTCACCGAACCCGGGAGCCTTGACGGCCACCACGTTCAGCAGGCCGCGGATCTTGTTGACCACCAGGGTGGACAGCGCCTCGCCGTCCACGTCCTCGGCGATCACCAGCAGCGGCTTCTTGGTCTGCGCGATCTGCTCCAGCAGCGGCAGGAACTCCTGCATCGAGGAGATCTTGCCGCCCGACAGCAGGATGTAGGCGTCCTCGAGGACTGCCTCCATCCGCTCGGCGTCGCTGATGAAGTACGCCGAGATGTAGCCCTTGTCGAACTGCATGCCCTCGGTGAACTCGAGCTCGATGCCCATGGTGGGGGCTTCCTCGACGGTGATGACGCCGTCCTTGCCCACCTTGTCGAACGCCTCGGCGATGACCTCGCCGATCTTCGGGTCCTGCGCGGAGATCGTGGCAACGTTGGCGACCTCGCTGCGCTCCTCCACGTCACGGGCGGACTTGAGCAGCGACTCGGCCACTGCCGCCGCGGCGGCGTCGATGCCGCGCTTGAGCAGGATCGGGTTGGCGCCGGCAGCGACGCTGCGCAGCCCCTCGGCGACCATGGCCTGCGCGAGCACCGTCGCCGTGGTGGTGCCATCGCCGGCCACGTCGTTGGTCTTGGTCGCGACTTCCTTGGCCAGCTGGGCGCCAAGGTTCTCGGTCGGGTCTTCGAGCTCGATCTCACGCGCGACGGTCACGCCGTCGTTGGTGATCGTGGGAGCTCCCCACTTCTTGTCGATAACGACGTTGCGGCCCTTGGGGCCGAGCGTCACCTTGACGGCGTCCGCGAGGCGGTTGACGCCGCGCTCAAGCGCGCGCCGCGCGTCCTCGTCGAATTGCAGGCTCTTGGCCATATGGATACCTCGGTGTTTGCGGTACTGAGTCTGATGTGTGCTGGTCTGGGCGTTCATCCGCCCTTCACGCCACCGCCCCGGATCGGGGTCGCTGCCCGCAGGAGTCTCCTCCGCGAGCGGCGAACCGAGCCGGGGCGGTACCGGGCTGGCCATGGCCAGTCCGGCGCGGGCCGGGCCCGCGCGCGCGAATTGTGCTCGTTACTTATCGATGATGGCGAGCACGTCACGAGCGGAGAGCACTAGGTACTCCTCGCCGTGGTACTTCACCTCGGTGCCGCCGTACTTGCTGTACAGCACCACGTCGCCGACCTTG
>DAIOWC010000053.1:0-30827 GCA_036758685.1 Streptosporangiaceae bacterium | reverse complement strand
TGAAGAGCTTCGCCGGCGTAAGGAGAACCGCGGCGCGGCGGTCGGCGGCCATCACGCGGTCGTACTCCTCAAAGTCGTCGTGCGTGCCGCCGGCGGCGGTGAATATCTCGCGCAGCAGCAGGCGCAGCCGTTCGGCGCCGATGCCCGGGAGCGGATCGTCCGGACCGGCCAGCTCGACCGGGCCCTCGACCGCGGCCCACTGCCAGCCGGCGCGCAGCACGACCGTCGCGCGCGGGTGCTCACGCAGGTAGGCCAGCTTGCGGGAGCTGCCGTTGGCCACGATGCCGACGACGGGCGCGCCGGTGACCGGGTGCGGCAGGACGCCGGCGTTGGTCACGGACGCGTGCGCGGTCCCGTCGGGCCGCGCCAGCGCCACGACGGCCAGGCCGTGATCGCCGCTGACCAGCCGGGCGAAGGGCTCGAGATCCACCATGGGCTGACCTTACGCCGCCTCGGATCGCTCCCTCGCGAGGATGCCCCGGACCACCGTTCCGTCCGGCTGAGCCCAGGTCGCCGACAGGCGCGGCTGCCCGGCATCGCTGGCAGCCGCGCCGCCGCTGGCGTCCGAGCCTTCGCCGGCCTGCAGGGCCCGGCCGACCCGGAGGATGAGCCGGCTGCCGGGCGCGGCCGTCTCGAGCTGGAGATCAGTGCCGAACTTCCCGCTGATGGCCAGGAACCTGGCCGAGGGCAGCACGTCGGCAGTCATCGGCTGGACGATCACGGTGTCATCAGGAGTGTCGCTGATGCTCTGCGCCTGCGGTTCGGCCTGGCCGCGGAACAGCGCCACGAGCCGCCCAACGAGCATCGGATCCTGCAGGCCGTCGTAGACCCAGCGGCGGCCGAGCACGCCGTGCTCGGTCGTTCCGATCAGGCTGCCGTCGCCGCCGTCAAGCGGCTCGGCCCGGTAGGTCATCGGCACGTGATAGGCGACCGGCTCGCCGGCGGCCGCGTCGGTGACGATCATGAACTCGATGCCGACCTCGCCCGCGGGGTCATCGAGGCGGAAGCCGCCAGCCCTCGTGAGCTTCGCACCGGGCCCGGAGCCGGCGTACCAGGGCTGAGACGGCAGCCAGGTCGTGAGCAGCTCGAGCTTGGTGGGGGTCAGGGTGGTCCTGTGAATGATCGCCATGACGAGCAATCCTCGCAAGGCGGTCGCACGGGAGCAAAACGGAGGGCGGCCAGCCGGGCTTGATAGTCGCGAGAGGGCCAGTAGCGAGCAAAGAGCGTCCATATTGGCCCTCTCGCGACTATCGGCCAGCAGTGGTCTTGGGCTGTCGCCGCTTACGCTGGGGCACTGGATTCGGCGGCGGACGGGATAGTTACCTCATGACCTCGGTGAACTCTGGCGAGCGCGGCTCGGACCGGGACGGCGGAGCTCGTTCCGATGGCATTGCCGAGCCGATCGCGCGACTGCGCCGCGCACTGCGCCGCGGCGCCCGCGTGGCGGATCCGGGTAACCGGCTGGCGGTGGCGCAGCTTGAGGTGCTCGGCGCGGTCACCGAGCGGCCGGCGGTCCGGCCGGGTCAGCTGGCGCGGCAGCTGCACATGCGGCCGAACACCGTGACGACCATCGTCAACGCGCTCAGCGCGCAGGGCCTGCTCACCAAGGTCGGCTCGGCGGGCGACAAGCGGGCGATCGAGCTGACCGCGACCGAGGCCGGCCAGCAGGCCGTGCTGACCTGGCAGGCAACGAACGCCGCCGTCCTGCATCTCGCGATGTCGACGCTGCCCGCGCCCCAGCGCCGGGCGCTCACGGCGGCGGTGCCCGCACTGGACGCGCTGGCGAGCGCGATCGACCGGCTGGCGGACGCGCCGTGAGCCGGCGGGCACGGGTCGAGGACGTGCACGAGCTGGCCCTCGGCATGCCGCACGTCAAGGTCATCCTGAACGGCCCGCAGGAGAATCCGATCTACCAGGTGGGCGGCAGGTCGTTCATCTTCTTCCGTAACCCGCGGCCCGACGCGGTCGACCCGGAGACCGCCGAGCGGTACCCGGACGTGATCATGTTCTGGGTGCCGTCGGAAGCGGACAAGCTCGCGCTCGTCCAGGACCAGTCGACGCCGTTCTTCACCACCTCCCATTTCGACGGGCACCCCTCGGTGCTCGTGCGCGCGTGCCGGATCGGCGAGCTCAGCGTCGCCGAACTTGCCGAGGTCGTGCAGGATGCGTGGCTGTCCCGCGCCTCGGCCGCGCGCGCCAACGCCTGGCTAAGGGAGCACCAGTGACCGGGCAGGCCGGGCGGCTGGCGGGGCGCACGGCGATCGTGACCGGCGGCGGCACCGGCATCGGCGCCGCGACCGCGCGCAGGCTGGCGGCCGAGGGCGCAGCGGTCATGCTCGTCGGCCGCAGGCCCGAGCCGCTCGCGGCGGTGGCCGCGGAACTCGGCGACCGTGCCGCCTGGGTGGCGGCCGACGCCGCCGAGGCGGGCGACATGGCCAGGGTCGTAGCGATCGCCGGCGAGAAGTTCGGTTCGGTTGACGTGCTCATCGCCAACGCGGGCGGCGGCGGGGCTGGCACCGCCGCCGATGTCAGCGATGCCGCCTGGGGGTACAGCCTGCACTCGAACCTGTCCTCCGGCCTGGTCAGCGCCCGCGCCTGCCTGCCCGACCTGATTGCGGCGCGCGGCAGCATCGTGGTCGTCGCCTCGATCGCGGGCCTGGCCGCCGCGCCTGAGTCGGTGGGGTACGTCAGCGCCAAGCACGGGCTGATCGGCCTGGCCCGGTCGATGGCGCGCGACTTCGGGCCGCGCGGCGTGCGCGTCAACGTCGTCTGCCCCGGCTGGGTCCGCACGCCGATGGCGGACGAGGAGATGGACCAGCTCATGGCGCGGCGCGAGCTGGCGAGCCGGGAGGCGGCCTACGAGCTGGCGACGTCCCAGGTACCGCTGCGCCGGCCGGCCGATCCGGACGAGGTGGCGGCGGTAATCGCGTTCCTGGCGAGCGGTGACGCGTCGGCGGTCACGGGCGCGGTGCTCACCGTCGACTGCGGCGCGACCGCCGTCGACCTGCCCACAACCGCCTACGACCTGGCCTGACGCGGCCGATCCCGCCGCAACGTTATTGCCCGCTTCGGCATGGGCCGTCTACGTTTGCCTGGTAACCGAAAGGATGCCATGACTTCAGGCCCAGGCACGGCCCCGGCCGACTCAGGCACCGCTCCGGCAGGCCCGCTGCGCAGCGCTTCCTGGTTCGGAGCTGGCGGCCGGGCCGGAATGATCTACCGTTCCTGGCTGCAGTCCGAGGGCTTCCCGCCCGAGGTCTTCGATGGCCGGCCGGTCATCGGCATAGCCAACAGCTGGTCGGAGCTGACGCCGTGCAACGCGCACCTGCGCGGGGTGGCTGACGCCGTCAAGCGCGGCGTCTGGCAGGCCGGCGGGTTTCCGCTCGAGTTCCCGACGATGTCACTCGGCGAGCCGCTGATGCGACCGACGGCCATGCTGTTCCGCAACCTCATGGCCATGGAGGTAGAGGAGCTTCTGCGCGCCAATCCGCTGGACGCGGTCGTCCTGCTCTCCGGCTGTGACAAGACAACACCCGCCATGCTCATGGCCGCGGCGAGCGCCGACCTGCCGGCGCTCATGGTGACCGGCGGCCCCATGCTGAACGGCAAGTTCCGCGGCCAGGACGTCGGATCGGGCACGCACGTATGGCGGTTCGAGCAGGAGCATGCCGCAGGGCGCATGACGCAGGAGCAGCTTTTCGCGGCCGAGGCGGGGATGGCGCGCTCGTGCGGGCACTGCATGACGATGGGCACCGCGTCGACGATGGCGTGCCTCGCCGAGACGCTGGGGATGCAGCTTCCGGGGTCGGCGGCCTGGCCGGCCGCGGACACGCGCCGGATTCGCACCGCTCACCAGGGCGGACAGCGGATTGTCGAGCTCGCGCGGGCCGGCGTCCGGCCGTCGCAGGTCATGACCAGGGAGGCCTTCGAGAACGCGATCGTCGTCAACGCGGCGATCGGCGGCTCCACCAATGCGGTCATCCACCTGCTGGCGATTGCGGGGCGGCTGGGGGTCCCGCTCAGCCTGGACGATTTCGAGGTGCTGGCGCGGCCAGTACCGACGCTCGTCAACTTGATGCCGTCGGGCCGCTATCTGATGGAGGACTTCTGTTATGCGGGGGGCGTCCCCGCGGTGATGCGGGAGCTGGGCGATCTGCTCCACACCAGCCACATTGGCGTCAGCGGCAGCTCACTGGCCGATGTCATCGCCGGCGCGGAGTGCTGGAACAGCGACGTCATCCGGCCGCTCGGTGACCCGCTCCAGCCACCAGGAACCGGAACGGCGGTCCTGCGCGGGAACCTGTGCCCGGACGGCGCGGTCATCAAGCAGTCGGCCGCCTCGCCGCACCTGCTGCGGCACCGCGGGCCGGCGCTGGTCTTCGACTCGATCGAGGAGTACCACGAGGTCGCGGCGGATCCCGACCTGGACGCCGATGCCTCCACCGTCCTTGTCGTCCGCGGCGCGGGCCCGAAGGGCTACCCCGGAATGCCGGAGGTCGGCAATTTCGTGCTGCCGACCAGGTTGCTGGCGCAGGGTGTGACGGACATGGTCCGCATCTCGGACGCTCGCATGAGCGGCACCGGCTTCGGGACGGTCGTGCTCCACGTGGCACCCGAAGCTGCGGTCGGCGGCCCGCTGGCGCTGGTCCGCAGCGGCGACTGGATCGAGCTGGATGTGCCCGGCCGGACGCTCACGCTTGAGGTCAGCGACGACGAGCTGGCCCGGCGGCGCGCAGCCTGGACGGCTCCGGCAGCGCAGACCAGCCGCGGCTACGCCCGGCTCTACACCGACCACGTCCAGCAGGCCAGTGTCGGCGCTGACCTGGATTTCCTGGTGGGCATGAGCGGCGCCGCAGTGCCCAGGGATAACCACTAGCCAGAAGCTCTACCGGTATTCGTCGTGGCGGCGGATCCAGGTCTGGAACGTCTCGAAGTGCTCGCCCTCGTCACGCCCCTGCGGCGCCCGGTCCAGAATCGGGTAGTACGGCATCAGGAACTCGACCCCGCGTCCGGCACTCGCATAGGTCTGGTACACCGTGCCGTCGTCGAGCGCGAAGACGCTCACCGCCGGAGACTCGGTGAGGTAACCGGCGATGTCGGTGCCGCTGGCCGCGGCGTTCAGGGCGACGATGGGCGGCAGCGTGCTCAGGTCGGGCGGCAGGAACCCGGCGACCTGCTCGGGGGAGTAGGAGCCGCCGAAGTCGAGGTTGAACTCCGAGTTCGCGGCCGATGCCCACGGAATGCGCCAGCCCATCCGCTGCCGGTAGGCCTGCAACTTTGCCAGTGGTGCCTGCGATACGAGCAGCAGCGTCACGTCGCGGGCATGCAGATGCGGCAGGAGGCCATCAAGGCCGTCGGCCATTGATGAGTTGACCGGGCAGCCGGCCTCGTAGCCGGGGCCGAACATGAAGTGATAAATCAGCAGCTGGCCGCGGCCGTCAAACAGCTCTGCCAGCGACCGAGTGCCCTCGTCGGTGTCGAGCCGGTAATCCTCATCGACCCGCACCCAGGGCAGCTCGCGCCGCCGCCGGGCCAGCTCGTCGGCCATCCGCGTGTGCTCCTTCTCGCGGCCCAGCAGCTCGTCCCTGGCACCCAGCCACTCCGCCCGGTTGACGACCTTGTGGTCAGTCATCGTCTTGCCCCCTTTATCCGCGTTTCTGCGGCCGCTCGCTGCGGCTTACAGATATAGACCAGCAGTGTCCGGCCGAGTCGCCGCGAACGGGGCATCAGGCGCCGAGGTCGTCGATCAGCCTCGTGATCCGGTCGGCGCCCGGTGATCCGCTCGCCTGGTAAATCTGCTGGGCCAGGCCCAGGGCTCGTAGGGCGTGCTCACGCTGGCCCTCTCGGAACTCGCACAATCCGATGCCCTCATGCGCGCGGGCGAGCTGCGGCTGCGCGTCACCGGCCTTCTGCAGTGCCTGCCCCCGAGCGCGAGTCACGAGCCATTTCCAGCTGGTGTCCGCGATCAATCCGAATAGCCACGACCCGAAGTAATCAGCTATTGGATCCACGGCTTATTATCGCAGGTGCAAAACCATTCCTATTGCATCGTGCGCCAGGCACGCCCGATCTGCCGGGTCCACTGCGGATAGATGATCAGGTGACGGAACGGCCTGATCGCGGCCATGTAGGCCCGGCCGAGCATCCCGTTGGGCTTCACGAGGATGGCCATCTGGCCGGTGTATCCATCGCCGGAGTCGCGGACCCAGCCGACGTGCAGGATCCCGTGCATGGTCCGGTTCGCGAGCTCGGCGGCCCACTCGTTCTCGAGCAGGTACAAGGACTCGAACGGGAGACCTCGAAAGGCGGGACCAGCGGCGGCGGCCAGATCCGGTGGCAGCCGGTCGCGGAGCGTCGGGCGCTGCGGATCAGGCCGGTCCCAGCCGAGCAGGTTGCCCAGCCACGAGCGGACTGCGAACAGAGCTTTCGCCGGGCCCGAGGCGGACGGGCGCTGATGGTCACCGGCTCCGGCTAGCCACTGGACCAGGCTCGGGAAGTCCTCGCGGCGGCCGGGCGTCGGCAGCGCCCAGACGTCTTCGAGCCGGAAGCCTTTGGCGATCTCGTGAATGCGCCACGGCTGCGACCGGTGCGCGCTGTCGGGGAGTTTCATGGGTGCCTCCGCTATATATACGCTAGCGTATACATCATGCCAGCCGTCACCAAGACACCGCGCAGCGGGTGGGTAGAAGCCGGACTGCGAGCCCTGGCCGCCGGCGGGCCGGACGCCGTGCGGGTGGAAGCCCTGGCGGAGGCGCTCGGCGTGACCAAGGGCGGCTTCTACGGGCATTTCGCCGACCGGAACGAGCTGCTGGCGGACATGCTCGACACCTGGGAGCGGATGAGCACCGACGACGTGCTCACGCGCGTCGAGGCCAAGGAACGCGATGCCAGGGCCAAGGTGCGGCTGGCGGGCATGCTGACGTTCTCCGGCGACCTGCTGCCGGTCGACCTGGCGATCCGGGACTGGGCCCGTCGCGACCAGTCAGTGGCCGCGCGCCTCCGGCGCGTCGACAATCGGAGGATGGAGTACCTGCGCGTCCTGTTCGGCGCGATGTGCGCCGACGATGACGAGATCGAAGCGCGCAGCGTGCTGGCGTTCACGCTGATGATCGGTCAGCACTTCATGGCCGCTGATCACGGCGCGCGCACCCACGCCGGCGCGCTCGAGCTTGCCGGGCAGTGGCTTCTGGGTGACCGGGAGGATCTGGCGTGATCACGATCGGGCTGTTCGACTGGGTTGATTCCGACGGCGTGCGCGGCCCCGGCCAGCTGTACCGGGAGCGGCTCGACCTGCTGGCGGCGGCGGAGGACCTCGGATTCGACATCTATCACCTGGCCGAGCATCACGGCACGCCGCTTGGCCTGGTCCCGGCGCCGAGCGTCTTTCTGGCCGCGGCGGCCGTCCGGACCACGCGCATCCGGCTGTGTCCGCTGGTGTACGTGCTGCCCCTGCATCAGCCGCGGCGGCTGGCCGAGGAAATCGCAATGCTCGACCAGCTCAGCGGCGGCCGCCTGGAGATCGGGTTCGGCAAGGGCGGCAATCCCTACGAGCTGCTCGAGTACGGCATCGACCCGGCGCAGGCGCAGCGGCGCTACGACGAGACTTACGCGGCGGTCATGCACCTGCTCGAGACCGGCGGGAACATGCCCGTCCGTTCCGGTCAGGTCCCCCACCCGCCGCTGTGGTATCCGAGCAGCAACCCCGCGAGCGTTCCGGGCCTCGGCCAGCGAGGGATCAACACCATCCTCGGCTTCAGCTTCAGGTCCCCGCCGATCGCGGAGACCAGGCTCCGCCGCGATGAGTACATGGCGGGCGTGGCGCAGGCACCGCCGGGAACTCCGATGGGCGGTGCCGGTGCGCCGACGCCGCGGTTCGGGATCATGCGCAACGTGTACGTGGGGGAGTCCGATCGCGACGCCCGCGAGCGGGCGGCCCAGGCGATGACCGTGTTCTATGACCAGTTCACGGCCCTGTGGCGACGCCACGGCGACGCGCGCTTCGGCGAGCCGCAGGACTTCGGCCGTGCGATCGACGAGGGACTGGTGATCGCCGGCTCGGCCGGCACCGTCCGCGCCCAGCTCGCTGACATGCTGGCGGCGGCCGGCTGCAACCACTTCGCGGGCGCGTTCGCGTTCGGCTCGCTGACCCTGGCCGAGGCGCGCTCGTCGCTGGGGCGGTTTGGTTCCGAGGTGGCCCCGGCGCTGCGCGCGCTGGCCTGAGGTAACACTGGCGAGCGCGGCAGCGTCGTTCCGCTCATGAGCGCGGCTCCGCCCGCCAGGCGCGTGCGGCCCGGCGGGCGGAGCTCTGTTCGGACGCACTCCGTGCGGCTAGCGCACCGCGCCCTTCCCGGCGACGGTCTCGGGGTGCCAGGTCGCGGTGCCGTTCACGGCCCAGTAGAACTTGAGGCGGTCCTGGAAACCGACCGCGCTGATGTTGACGGAGTTGCCGTTGGTGGTCATCGACGGCGCGGAGTAGGTGCTGTGAACGCCGGCGACGGTCTCGGGGTGCCAGGTCGCGGTGCCGTTGAAGGCCCAGTAGAACTTGAGCCGGTTCCTGGGTCCGACGGTGCTGATGTTGACGCCGCCGTCGTCTACCGTCATCGACGGCGCCGAGTAGGTGCTGTTGACCCCGGCGACGGTCTCGGCGTGCCACGTCGTGGTTCCGTTGACGGCCCAGTAGAACTTCAGCCGGTGGCCGGGGCCCATGGCGGAGATGTTGACGGAGTTGCCGTTGGTGGTCATCGACGGCGCGGAGTAGGTGCTGTTCACGCCGGCGACGGTCTCGGGGTGCCAGGTCGCGGTGCCGTTGACGGCCCAGTAGAACTTCAGCCGGTGGCCCGGGCCCATGGCGGCGATGTTCACGATGTTGCCGTCGACGGTCATCGACGGCGCCGAGTAGGTGCTGTTGACCCCGGCGACGGTCTCGGGGTGCCAGGTCGTGGTGCCGTTGTCGGCCCAGTAGAACTTCAGCCGGTTCCCCGGCCCCTGGATGGCGATGTTGACGGAGTTGTGATTGGCGGTCATGGAAGGCCCGGTCACTGCCAGGGCCGGAGCCATCCCGGCAGCCAGCGCCGCCGCCACGGCGATTCCGAGAGCGGCTGACCGGAGCACGCGGCGGCGGGCAGACGGAGTCTGAGTCATTTCTTTGTCCCCCAGTGGATTCAGGCCGCAGCGCTGACGCTGTCGGCGGTCTCGATGTCCTTGAAGAAGCGGCGGTGCACGCGGAGAGTCTCGGAGCCGGCCGGGATCCGGTGCCACATGCCGGTCGCCGGCCCGAGGCGGGTTGACCGCGGCAGCTCGGTGACCACGCCGCGGGCGGTGCCCATGCCCATCTTCCCGGCGTCCAGCACCACGATCCGGGTCGGCGTGACGGCCAGGATGCGGTACCGGTTCATGCTCAGAAAGACGAAGATGCCGGTGAGCGCCGCAAGGAACTGGCTCGCGGTCTGGGCTCCGATTACGGCTTGCACTGGCTCGCCTGGTTGCAGGTACTGACTGGCAGATTTGCGCATGCTGTCGCGGAGTGCCATGAAGATCTCCCGTGGTGGTCCTGAGTGCCGGAGCGGCTTACATGGCTATTGGCGGTCCACCACGTGCCGCCCCGTTCCATCCCGAGATTTCAGCTTGGCCAGTAGGAGCAGCGCACCCCCGTGTGCACAGTCTGGCGGAGGTGCTCCCCGATCACCGGATCCGCATCGGCGATGCGGGAGAGGGCACGGCGGATCGCCTTGCCGACCGCGACGCGGGCGCGCTCGCCGTCGTCAGGGAACGACCGCGTGCGGCCCGCCAGCCCGGTGGCACTGCCCAGCTGCGCGGCGAGCCACTCGCGCTCGGTGCGCCCGCGGTCAGCCTGCTCCACGGAGCCAGCCGCGTCGAGCTCCTCGAGCTCGGCATCCAGGCGGGCGAGGCGAGTCCGGTATTCCGCGAGCGCCTGCTGATCCAGAACGGGCTGGGCCGCCCCGGCGTCGCGGGCCGGGCCGGCGAGCGCAGCGAGCCCCGCCACCAGGTCGGCGGCGGGCACGTCCTGACGCGGATTCGCGATCAGGACGGCCAGGTGCAGCATGCCGACGCTGTCCTCGACTAGCGCGGCCCGGTCGTGCAGGGTCAGCCGCCACTTACGGCCCCGTCGGGAGCAGGTGGCGCGCCCGGCGCTGCCCGCGTCAGTTGCGCGGACTTCGGCCCGGAGGATGCCGAGCGCGCTGGCCTCTGCCGTCGCGGCCCGCTGCTCGCGGTCCGCAACCTCGTCGTCATCGCGGCGGCCGCGCTCTCGCAGCGCCCTGGCCAGGCGCTGCCTGGCGGTGACCACCGCGGGCCAGTGGCCGAGCGCGATGTTGCGCTGCACCGCCGCTTGCAGGTGGCCGATGGCCTGATCGAGCCGACCGCACGTCAGCGCCGCGACCCCGAGCGCCTGCTCCGTCGAGCCGAAGCAGGTCACGCCGAGACCGCCGATCATCGGCAGGTGCGCATACGGCTTCAGCAGCTCATAGGCCTGGGCGGCCACGCTGGCATCGGCGAGCACGCTGGCCGCCTCGACGACCCCGTTCATCGTGACGAGCCAGCTGCTCGAACGGGGAAGCAGGGCCAGGCCGGCGCCGCTGAGCCGGGCCAGGCAGCTCGACGCCGTGCGCTGGTCCCCGCTCACGGCGGCGGCGACCGCGAGCGCTGCCACCGCTGAGTCATCGACCGCGCTGAGCGCGGGGGAGTGCACTCTCTCGCCGAGCATGGGCAGCAGCTCGACGACGCGGCCCTGGTACCAGCGGACGGTGACCAGCTGCGCGCCCGGCCACCACTCGCTGTCGATGTCACCGGCGGCCGCGCCGCTCCGGGCGCAGAGCTGGGCCAGCGACTCGGCGTCCTCAAGCCGGCCGGCCCGGATCGCCAGCATCACCTCGATGGCACTCACCACGAAGGCGACGGCTGGATGAGTGCGCTCGCTGAGCAGTTCCCGCAACTCGGCCAGCAGGCGGCCCGCATGCGGATCTCCCTCGGCGTAGGCATCGATGGTCTGCCAGAGCAGTCCCATGAGCCGGTCACTGCGCCGGTCGGTGCTGAAGCTCACCCTGATCAGGTCACGGGCCAGCTCACGCCGGTGCGCGACGTGCTCAGGGCCGAGCAGGCAATGATGAGCGAGGCTTAAGGCCTCCGCGAGCGCCAGCGCGTCGTCGGCGGCGCGGGCTTCGGCGAGAACGGCCGTTATGGCGTCGTGCTCGCCGCGGACATAATCCGCCTCGCCCGCGAGCCGGACCCGAATGCGAAGCGGCAGGGACGAGCTCTGGTCGAGCAGGGAAAGGCAGTGCTGGAGCCTGGCCTGCAGCATGACCGCACCAGTCACGGTACGTCGCTCGCTCACCCAGAGGCCGGCGAGTCCGATGGCCGCGCGGGCCATCGCGTGCACGTCGCCGGCCAGTTCGGCGAGCTGATAGGCGGTCTCGAAACACTCGCGGCTGACGCGCAGATCACCATCGTCGTAAAGAGCGCGCTCGCCGGCGGCGAGAGCCGCATCAAGGCTGTCAGGAAGTCCGTGGACTACTTCAAGGCGGCGCGCGGTCGAACTCGCCTCCGCCCCGCTCGTCATGCCCCCAAATGTATTCGCGACGCATTTGCGCCGTCGAGATAAACGCAGACCCCGCCTGCTCCGTCCGCGCCCTATTGCGCTGAATTATGCGAAAGAAACGGCAGAGTTCACAAAAGGTTCGCTGCGTCGTCAGGTGCCGGGGTGGCCCGAACGACTCCGTCAGATCGTGACTGCGCCGGTTGCGAGGTGCCGGGCGAACGCGGTCAGAGGTCCGCCGCCGTTCTCCTCGAGGATCCGGCGCATGCGCTCGGCCTCCGGCCCGTAGCGCTCGAGGCGGCGGTGCGTGAAGTCGACCCTCGTCACGTCCGGGCTCTCAGGAGTGAACGTGACCTCGATCTGCGACCCGCGGTCCGGGTCTTGCTCATACGTCCAGCGCGGGCTCACCTGCCAGGTCAGCAGCAGCCGGTACGGCGGCTGCCAGGCGAGCACCGTTCCCCACTCGGTCTGGGTGCCGTCCGCCGCCTGCTCGTACCACCGGCCGCCAGGAAACGGCTCCAGCACGACTTCGCGGCCATGCGGCTCGGCGAGGTGATGGCTCTCCACTGGCCACCACTGCTGCCCGGCGAAGACATCGAAGGCGATCGCGAGCGGAGCGTGCACCCGCACGGTCTTGGCGACTACGATCTCTGGCTGCTCCGGCACGTCCTGCTCCCTTGCCCTGGCCTCCGCAGCGCGCTGATACGCGGTCAGCGATCGCTCCCAGTACCAGTCGAGATGGTCCCGCAGCCGCCGCAGGGCATCGGGCTCGAGGTGGTAGACCCGGCGGTTGCCGGCGGGCTCGTCGCTCACCAGCCCGGCGGCCTTGAGTACCCGCAAGTGCATTGACACGGCCGCACGGCCGACCGGCAGACCCGCGGCAATGCCGCCGACGTCGAGCGCACCGCCCGCCAGCCGCCCGAGGATCGTGCGACGGGTCGCATCCCCGAACGCGTCAAGCGCTTCATCTATATCAGCAATCACTGACGGTCAGCTTATCCTGACGCTATTTCGAGCGTCAATGCGGGGCTAGTGCGGAGTTTCCCGAACTCACGGCCAGGTCCGCCCAGACCGGGGCAGCCTGTCCCAGGGCGATGGTCGCGGCGGCCCCGCCGCCTGCGAAACTGGTCCGCGCACCACGGAGACGATCGGGAGGAGACCCTAGATGGGCAGGACGGTCCTGAGCGGCGGCCGGATCTTTGATGGGAGTGGGAGCCCGATCGCCGATGGCGATCTCGTGATCGAGGACGGCCAGATCGTGGAGATCGGCGCCGGTCTGGACGGCGACGAGCAGGTCGACGTGTCCGGCTGCACGCTGCTGCCGGGCCTGTTCGACTGCCACGTGCACGTCACGAGCTCGGGCGTGGACTTCCTTGGCCGCCTGCAGCGACCGTTCTCCTACCAGTTCTACGAGGCGGCCCGTAACCTCGCGGCCACGCTCGACTGCGGCATCACGACGGTCAGGGACGCGGGCGGCGCCGATCTCGGCATCCAGCGCGCGGTGGAGAACGGCCTGATCGACGGCCCGCGGATGCGCATCGCGATCACGGTGCTGAGCCAGACCGCGGGTCACGGCGACGGCTGGCTGCCATCCGGGGTTGTGACCCACTTCTCCGCGCCTCACCCCGGCCGGCCGGCGGGCATCGTCGACGGGCCCGAGGAGATGCGCAAGCGCGTCAGGGAGATCGTCCGGGCCGGTGCGAACGTCATCAAAGTGTGCACGTCCGGCGGAGTGCTGTCCGCGCGCGACAACCCGCAGCACGCGCACTTCCGGGCCGACGAGCTGGCGGTGCTCGTGGCCGAGGCGACTGCGGCCGGCCTGCCGGTCATGGCGCACGCCCAGGCAACCGATGGCATCAAGGCCGCGATCCGGGCCGGGATCAAGTCCATCGAGCACGGCATCTACCTGGACGACGAGGCGATCGCGATGATGCTGGACGCCGGCACCTGGCTGGTGCCGACGCTGTCGGCCCCGGCCAGCGTGATCGACGCGGCCAAGAACGGGATTCAGCTGCCGGACGGCGTCCTCGCCAAGGCCGAGGCAGTGGTCGAGGCTCACAGTGCCTCCTTCGCGGCCGCGGCCGCGGCCGGCGTCAGGATTGCGATGGGAACCGACAGCGGCGTAGGCGCGCACGGCAATAACCTCGGCGAGCTGACGCTGATGGCCGCGGGCGGACTGCCTCCCGCCGACGTGCTCGTGGCCACGACCAGATCGGCGGCCGAGTTGCTCGAGGTGGACGACGAGTGCGGGACCCTCTCGCCTGGCAAGCGGGCCGACGTGGTCGTCGTCGCCGGTGACCCATACGACTTCGCGAGCCTCAAGTCGAACATCCGGGCGGTGTACTCAGGCGGACGCCTGGTCCGCGGTCAGTCCTAGGCCGGACGCGGCCGCTGCGCGTCCGGCCACATCGCCGCGGTCACCCGTCCTGTCGGGCGCCGGGCAGGAACAGGACGGGGATGAGCATCACGGCGGTGAAGCCCAGCACCCACCAGAAGGTGGCCGCGAACACCGCGGCCAGTCCGGCAGCCGTGTGACCGTGCGCGGCGAGCTGGTGAGCGACGATGATGAACAGCGCCGCGCTGCCGAACGACCCGCCGACCTGCTGCATGATGCGGATGCTGGAGCTGGCTCGCGGCACGGCGGCGTGGGGGAGCCCGCGGAATGCGGCGGACATGATCGGCACGAGCGCGGCGCCGGCCCCGAGGCCGATGGCTACCTGAGCGGTACCGAGCAGCAGCTGGCTGGTGCCGGCCGACAACTGGGTGAAGGCGAAGCTGCCGAGCCCGGCGAACACCAGCCCGGTCAGGGCGATTGTGCGCGGGGCGATCTTGTCGGACAGCCGGCCGGCGATCAGCAGCGACAGGCCCATGCCGGCGCCCAGCGGGATGAGCAGGAGCCCGGCGTGCTCGGCGCTGTCGCCGCGGGCCAGCTGGTAGTACAGCGGCAGGGCACCCATCGCTCCGAAGAGCACGAAGCCGGACACGAACATCGTCGCTGAGGCCGAGGCGAAGCCCCGCCGGGCAAACAGCCGGAGGTCGATGAGCGGCTGGCTGGTCCGCAGCGCGTTCAGGGAGAACGCGACGAGCAGGATCGCGCCCGCGGCCAGCGGAATCAGCACGTGGGCGTTGCCGAAGCCGTTGTAGAGCGTGGTCTCCGCGAAGCCGTAGACGAGCGCGGCGCAGGCGGGCGACAGCAGGGCCAGGCCCACCCAGTCCAGCTTCGACCGGCCGGCGGCGGCCGCCGACGGCAGCGCGCGGGCGGAGACGGCCAGCGCGGCAATGCAGACCGGGACGTTGATGAAGAAGATCCAGCGCCAGCTCAGGCTCGTGACCAGGATGCCGCCGATGACCGGGCCGGCCACCGGGCCGATCATGGCCGGCACGCCCATCGCGGCCATCACCCGGCCGAACTTCTCGGCCGGCGCTGCCTGGACCAGCACCGCCTGGCCAACCGGCATGACCATGCCCGCACCCAGCCCCTGGAACACGCGGAACGCGATGAGGCTGCCTGGCGACCACGCCAGCCCGCACGCCATCGAGCCGACCAGGAACATCCCGATCGACGTCATCCAGACGGCGCGCGCGCCGAACCGCTCCAGCGCCCATCCCGCCAGCGGGATCGTCGCGGACATCGCCAGCAGGTACGCGGTCGTGACCCACTGGATCGTGGTCAGCGGGGAGTCAAAGTCGCGCACCAGCGTCCTGGTCGCGATGGTGGTCATGGTCATGTCCAGCTGCATCATCAGCGCGCCGAGCATCACCACCGCGATGATCTTGATCACGGCGGGCGGCATCCCGCGGTCCGCCGTCCGCGAGAGCCGGGTGGCCCCTGCCGTCGTCTGTGCACTCATCTCGGGTCTCCTTCGGGACTTCTGCGGTAAATATTTACTGCGCCAATTGGAGGGAACGGGTAGCTGCGCGCGGCTGATCCGAGTTGGCTAGCCGGTCATGCCGTTGAGCAGCTGGGCGATCACCTGGTCGCGGAACCGGGCCGCGTCGATGTCCAGCCCGATCTGGCTGAGTTCCTCGAAGCGCGGCGCGAAGATCGTCAGCGCGACCAGGCAGCTGACGGCCGTCGCGTAAGCCACCGCGAACGGCACGCCGGCCGCGAATACGCCCTCGGCCTGGCCTCGCTCATACAGGGAGCGGACCGGGTCCGGAAGGCCGGAGACGCCAGCGGGGAGCGCGAGCGGCGCGTCGCCCAGTCCTTCGTGGGCCAGCAGGGCCGCCATCTGCGGTCGGGCTAGCAGCGCGTCGAAGAAGCTGCCGAGCGCCAGCTGCATCCCCGGATACGGGTCCATGCTGACGGCCTTCTCCAGGACCGGCAGCCAGGCCTCGCCGAGCATCGTTCGCTGCTCGCGCATGACTGCGGCGTACAGCCCGTCCTTGCTGCCGAAGTGGTGGTAGATCATGCGTTCGTTGACCCCGGCGGCCTTCACGATGTCCTGCACCCTGGTGCCCCTGGCGCCGAACTTGGCGAACTGCTCCGCCGCCGCGGTCAGCAGGATCTCCTTGCTGTCGCTCATGAAGTAAATATTTACTTACTTCGCCCGCAGGCGCAACCCCTCCTCGTGAATTCCTCAGTGCCCGGATCAGCAGGCTGACGGCCGCCCGGATTCAACATCGATCAAGAAGTCGTTCGTTGCGAACCGGACAAAAGGGCCGCCATGTCACGCGAGGGCCCACCCAGTCCGTAAATGATCTTATGAGTGCGGCCTAGCTACTGCTATGACGATAGCTAGGTCACACTCATGAACGATCATGCTGCACCTGAGCGAAGGAACAATGACAGTCGAGTCTTTCCGGATCCGCATACCTGACGACGTGCTGGCCGACCTGCGCTCGCGCCTCGCGCGGACACGTTTCACCACGGCGTCCGACACTGAATTCTGGGCGGCGGGGACCGACCCCGGCTACCTGCGCGATCTCGTCGGCTACTGGGCCGACGCGTTCGACTGGCGGGCGGCCGAGCGCGCGCTGAACGCCTACCCGCAATATCTCGGCGAGGCCGGCGGCCGCCGGATGCATTTCGTCCGCCTGCGCGGCAACGTTGCCGAGGGGGCACCGGCGCCGCTGCCACTGATCATGACCCACGGCTGGCCGAGCAGCTTCGTGGAGATGCTGCCGGCGGCCGCGATGCTGGCCGACCCGGCGGGCCACGGCGGCGACCCGGCCGACGCCTTTGACGTCGTGGTCCCGTCGCTGCCCGGCTTCCTGTTCTCCGACCTGCCGTCAGGGCCCTTCACGCGGCGTGGCGTCGCCGCGCTCTGGCATGAGCTGATGACGAAGACCCTCGGCTATCAGCGGTTCGGCGCATTCGGCGGGGACATCGGCGGCGGCGTGACCCAGTGGCTTGGTGCGCTCTACCCAGATGACGTCGTCGGCGTGCACATCACCTCCGCCGTCGTCACCAGCGATTTCGGCCGGCAGCCGCCCACGCCGGCCGAGCAGGCGTACCTCGACGCTCGCGCCGCCTACGACGTCAGCGACCAGGGCTACAGCGAGATCATGTGCACGCGCCCGGACACGATCGCGGCCGCGCTGGCCGACTCTCCGGCCGGACTGCTCGCCTGGATTATCGACAAGTACCGCGACTGGAGCGACTGCGAGGGCGACCTGGAGAGGCGCTGGGACAGGGACACTCTGCTGACCGTGGCGACGCTGTACTGGGCCACTGGCACCATCGGTTCTTCGTTCCGCCAG
The DNA here is from genome assembly GCA_036758685.1 of Streptosporangiaceae bacterium. Classification (GTDB taxonomy): domain Bacteria; phylum Actinomycetota; class Actinomycetes; order Streptosporangiales; family Streptosporangiaceae; genus JAJYUU01. The sequence continues at coordinate 13,573 of DAIOWC010000053.1, read as the reverse complement.
TACTACAACTACGACCTCAATGACCCCGTCCCGCAGATCGCAGTCCCCGCGGCGGTCACGCTCAGCGGCGAGCCGGCCTACGCCACCTACCCGAGGAGCCTGGCCGAGCGCGTCTTCACCGATCTCCGGCACTGGAACGCCCCGCATCGCGGCGGGCACTTCATGGCCCACGAGGAGCCGGCCCAGGTCGCCAGTGAACTGCGGACATTCTTCGGGCCGCTGCGCTCGTGACCGGGACCGCTCAGGGGATCCGCACCGAGGTCTCGGCCGCCGGTCCGGTGCTGCCGTGGATGCTTTCCGGCACCACCCTGACTTCGTACGTGGCGCCGGAGGCCAGCCCGGTGAGCGTGACGCGCGGTGACGACACGGTGCGGACGAACCCGGGGCTCCCTGGCCCGGAGTCCAGGTAGATCCGGTAGCGCATGCCGATGCCAGCAGACGACCAGGTCAGTCTCGCCTGGCCGGCTGCCGCCTGCGCCCTGATACCGGACACGCCCGGCACGGGCGGGCAGCCGCTCGGATAGGACCAGGCGTCGAACCACTGCTTCGGATTCTGCTGGACGATGGGCGGATAGGTCGGGGGAGCCGCGCGCACCCGGCCCTGGACGCTGGCCGCCGAGGTGGTGAACGCGCTGCGGGGCACGGCGATGAACCGCGGCTGGATGATCGCGTTGGTGAAGTGCGCGATTGACTCGCAGGCGCCGGTGACGGCCTCGGAATTGACGTCATAGCTGATCACCAGCGTCTTGCTGGTGGACAGCGCCGGCTCGGCCTGGGCGTCGTACAGGACCCGGTAGTCGCTGGCCGCGTTGAGGCCGATGCCGGGAGCGCGGTACAGCAGGATCCCGCTGCCGGACTTGAACGGCCCCCATGGCTCCGATGCCGGGTAAGCGTAGATGTCGGGATCTCCCGCCCCGACGGCCTGGATCAGCCAGTAGCGTCCGGCGATCTGCGCCACGCTGAACCCGGCGGGGACGACGAGATCCTGGGTCGTCGGCTCGATCGGCACGGCCAGGTTCTGGCTCGCCACCCACCGCCCGCGGCCGGCGTAGAAGCTCCACGCGCCGAAGTCCGCAAGCTTGCCGGCACTCACCCTGGCCACGTAGAGCAGGCGCTGCAGGCCTGCCACCGAAGGGCTCTGCCAGCCGTACACGTAGACGGTGCTGCCCGAGGTGACGAGGGCCGTGCCCCACATGATGGGCGTTCCGCCGCCGAACGGGGTGTACGCGGGGATGGAGGTCAGCCGCGGCGTGATCACGTGACGATCGGCCCGGCCGTCGGTGCTGAGCTGGGCGGCCGAGAAACTGGCGATCGTCGTTCCCGTCGGGACGTAAGGGACCGGGCCGAGCAGATACGTGTTGTAGAACGTCACCACGGAGCTGCCGACCCGGATGCCGTCGGCATCCCAGGCCCGCTGCGAGCCCTCGGCCGCGTCCGGGGCCGGGACGACCGGCAGCGGGGGCCCGGGATCGCCGCGGCTGGCGCAGCCGCCCCCGCCGGTCAGCGTCACCAGGCTGCTCTGGCTGCCCGTGGTCGTCTGCATCACGACCGAGTTGTGCACGAAGCCGCTGAGACGCGAGAAGCCGATCTTCGGTCCGGCCGGGCCGAGGAAGGTGTCGGCAAAGAACCAGGCGATCTGCGACGAGCTCAGCCTGACCGCGGATACCCCGTCGCCGCCCGACCAGTCAGCGCAGGTGGAGTCGTCGGAATAAGCAAGCCACTGGGCGTCGAGGCGCGCGGGTGACACCCCGCTGCCGCCAGAGTTGCTGATCACCCTGGCGCCGGCTCCCGGTCCGCCCTGGCCCGCGTCGCTCGGGTCGCCGCCGCGCACGGACTGGAGAATGCCGAACGTGAGGCCGAAGCCCGCCAGGATGCTGCCGCCGGCCAGCACGGCACTTGCTTTCCGGCTCTGCAGTCGCAGTCGCAGCCAGCGGGCAGGCCGCTTTCCTAGAGCCCGCGTACGACTCGCGCGGTGCCGTGCGTGCACCCGGACCATATCTGCCGTCCTTGCCGACGGGCGATATCCGCCCCATACGATACACAGCGGCCGATCTCGCCGGGCCGATAGATCCGATTCCTGTTACTGCCCGGTAGTACTGTGACGCGAGGCCGCGGGCCAGGCCGCGCCTTCCTCAGCGCAGTGTGCGGAACGCTGCGCGCAGCTCCTCCGAAAACACCTGTGGTTGTTCCCAGGCGGCGAAGTGGCCGCCCTTTTCGGCCTCGTTGAGGTAGATCAGGTTGTGGTATGCCTGCTCGGTCCAGGTGCGCGGCGCGTGGACGTACTCATCTGGAAACACCGTGACTGCCGCCGGCAGGGAGACGTCGGCGGCAGCGTAGAAGTTCTTGCCCGCAGCGGCCAGCTGCCAGTACAGCCGGGCCGCGGAGGTCGCGGTGTCGGTGAGCCAGTAGAGCGAGGTGTTGTCGAGCCAGTCGTCGCGGGTAATGGCGCCGTAGGCATGTCCGGCGAAGAGGCGCCAGTCGTATTCCGTCGCCCAGTAATTCGCGAGGTCCTGCACCGTCGCCAGCTGCACGCCCTGTGACTGATCATCCACGGGCTCCCGCTCGGGCGGGCGCCACGCCGCGACCCGGCGCCGGAGGCCTGCGATCGCGTCATCGGGCATGTCTACCTGGAAGGGACGAATATCAGCTTCGCCGGACATAAGTCTCGACCTCCCGGTGACGGCCCGTCCGTGACATCCCCGGTTCGTACCCTCGCCAGGACTGCTAAGTCGACTCCTGTGCCTGTCCTGGGCCGCGGACCTGCCGATGTGCCGTTAGCGGGCCTTCGGGATCTCCTGCACGGTAAATCCCAGCTTTCCGAGCACCCGGACGGCGCCGGCCTTGCCTCCCTCGAAGTCCCCGGAGGCGAGGCGCTTGCCGGTGGCGAACTCGTAAGCCGTACCGAGGATGGCCTTGGGCGGATACTTGCGCTTCTGCCAGACCAGCTCGTACGTCGTGGTCGGGGCGAACCCGTGCGTAGCGAAGAAATCCGCCGCGCCCTGCCGGTCGTATTCCTCGATCGCGCGCTCCACCTCGGCAGGGGTCACGGGGTCCCAGTCCACCATCTGCAGCGCCTCCTAGTCCGGTCTCGTGCTGACCAGTTTCGTTGATCCCGCTGGCGTCCCAGCGTCCGGGTCGGGCCCGGCCGATTCCTCTGGGTGCCGGCGGAGGTCTCACCGAGGAGGATGCATGTAATCAGGATCCGGGAGGGACCGATGACACCGCCGTCTGCGGTACGTGAGCGCGCAGCATTCTCCGAGGTCACCGAGCCGTACCGGCGCGAACTGCTCGCGCACTGCTACCGCCTGCTCGGCGCGGTCGACGAGGCCGAGGACCTGGTGCAGGAGACCTACCTGCGGGCCTGGCGATCCTACGACGGGTTCGAGGGCCGGTCGTCGCTGCGCACGTGGCTGTATCAGATCGCCACGAACGTCTGCCTGAGCGCTCTGGACCGCCGGTCCCGGCGGCCGCTCCCGTCTGGTCTGGGCGCCCCCGGCCACGGTCACGAGGTCGGGGAACAGGAGGTGGAGTGGCTGCAGCCGATCCCTGATGCGCTGGTCACGCCCGAGTCCGATGACCCGGCCGTCATCGCGGTCTCGCGCGAGAGCCTGCGGCTCGCGCTCATCGCCAGCCTGCAGTATCTTCCTGCGCGCCAGCGGGCGGTCCTGATCCTGCGCGACGTCCTGGCGTTCTCCGCCAGCGAGGTCGCCGACATCCTCGGCACCACCACGGTTGCGGTCAAGAGCGCGTTGCAGCGCGCCCGGGCCCGGCTCGAACTCGAGGCCCCGGCCGGCGAGGAGCTGAGCGAGCCAGCCGAACCGGAAGCGCGCGCCGTACTGGATCGCTACATCGCTGCCTTCGAGACCGCGGACGCCCAGGCGCTGAAGGACCTGCTGCGCGCCGACGCCCGGCTCGAACTGCCCCCGTCAGCCACGTGGTACAGCGGTGACGGCGCTGTCGCCACGGCGGTGGAAGGTCTCGGGACGCCAGGGGAGTGGCGGATGGTGGCCACCGCCGCGAACGGCCAGCCCGCGGCCGCGACCTACCGGCGCGACGCCAGCGGCGAGTACCGCGCGTACGGCGTAGTCGTGCTGACCACGACCCGCACGCAGATCGCCGCGCTGACGGTGTTCGGAGAACCCGCTCTGGTGGCCTGGTTCGGGCTTCCGCCGCTGCATCGCGCGATTCCTTCCTGACCTGCCGTGGGTCTGTATGGCGAAACGACAGCAACCCTCAGCAAGGAGCAGTGTGATGGAGCTTTCCGGCAAGGTGGCACTCGTCACCGGAGGCAGCCGCGGCATCGGCGCGGCGGTCGCCAGGCGGCTGGCCAGCGACGGCGCCGCCGTCGCGCTCACGTACGCGCAGGCCGTCGGCAAGGCGAAGACCGTCGTGGCCGAGATCGAGGACGCCGGAGGCCGCGCGATCGCGATCCAGGCCGACCACCGCGATCCGGCGACGGCGGCCGAGGCGGTCGAGCAGACCGTCCGCGAGCTAGGGCGGATTGACGTCCTGGTCAACAACGCCGGCATCTTCGGTGGCGGGCCGCTCGCGGACATCACCGAGGACGATCTTGACCAGATCCTGGCGGTGGACGTCAAGGCGGTCTTCCTCGCCAGTCAGGCCGCTGCCCGCCACATGTCCGATGGCGGCCGGATCATCAGCATCGGCTCGGCGCTGGCCGAGCGGGTCCCCGGGCCGGTGTTCACCCTGTACGCGATGGCGAAGTCCGCGCTGACGGGCCTCACCAAGGGCCTGGCCCGCGACCTCGGACCGCAGGGGATACGGGTGACGGTCATTCAGGCCGGGGCGATCACCACCGACATGAACCCCGATACCGGCCCGGCGGCCGACTTCCTGCGCAGCATCACCGCCCTGGGACACTACGGCCACACCGACGACGTGGCTGCCCTCGTCGCCTACCTGGCCGGGGCGGGCGGACAGTACGTGACCGGCACGGCGATCACGATCGACGGCGGACTGGCCGCCTGAGCCGGGCCGCGAAAGTCGCGAGACGGCCAGTGGTGCTCATAGAGCGTCCATATTGGCCGTCTCGCGACTTATCCGTGAGGTGCTGGTTGGGTCGGCGAAGCGGCTTGAGCAGTTCATCGACGGACTCTGACCGCCGCAAAGTACGTTGCGCGTGCTCTGTCCGGTAGGCAAGACTCGCGACCAGTCCCGCGATGAGCCGGAGGTCTGAGGATGCGCGAGTACCCGCAGTCCCGCATGGGCACCGATGCCGACAATTACCACGGCGAGGTGGTCGCGGATCCCTACCGGTGGCTGGAGACGACCACCGACCCGGAGACCGTCGGCTGGATCAAGGCGCAGAACGAGGTCACCGAGAGCTTCCTCGCGGCGGACCAGGCCCGCGAGTCCATCCGGGCGCAGGTCACCAGGATGTGGAACTACCCCAAGCTGGACGTGCCGTTCGAGCGGGGCGGCCGGTGGTTCCAGTCGCGCAACCCCGGCCTGGAGGCCCAGCCGGTGCTCTACGTGCTGGATGCGCCGGCCGGGTCCGCGCGCCCGCTGCTCGACCCGAACACCCTGTCGCCGGACGGGACGACCGCCCTGACCTCGGTGGATGTCAGCGACGACGGCTCGCTCCTGGCCTACGCGACGAGCGACGGCGGCTCCGACTGGCTGACCTGGCACGTTCGCGACGTCGAGACCGGCCGCGATCTGGATGACGTAATCGAGTGGTCCAAGTTCTGCCAGGCCGCCTGGCGCGCCGACGGCTCGGGCTTCTACTACTGCTCCATGCAGCCGACCGCGGCCGGCGCCGAGTATCTCGAGGCCAACGACCCCGGGCGGATCTTCCTGCACCGGATCGGAACGCCGCAGGCCGACGACGAGCTCGTGTATACCTCCGGCCAGCCCGACTGGATGCCGTACGCGGCGGTCAGCGACGACGGCCGGTTCCTGATCCTGACGATCGAGCGGGCCTCGGGCTACGAGAACCAGGTGCTCGTACTCGACCTGGAGGACCCGCGGGCGACGGTGACACCGCTGATCGGCGACTTCGAGTCGGTCAACACCCCGGTGACCAGCGAGGGACCGACCTTCTATCTGGTGACTGACTACGGGGCCGAGCGCAAGCGGCTGGTGGCGGTCGACCTGGACCGGCCCGGCCGCGAGGACTGGCGCGAAATCATCGGCGAGACGGCCGACAGGCTGGAGAGCGCCCGGTTCTTCGGCGGCTACTTCGTCTGCCACTACCTGAGGGACGCGCACTCGGTGCTGCGCGTGCACGGCCGCGACGGCAGTCACGTCCGGGATATCCCCCTGCCCGGCATCGCCTCGCTCGGACTCGGCTTGCATATGGAGCGGCAGATCGCCGGGCGACCCCGTTCCGATCTCATGCATTTCAGCACGACCACGTTCACTGATCCGGGCTCGATCTGGTCGCACCAGCTGTCCACCGGTCACACGGAGATGATCGAGCGAGCCGCGGCTGCCATCGATCCTGAGGACTACGTCACCGAGCAGGTCTTCGCTGAGTCAGCCGACGGCACGCGCGTCCCGATGTTCCTGACCAGGCACAAGGGCCTGGCGGCCGACGGCCGGGCGCCCGCGCTCCTGTATGCCTACGGCGGCTTCGACGTCCCGATCACGCCGTACTTCGACCCGCATCTCGCGGCCTGGCTGGAGCGGGGCGGGGTCCTGGGGGTCGCGAACCTCCGCGGCGGCGGCGAGTTCGGCCGCGCGTGGCACGAGGGCGGCCGCCGCGCGGCGAAGCAGAACGTCTTCGACGACTTCTGCGCGTGCGCCCGCTGGCTGGCGTCGTCGGGCTGGTCCAGTTCCGACCGGATCGCGATCACCGGCGGCTCTAACGGCGGGCTGCTGGTCGGGGCGTGCCTGACGCAGCACCCCGAGCTGTTCGGCGCGGTCGCCGGGCACGTCGGGGTCTACGACATGCTCAGGTTCCACAAGTTCACGATCGGGTGGTCCTGGACGGGGGAGATCGGCAGCCCGGACGTTCCGGAGGAGTTCGGCTGGCTGCGCGCCTACTCGCCGCTGCACAACGTGCGGCCGGGAACGCGCTACCCGGCCACGCTGCTGCTCACCGGCGATCACGACGACCGCGTCGTGCCTGGTCACTCGTTCAAGTTCGCGGCCGCGCTTCAGGCCGCACAGGCCGGGGACGAGCCGATCCTGATCCGGATCGAGACCGCCGCCGGGCACGGGGCCGGGATGCCGACGGCCAAGCACATCGAGCTCGACACCGACGTGCTGACGTTCCTCGACGCTGTGCTGCCCGCGGGCGGCTCGGCCTGATCACGGCGAAGACGGCCGCTCTTCTTCACACGATCCCCACGGCGACGGCACGCAGGCTACATACGCGCCCGATGACATCTGAACATGACGACCGCAGAACGGGTCAGGTCTACAGCCGAGCATCCGGTCAGGAAGGGTCTCAAGCCAGGCGCGCTGGGGCTGGTGTCGACGACGATTGTCGCGACTGCCTCAGTGGCGCCCGCCTACAGCATTACCGCGACGCTCGTGTTCGTGGTGGCCGTCGTCGGCGTGCAGGCTCCGGCCGTGACTGTGCTCGCCTTCGTTCCGATGCTGCTGACCTCGATTGGCTACAGCGAGCTCAACAAGGCCGACCCGGACTGCGGCACCACATTCACATGGGCGACGCGAGCGTTTGGCCCCAGCTCAGGCTGGGCCGGCGGCTGGGCGATCATTGTTGCTGACGTGCTCGTCATGGCGAGCCTCGCCCAGGTCGCGGGACAGTACGTATTCCTCCTGTTCAATGCCGAAGGCATCGGTGCCAATCCGACCAGCGGCTGGGTCCTGCTTGTCGGCGTGCTCTGGATCGTGGCGATGACCTATGTCGCCTACCGGGGAATCGAGCTGTCGGCGAACTTCCAGAAGGCCCTGCTCGGGATCGAGCTGATCATGCTGCTGGCGCTGTCGGCGGTCGCGCTGGTGAAGGTCGGCCAGGGCCATCCGGGATCGACTACGCCGTCCTGGTCCTGGTTTAACCCGTTCGACGTGACGAACTTCAGCGCCTTCGCCAGCGGCGTCATCCTCATGGTGTTCATCTACTGGGGATGGGACACCGGTGTCGCCGTCAATGAGGAGACCAAGGACCGGAGGCGGACTCCGGGCCTTGCCGCGATCTTGTCCACGGTTATATTGCTCATCACCTACGGCCTGGTGGTCACGTCGATCCAGTCCTTCGCGGGAATAGGCACGACCGGAGCTGGCCTCGGCAATCCGGACAATTCAAGCGATGTGCTGTCCGTGCAGGGCGCGGCCATATTCGGCACGTCCGGCTTGGGGTCGGTCTTCACCCACCTGCTGCTTCTGATGGTGCTCTCGTCGGCGGCTGCCTCAACCCAGACAACGATTCTGCCCACGGCGCGGACCACGCTGTCGATGGCCGCCTACAAGGCGCTGCCCGACTCGTTCGCGCGGACTCACCCGCGGTTCATGACCCCGACCGTGTCGACGATCGCGATGGGTGCCATATCAGTGGCGCTCTACGTAGCCATGAACTTCATGTCGTCGGGCGGCAATGTCATCGCCGACGCCGTCATCGCCATCGGCCTGTTCATCGCGTTCTACTACGGGCTGACCGGTTTCGCATGCGCGTGGTACTACCGCCGGAACCTCACCAGCAGTGCGCGCAACCTCTGGATGCAAGGGATCCTGCCGGTGCTCGGCGCGCTCATGCTGTTCTTCCTCGGCGGCTGGAGCTTGTGGCTGGACTACGACGTGGCCACCCAGAACGACTACACGATGTGGACGATCCCGGGTATCGGGTGGCATATAGGCGGGGCGTTCGTGATCGCCGTCATCTCCGTTCTCGTGGGGCTGGCGTGCTACCTCTACCTGCGGATCACTCGGCCCGCGTTCTTCAGGAAGCAGACCCTGACCAGGTCCACCGAGACCCTGACGCCGGACCGGTAGCCCGGTGGGTGTTCGTCGCCTGGCTCGTCGGAAGAGCCTGGCTGCCTGGGCGGATCTTCGCCCCGCGGCGAGCGCGGAGCGCGGGAGCGCCGCGCGAGCAGCCGGAGGCAGATACCGATGCCGACGGCACAGAACGCCGCCCACGATGCGTAGGCAAGCACATCGATTCCGGGCATCTGCATCATCCTCCTGATGGGCGGGGGCCGCTCAGCGGTTGCTACCTGACTGACTGCGGAGAGCGCGCGGAGTCGGCCCGGTGATCGTGGAGACGGTCCGAGGCTGAGCGCCGCCCGCGCCGGGACACGAGCCGCCGCAGCACCTCGACCAGGGCACTGACTGCCATCGCCGCGCCGAGCGCGATCAGAAAGCCCGCCCATGGCCGGTCCTCGAATGCGCTGCCGCCAAGTCGTCCGAGCAGGAAGGCGTAGCTCGCCCACACCGCCGCCGCGAACGCGGTAGCGGCCACGAACCGCCGCGGCGGATATCCGATGACCCCGCAGGTCAGCGTCACCGCGGTGCGGCCGCCGGGGATGAACCTGCAGGCGATGATCAGACGGACGCCGAAAATGTCCAGCTTCTGCCGAGCCCAGTCGAGCCGCCGCCGGCCGCGTTCGCCAGCAAACAAGCGCCGCTCAGCTACCGGGCCGAAGCGACGCCCTATCCAGTACGCCAGGTTATCCCCGGCAAACGCGCCGAGGGCCGCCAGGAACACCAGGACGGCGATGCGCGGATCGGCGCTGCCCGCTGTCGCCACGCCCAGCGTGATCACTGCGGTCTCGCTCGGCAGAACCGGCAGGACCGCATCGAGCGCCGGGAGCCAGAACGCCACTAGGTAGGACAACGGCGCGGTTACGGCCAGGTGCCCGAGGCTTATCAGGGACATATACCCGTTTCTGGTCGCGTTTCAGGCGGGCAGACTGCCGGGCCCGTGGTAGGTAGTTCACCCCGGGCATGTGCAGTCCAGATGGAGACTGAATGGGCGCGAGATAGAGCGGCCGTGCAGGGTGAGAGCGCGAGGAAATCAGTTCGCCCTAGGGCGGCGGCGCGCCTACGATCGGCTCCAGGAGGCAGGGAGGCAGGGACGATGCCGCTGGGCGCACGCAGCCAGCGCTCGGGAATGCCAGCCCGGTCAGCGCAGGTCAGCGGCCGGCAGGCTCGGCAGGCACGCGCGCACCTCGCCGACCGCGGCCTGCCGCATCGAGAGCAGCGCAGGCTGCAGGCGGTCATCCGCTCGCACGAGGATGCCGCGCGACAGCGCCGGGGCCGGCTGAAGCGCCTCGGGATCGCCGTGACCGGCTTCATCGTCGCGGGGGCGATCGCGGCGCTGTCCTTCGGGCTTGTCCCGGCTATCGACGCGGCCCTGGGGCAGGGCGTGACCGGCACGTTCGTCGTCAGCCACGATGTCTGCCTCGTGAAGACGGGCTGCCAGTGGGTGGGGACGTTCCAGCACGGCGGGACCGTGACCGGTGAGCTGGCCTGGGGCGGCAGCCTGCCCGAGGGTGACGGCCCGGGCTCGGTGCTCCCGGCGCGCTATCCGGGCGGCTCGCAGGTCTTTGCCCTGCACGGCACGCACACCTGGGTCATGGACCTGCTCGTCGTTCTCCTGATCGGGGCGGCCGTGGCCGCGGCGCTGTGGCTCAGCCCGCTCGGCAGCGGAAGCCGCGAACCCAAGGGCGTGCGAGCCTCGGTCTGACTGGCTATCGGGACTCCACTGGCTATCGGGACTCCCGGACGACCTCCGACGCGGCCTTGTCGTCGCGCAGGCCCTGGTAGCGCGGGTGGCGGAGCTTACCGTCGCGTGTCCACTCGGTGAAGCCAACCTCCGCGACCAGTTCCGGTGCCACCCAGTGCACATCACGTTCCGTTGGCTGATCGCGGGTGAACGGGGACTTCTTGCTTCCGAGCCCGTCGAGTTGCTCGCTCAGCCGGCGCAGAGTGCTCTCGGTGAAGCCGGTGCCGACCTTGCCGGCATAGACCAGGTCAGTGCCGTCGTAGTAGCCCACCAGGAGCGCGCCGAGCGCGACGCGGCTGCCCTTCGGGGTGGTGTAACCGCCGACGACGAACTCCTGGTTGCGTACGCACTTGAACTTCAGCCAGTTCGGGGACCGGCCGGCGGCGTACGGTGCGTCGGCACGTTTCGCGACCACTCCCTCGTCGCCCCGGCGGCACGCGGCCTCGTAGGCCTCCACGCCGGCGCCGACCCGGTGCGTCGTGAACCGGAGCGGGCCGGTGAAGCTCAGCGCCTTGCGGAGCAGCCGCTTGCGCCACGTTTGCGGCAGGCCCGTGGTGTCGTAGCCGTCGAGATGCAGGAGGTCGAAGACGTAGTAGTAAACGCTGATGCCGGTGGCCCGCGCCGCGGCCGCGTTGTGGATGCCGGACCGGCCCTGAAGGCGCTCGAAGCTCGTCCGCCGGCCCTCGAACGCGACGACCTCACCGTCGATGACGATCCGCTGGCGGTCCTGGGCGGCCAGCGCGTCCACGATCTCCGGGTAGGTAGCTTCGAGCGGCAGGTCGTTCCGTGAGCGCAGCGTCACCCGCTCGCCGTCGCGGGCGGCCAGCAGGCGAATGCCGTCAAACTTGCGCTCGAAGATCCACTTCGGATCGGAGAACCGGTCCTCGGTGAGGGTGGCGAGCATCGGCGGCCGCCAGGACGGCACCGGCTGCTCCGGGCGCAGCCGCGCGGCGACGTCGGCAGGTATGGCGTCAAACAGATCAGTCACGAGTGCCATCCTCCAGCCAATCTCGGATAGCTGCTACCCGCGACGGCAGCAGTCCCGGTCATGCTGTTGCGTACACCGCGGCCAGGTCCTCCTCCGCGTGGCCCTCGTCGGCGGTCGTGTGCCAGCGCGGGATCAGCGCGTTCGTCAGCTCGAGCCGGGCACCGCTCGCCTGCGCCGCCTGGACCGCGAGCTCGGCATCCTTGATGGCGTGCTTCAGTGCGAACGCCGGGGCGAAGTCGCCGGCCAGCATGGCGCGGGCCTTCTGCACGGCGTACGGCGAGCCCAGCGGCGTCGACTGCAGCACGTCCACGACCGCGGCCGGGTCGAGGCCCAGCCGGTGGGCGAACGCGAGGTTCTCGGCGGTGGCCTCGGTGAGGTCGGCGAGCCAGCTGTTGAACACCAGCTTGGCCCTGGTGCCGTTGCCCGCCGGGCCGAGCCAGAAGGTGTCCCGGCCGAGGACGTCGAACGCGGGCGTGAGCGCGTCGCGGGCCTCGTCGGGGCCGCTGGCCAGGATGACCAGGTCGCCGGCCTCGGCCGGCCCCTGGCTGCCGGACACGGGCGCATCGGCGTAGGCGATGTCGTTCTCGCCGGCGGTCCGGGCGAGCCGGGTCGTCCATTCCAGGCCGATAGTGCCCATCTGCGCCCAGATCAGGCCCGGCGCCCGCGTGCGGGCGAAACCGTCAGTCCCGCTCAGTACCTGATCGGTGGCCGGCCCGTCGGCGAGCATCGTGATGACGACGGCGGCGCCTTCGACAGCCTCGGCGGGCGTGGCCGCCACGGCCGCGCCCTGCGCCGTCGCCGTGGCGGTGTGGCTGCTGGTGCGGTTCCACGCCCGCACCGGGAAGCCGGCGCTGGCCAGGTTGGCGGCCATCGGTCCGCCCATGCGCCCGGTCCCGAGGAAGGCGATCACGGGCCGGTCAGCCTCGGCGGTGCCGGGGCTTGTCGTCGGGGTGCTCTGCGAGGCGGTCATTGTGGTTCCCTCCGGCGAACTCGGTGACCTTGGTTGTCCTTCCCCCTCAGATGCCATCAGGCCTGCGCCGGGCGGGGTGAACCGGCTCAACCGGCCGGGTGAATCGCCGGGGACGCGGGCGTCCGTCCCGAAATGAAATGCGGTGATGGGGTTGTCCTCGCCGTCAGCCACGTTGCTGGTCGGCACTGTCCTCGAGCAACTGCTGAAGCCACTGCTGGCTGGCCCTCGCGATCCTGGGCGGGACGCCGAGCTCGTCCAGCAGGTCCCTGGCCGCCGCCATCTCGTCGACCCGTCGCCGCGCGTGCCTGATGCTGCCCTGCTCCAGGCGGTCGACGGTGTCCGCTGAGGCGGTCGCCAGGACCTCGCCGATGTCCTCGCGGAGCCAGTCCTCGCAGCCCGCCGCCCTGGCCGCGCGCAGCGACTCGGTGACCGCCGCGGCCAGTCCCTTGTAGAACACGCTGCGGACCAGTTTGCGCGTCGCGGCCGTGCCCGGCGGTCCCGGCAGGACCGTGACGGTGGCACCCAGCGGGCCGAAGCCGGCGGCGAAACGCTCGGCCGCGGGGCCGCTGACGAGCATGGGCGTACGGAGCCCGAGCCCGGGCACCGGCGCCATCAGCGCGACATCGGCGAAGCCGATCTCCGCCTCGACCGCCAGTTCGGCGAGGCTCGCCTTGAGCCCTGCCGATGAGGTGTTCAGGTCGGCGTAGATCGCCGTGCCGTCGATGCCCGGCAGGGCCAGCCGCAGCGTCTCGATGGCCTCGTGCGCGCTCGTCAGCGCGATGACGATGTCGGCTCCGCGGGCCGCGTCGGCATCGCTGCCGCACTCCGCGACTCCGGCCGGCGCCGCCACCCTGGGGTCGTAGCCGCGGACGGCCGCGCCCGCCGCGACGAGGCCGGCCGCGACCTCGGAGCCTGCCTCGCCCAGCCCGAGGACCGCGACGACGGGAGCAGCAGGCGGCCGGGC
>DAIOWC010000052.1:0-31333 GCA_036758685.1 Streptosporangiaceae bacterium | reverse complement strand
GTGACGGCCCGCAGGCCCTTGACCATCGCCGAGATGTCGTTGGCCTTGCAGAAGTCGACAATCAGCCCCTCGAACCGCTCGACGCGGACGTTGTCGAGCTTCGCGCACGCGTCGCGCAGCATCTCGACCCGTTCTTCGGCCGAGAACAGCGGCGTCTTGTTCGGATTGAGGAGCACCGCCACGACCACCTCGTCGTGCAGGTTCGCGGCCCGGGTGATCACGTCGACATGGCCGTTGGTGACCGGGTCGAATGAGCCTGGGCAAACTACGCGTCGCACGCTATGTCACGCTCCCGTCCGGGAAGTTGGCGCAGGCTGCGCGCCTGCGGCGAGACCGTACCAGAGCGTCGCCTCGCCGTAACGGCGGGAGCGGTCGGTCTCGTAGCCGGCCGGCCACGCCGGCGGACCTGACCGGGTCGCCCGCTCGACCGCGACCAGCGCCGATGGCGCCAGCCAGCCGCCCCTGAGCAGCTCCGTCAGCATCCGCTCGAGCTCCAGATCAGCCAGCGCGTACGGCGGATCGGCGAACACGAAGTCCCTCGGCCTGCCACCATCGGGGCCCTGCGCCAGCACGCGCTCCACCTTGCCCGTCACCAGTCGCGCGCCCGGCAGCCCGATGCTCGCGACGTTCTTCCTGATCACCTGCGCGGCCCTTGGATCAGACTCCACCAGGATGACGTCGGACGCGCCGCGCGACAAGGCCTCCAGCCCCACGGCGCCCGACCCGGCGTACAGGTCGGCGACCGCGGCCCCAGCCAGCCCGCCGCGGATCGCGATCACGGTGGCGAACAGGCCCTCCCTGGTCCGGTCGCTAGTCGGCCGCGTGCCGCGGCCGGGCGCGGTGGCCAGCCGTCTCCCGCCCGCCGCGCCCGCGATGATCCGGGTCACGATTTTTCCAGGAACGTGGTGCGCTCTCGGTCGGCCAGGGTCGCGATGGCCGCGGCCAGCCCGGGCTCCCCGGCGAGCGCGGGGTCGGCGTCCACCAGTTCGATGGCCTCCTGCCTGGCCTCGCCGATGAGCTCCTCGTCCTCCAGCAGCCCCAGCAGCTTCAGGCTCGACTTACGGCCGGCCTGAGCGGTGCCGAGCACGTCACCCTCACGCCGCTGCTTCAGGTCGACCCGCGACAGGACGAACCCGTCGGTGGTGCTCGCGACCGCGGCCAGCCGTTCCCTGGCCGGGCTCTCCTCGGGCGCCTCGGTGACCAGCAGGCAGAGCCCGCCGTGGCTGCCGCGGCCGACCCGGCCGCGCAGCTGGTGCAGCTGGGAGACGCCGAACCGCTCGGCGTCCATGATCACCATCACGGTGGCGTTCGGCACGTCCACGCCGACCTCGACCACGGTCGTCGTGATGAGCACGTCGATGATGCCGTCGGCAAAGGCCAGCATCACCTTGTCCTTCTCGTCCGAGGCCAGCCGGCCGTGCATTATCCCGACCCGCAGGCCTGCGAGCTGGTGATCCGTGAGCTGCGCGGCCAGGTCGAGCACCGCCAGCGGCGGCCGGGCCGGGGCGCCGTCGCTCTCCTCGTCGGGGTCACCGGCCAGCTGCCCGGGGGTCTCCTCCCCGTCGCCGATCCGCGGGCAGACGATGTAGGCCTGGCGGCCGGCCGTTACCTCTTCCCTGATCCGCTCCCAGGTCCTGGCCAGGTAGTGCGGCCGCTCGGCCACCGGCACGACGTGCGTCGCGATCGCGGCCCGGCCCGCGGGCAGCTCGGTCAGCGTCGAGGAGTCAAGATCGCCGAAGACCGTCATCGCGACCGTCCGCGGGATCGGCGTCGCCGTCATGACCAGCACGTGCGGCCGGCCATCGCCAGCCTTATCGCGCAGCGCATCGCGCTGCTCGACGCCGAACCGGTGCTGCTCGTCGATCACGACCAGGCCCAGGTCGGCGAACTGCACCCGGTCCTCGAGCAGGGCGTGCGTGCCGATCACGATCCCGGCGCCGCCCGAGGCGGCTTCGAGCAGGGCCTTGCGCCTGGCCGCCGCTCCCATCGACCCGGTCAGCAGCGTCAGCCTGGTCGCGTGCTCCGCGCCGCCGAGCTGGCCGGCCATGCCGAGCGGGCCGAGCAGGCTGGAGATCGAGCGGTAGTGCTGCTGGGCGAGCACCTCGGTCGGGGCGAGCAGCACGGCCTGACCCGCGGCGTCCACCACCTGCAGCATGGCGCGGACCGCGACCACGGTCTTGCCCGAGCCGACCTCGCCCTGGAGCAGGCGGTTCATCGGATGCTCGCGGGCCAGGTCGGCGGAGATCTGCGCGCTCGCCAGCTGCTGACCCACCGTGAGCTCGAACGGCAGTGCCGCGTCGAACTCGTCCAGCAGGCCGCCGTCGACGGCCGGCCGCGGCTGCGCGGCGTACTCGGCGGCCGCCCGCCGGCGCTGCGCCAGCAGCACCTGCAGCTGGAAGGCCTCATCCCACTTCAGGCGCTCTTTGGCCCGGTCCTTGTCGGGGTAATCGACGGGCCGGTGGATGCCGCGCAGGGCGTCCGCGTAGCCGACCAGGCCGTGGCGCTGCCGCACCGACCGCGGCAGCGGGTCCTCCGGCACGTCCAGGACGTCCAGGACGATCTTGACCGAATCCGCGATCTTCCAGGACTGCATCTGGCTGGTTGCCCGGTACACCGGGATGAGCTCGGCGGCAAACTCGGCGGCCCTGGCCCCGGAGCTCCCCGTTCCCAGCAACTCGTATTCGGGGTGGGTGAGCTGGCGCTTGCCGCGGAAGCTGGAGACCTCGCCCGAGAAGAGCCCGCGCGTCCCCGGCGCGAGCTCATGCTCGCGCCAGGTTTGCGGGCTCCGGCCGAAGAATGTCAGCGCCAGCCGGCCGTGGCCGTCGGTAACGATGGCTTCCACGATGAAGCCGCGCCGGTTCTGCATCCGCCGGCCATGCACGGACTGGACCTCGGCCTGGACCGTGACGTAGTCGCCCTCGCGCAGCCCGACCAGATCGGTCAGCTCGCCGCGCTTGTCGTACCGCCGGGGGTAGTAAGCGAGCAGATCACCGACGGTATAGATGTCGAGCGCCGCGAGCCGCTTGGCCGCCTTGTCCCCGATGACCAGCCGGAGCGGATCGGCGTGAACTGCCACGTCGCCAGGATAGGCTGACGCACTGTCAGCGACCGCTCAAGCTGCGGAACCTGCCTGCCAGCCCCGCCCTAGACGGCCCGGCTCGCATCGGACCGGGTTCTTCGGATATCCTTCAACGGCTGACCGGGCGTGACCCGCCCTCAGCCACCATCTCTGGCTATCAACTAATGGAGCGATCCCGTGGCTTCCGTCTGCGACGTGTGCGGCAAGGGGCCGGGCTTCGGCAACAACGTGTCCTTCTCGCACCGCCGCACCCCGCGTCGCTGGAACCCCAACATTCAGCGCGTGCGGGCGATGGTGGGCAGGACCCCCCGCCACCTGAACGTCTGCACGTCCTGCATCAAGGCCGGCAAGATCACCCGCCGCTAGCCCGCGCCGGTGCCCGCCCAGGGCACCCTCGCCCGGCCGCGGCGTCCGCGCGCCTGCCGCTACCCCATTTGCCCGAACTGTCCGCCTGAAAGCGCGGCTGTGCCCAGACGTTTGCGTCCCTGGTACGAATCCTTCGTACTCACGACGCAAACGTCGGCGATGATCATGGAGCCGCCATCCTGCGTGCAGCGCCGAGGCAGACGGCCGGCTAGCTGCGGTCGGGCGCGGCGTCAGAGGCGGCGGCGCGCAGGCGCCAGCCGTGATCGACCGGGCCGATCCCGGCGCCGAGCGGAAAGCCGCCCGCGATGGCCCCGGTCACGTACTCCTTAGCCGCCTGGACGGCCGTCGGCATATCGTCGCCGAACGCCAGCCTGGACGCGATCGCCGAGGCGAGCGTGCAGCCGGTGCCGTGGGTGTGCACGCTGCCAACGCGCTGGGCGGGGTAACGAAGCACCCGCTCGCCGTCGAACAGCAGGTCCACCGGGTTGCCCGGCAGATGACCGCCCTTGATCAGCACCCACTGCGGCCCCATCGAGTTGATCATGCGGGCCGCGGCCAGCATCCGGGCCTCGTCGGCAATGGCCATGCCGGTCAGCAACTCTGCTTCCTGCAGGTTCGGCGTGACGACGGTGGCCAGCGGCAGCAGCCGTTCCCTGATCGCCTCCACGGTCCCCTCGGAAATCAGGCTGTCGCCGTGCTTGGAAATCGCGACCGGGTCGACGACCACGGGCGCCGCGACCTCGGCCAGGCTGTCGCACACGGTGCCGACCAGGGTCGCGGACGCCAGCATGCCCGTCTTGATGGCCTGCGCCCCGATGTCGCCCAGCACCGAGTCCAGCTGGGCGGCAACGGCCTCCGGCGGCAGCTCCCAGTAGCCCTGAACGCCGACCGAGTTCTGCGCGGTGACCGCGCAGATGACGGTCATGCCGTGCACCCCGAGCGCGAGCATCGTCTTCAGGTCGGCCTGGATGCCGGCACCGCCGCCAGAGTCGGAGCCGGCGATGGCGAGGACGCGGGGCGGAGCGGGGATCATGGGCTCCACCCTACGGTCGGCTCAGACGACCTTCAGCTTCCTGGCCGCCGAGAGCGCCGGCTCGTCGCCGGTCGCCAGCACGCCGAGGTCCTCCCAGCTGCCGCGCTGGGTCACCCAGCGGACGAATGACCCGGCGTCCGAGCTGATCGTCGCCATCGCCTGCCCGTCGCCGAACATGATGATCCGCCCGCCTGGCCCGGTCACCTGGAGCTCGAACTGGCCGGCCTCGGCCGCCGCCGGGTTCTGCTGCGGAAGCGCTGCCTCGATCCAGTCCAGCGTCGGCTCGACGCGCAGCGCGTCGACCTCCGGCGCAACGCTGGTGAGCGGCCCCCGCGGCTGGAACAGGTCGGCCCGGATGTGCGTGAAGTGATCGAAGGCGTACGCGCTGGCCAGGAGCGGGGCGGGATAGGTGCCCGCATCCGCCAGCGGAACCTCAAGGTCGAGCGCCGCGAACTGAGGCAGCTGTGCGAGGCCGCGCTCGCTGGCCTCGGCGTAGTCGGCCAGGGCAGCCTGCGGGCTCACCCCGCGCCGGGCCTGCACTACCGCTTCCATGCCGGCCTCGAGGGACAGGCCGGCGATGTCCGGCAGTTGCGCCGGATCCACGAGAGCCCAGAACGTGCCCGCCAGGTGCGCAACCAGGTCCTTGACCGTCCAGCCCTCGCAGCCAGACGCCGTCTGCCAGTCCGCTTCGGTGAACGTGCCGCAGATTTCCAGTAGTGCCGCCCGGTCAGCCCGGACGGCTTCGATCGCGTCGCTCATTTGCTGTGTCTCCCTGCTCATGGCTGTGTCTCCCTGCTCATGGCTGCGCCTCCGCTATGGCATAGCATGACTATGTGAGATAGTGACACTATGCCACGCCCGATCGGTGGGTTCAAGGGCAGCGAGTGAGCTACACAGATGGGATGAGCCAGCAGCCGCGCTCGCTGCGCGCTGAGCAGGTCGCGCAGACGCGCGACGCCCTGGTCAGTGCCGGGCGCCTGCTATTCGGCCGCGCCGGGTTCACCGCCACCTCGGTCGAGGACCTGGCCCGGCAGGCGGGCGTGACTACCGGCGCGCTCTATCACCACTTCCCGACCAAGGCGGCATTGTTTGAGGCCGTATTCGAGCTCGTCCACCGCGAGCTGATGGCGGCCTCGGCCGAGGCGGCGCTGCAGGCCAGCGATCCGGTCGAGCTGCTGGCCGCGGGCTTCGTGGCCTTCCTCGACAAGGTCCTCGAGCCGGACATCCAGCAGATCATCATCACCGACGCGCCGTCGGTGCTCGGCCTGGCCAGGTTCACCGAGCTGGACGAGCGCTACGCCTTCAACGCCATCGTCGCCGCGCTCCGGGCGGCGGACGACGCCGGCGCGCTGCGCGTCGAGGATCCGGAGACGCTGGCGCGGCTGCTCCTCGGGGCGCTCACGAGGGGCGGGATGCTGATAGCCGGCTCACCGGAGCCGATCGCGACCCGGAACGCGGTCGCCAAGACCCTGCGGTCGATGCTGAACGGCCTCGCCCCGGCGCCCGGAGACTAGCTGAACTGGCAGCTCTTTCCGTCGAAGACACAGCTCGTCGGCGTCGACGGCGTGCCGTTGCCCATGATCGTGAAGTTGATCGCGTAGCTCGCGTGGCCGTGCCCGTGGGCATCCTGGCGCGACCACGAGCCGACTCCCCAGGCTCCCGCCGAGGCCGTTCCGCCGTCGCCTTCGGCCGATGGCTGCCAGCGAACCGGGTCCGCGCCGTCGATCATCGCGCCCGGCATCTGGAACGACAGCCGCCAGGAGGCGGGCACGGACTCCGCGGTCAGCGTGATCTGGGCGGCGAAGCCGCCGTCGCGCTGCCAGATCACCTGAAACCCGAACGTCATCCCGGAGGCGGCCGGATCGGCGTCCCTGGTGCTGGTCCGCGGCTGAGCCACCTTGTGCCCCGCCGGATGCGTGATCTTGCTGCCCGGCGCGCTGACGGCCTCCTGGCCCCCGCCAGCACCCGATGTCGCGGGCCCGCAGCCCACCGTCTTGCACGGCACATCGCCGAGCGCGCTCGACGGGAACCTGAGCTCGGTGTGCGGCGAGTAGATCCAGAGCCCGGCGGCGATCACGAAGCCGGTGCCCGCGGCGAACCACGGGGTGACGAGCAGGCTGCGGGCCGCACCGCGCATGATGCCGGGCCGGTCGGCGGGCGCCGGGCTCACAGGCCGGCGGAAGGCCTTCTCCAGGCCGGGCCGCCGCAGCCGGAAGACCCTCCGCGTGCGCAGTGCCGGACCCTGGATCGCCGGGCCGGCGACCTCGGGCGGATCGGACGGCCTGAACTTCGCGAGCCCAATCTTGGCAGCCGAAATAGCGGCACTCACCCGAACGCGGCGCGCAGAATCGTCGGTCCGCTGCTGCGCCCTGTGCCTAGGTATTCGCGGCTTGCGATGGCGGGGCATCAAGGGGGTTATATCAAGCCGCCGGGGGGATCGGCCAGTCGTCCGCGATCACTAATGATCGGCTGGGCGGTTAACCGCCCGTGCTACCGGAAATGGTCCCAGCCCCGCCTGCCATTCCACGCGTGTCCGTCGACCAGCACGCCGCGGCCGCTGCGGACGGTCCCGATCGCTCGCCAGGGTGACGGCACCGCGGCGACGGCAGGGAACGTGGCCGCCAGGGCGTGATCTTCCCCGCCCGCCAGGGCCCACTCCGGCCATTGAGCACCAAGCACTCCCGCCGCGGCTGTGACCTGCTCGTCGACCGGAAGCAGGGCCAGCTGCACGTCGATGCAGACTCCGCTCGCCGCGGCGATGTGGCCAAGGTCGGCCAGCAGCCCGTCGCTGACGTCGATCATCGCCGTGGCTCCCGCCACCGCCGCCGCCGGTCCGGCCGGATAAGGCGGCTGCGGGCGCCGGTGCGCGGACACGACCCCGGCCAGCTGCTCGCTGGCGCCGAGGCCAGCCTGCAGCGACGCGAGCCCGGCGGCCGACCAGCCGATGCGCCCCGCCACGGCGACCACGTCGCCTGGCTGCGCCCCGCTCCGCCGGACGGGCGGCCGGCCCGCGAGGTCACCCAGCGCGGTGATGCCCAGCATGATCGTGTCGGCGGCGGTGACATCGCCGCCGGCGATCGACGCGCCCGCGCGGCCGCACTCGGCCACCATGCCGCGGATCATCTCGAGCACCCATGATGCGGGCGTCTCGCCGGGGCACGCCAGGCCGACCAGCACCGCCCGCGGCATGGCGCCCATCGCGGCGACGTCGGCCAGATTCTGCGCCGCGGCCTTGACGCCGACGTCCGCCGGGCCTGACCAGTCCCGGCGGAAATGCCTGCCCTCGATCAGGAGGTCGGTGGTGGCGACGACCCGGCCGTCGGGAGCGGGAATGACCGCGGCGTCATCGCCGGGGCCGACAGGCAGTGTGTCGCCGGGCGGCAATAGCGCCTCAATAGCCGCTATCAGCCCAAATTCCCCAAGATCGGCGACGGTAATGAGGACCTCCGATAGCTCTGCGCTGAACGGCGAATGGCCACGCCCGATTTGGCCCACCGGGCCGCCGCGGTCCGGGCGGTCCCTACGGTAGCGTTGGTGCTTCGATCAACGGCCACCACACGTGACGGCCGCGAGGAGGACGACATGGTGCAGGCGTACATTCTCGTCCAGACCGAGGTTGGCAAGGCAGCCGACGTTGCCTCGAGCATCGGGCAGATCACCGGCGTCACGCAGGCCGACGATGTCACCGGACCGTACGACGTGATCGTGCGCGCGGAAGCCGACAACGTGGACGACCTCGGCCGGCTCGTGGTTGCGCAGATTCAGGGAGTGCAAGGGATCACCCGCACGCTCACCTGCCCCATCGTCCACATCTAGCGCGGCCCGCACCTAGCCACCACGCAGCGGAGGGAGCATCGGCTCCCTCCGCTGTTTCGTGTGCCTATTGTCATACCGGCAAAGCACAAACAGATCACAATTCAGTTCGCGTCTCTATTACGTGACTAATTGTCATTCGCCGGGGTCAATAAACGGGGCCAGCACAAACAGATCACAATCAATAGGTCGCTATCATCACGGGCGCAACAGTGCGGTCACGAAGGGAATAACCGCAGGTCACGGCGGCAACGGTCCGGTCACGGGTCAGCATCAACGCCATTGCGCTTCTCGACAGAAAATGTCCTCTTCCGCCAGCCTCGCTTTATCCGCGGAAATACCCGGATAGAGCAGGCTCGGCATGGAGGAACCAATGGTTCATAGGCTCTCGCGGCGGTGGTCTGCCGTCGCGGCGCTTGGCACTGCCTCGCTGCTGCTGGCCGCGTGCGGCACGAGTGGCGGCCCATCCACATCGAGCACTGGCGCGGTCAAGACCGGCGGAACGCTCACGTTCGCTCTCGACGAGGACGTCGCGGGCTTCAACGTCCTGCAGGCCACCGACGGCGAGTTCGTCCTGGCGGAGATCCTCGACCAGGTCTGGCCGTCGGTCTACGTGATCCACCCGGACCTGAAGCCAGTTCTCAACACCGAAATCGTCAGCAGCGTCAAGGTGCTCAGCAACAACCCGCAGACGATCCAGTACAACATCAACCCGAAGGCGACCTGGTCCGACGGCGTGCCGATCACGGCCCAGGACTTCATCTACAACTGGGAGGCACAAAGCGGCAACCCCAAGTACACGGACGTAGGCGGGAAGGCGTACGAGCCCGCCTCCACCTCCGGCTTCAACCAGATCAAATCCGTCACCAGCTCGAACGGCGGCAAGACGGCAACCGTCGTTTTCGCCACGCCGTACTCCGACTGGCAGAGCCTGTTCGCGCCGATCATTCCGGCGCACATCGCGGACAAGGTCGGCTTCAACAACGGTTTCCAGACCTTCGGCTCCCCGGTCGAAGTCTCCGGCGGACCGTATGAGATCCAGAGCTACTCGCCGAACGAGGACCTCGTGGAGGTGCGCAACCCGCACTGGTGGGGTGCGCCGGGCAAGCTCAGCAAGATCGTCTTCAGGTTCATCACCGATGACAGCCAGCAGCCGCCCGCGGTGGCCAACGACGAGGTCAACATGGTGAACCCGGCGCTTGCGTCGATCGCCTTCCTGGACTCCCTCAAGGGCGTCAGCAACTTCTCCACCCAGGTCGACCCTGGCCTGGAGTTCCAGCACATCGACTTCAACGAGTCCAACTTCTACCTGGCGCAGGCGGGCATCAGGCACGCCCTCGCCTACGGCACCAACCGGGCGCAGCTCGTCCAGCGCCTGGTCGACCCGCTGACTACCAAGATCCAGACGCTGAACAACCACTTCTACATGCCGACACAGTCGCAGTACAAGGACAACAGCGCGGGCTACGGCGACTTTGACCCGGCCAAGGCCAAGGCGCTGCTTGAGGCCGCCGGCATGAAGATGGGCTCGGACGGCTACTTCCACCCGACGTCGGGACCGGAGAAGGGGCAGGACTTCAGCCTGTCCATCTCGACCACGAGCGGGGACCAGGTCCGCGCCGAGATCGAGGAGCTGTTCCAGGCCGACATGAAGAACGTCGGCGTCAAGATCACCGTCCAGAACTACGACGCGAACACCCTGTTCGGCACCGTCGGCCCGAAGGGCGAGTTCGACATCATCGAGTTCGCCTGGGTCCTGACTCCGTTCGCGTCCGGTAACCAGCCCATCTACTGCTCCTACACCGATACCGCCGTGTGCGGCATCAACTGGGATCACTACGCCAACCCGACCGTCGACAAGCTGATGGACCAGGCGATCGCCTCCACCAGCCCGACCGCGGCCGCGTCGCTGTTCAACCAGGCCGACGGCCTGCTGTGGAAGGACATGGTGACCCTGCCGCTGTTCGAGCAGCCGCAGCTGTTCGGCTGGTCGAACACCTACGGCAACATCCAGCCGAACACCAGCAACATCGGCATCCCGTGGAATGCAGAGCAGTGGGGAGTGCGCGAGAGCTAGGCGCAGTCAGGCACTGCTTGCGCGAGCCGGCGGCCGCAACCTCCTGGCGCGGCCGCCGGCTCGATAATCCAAGGGAGGTTACAAACGGTGGGAGCGTACCTACTCCGCCGGGTCCTGGCCGGCGTCGCCGTCCTGTTCGTCGCGTCTTTCCTGGTCTACCTGCTGGTCTCGGTCTCCGGAAACCCGCTGGCCCAGCTGCAGGCCAATCCGCACATCTCGCCCGCTACGATCGCCGCCGCCCGCGCCGAGCTGCACCTCAACGAGCCGCTGCTGCAGCGCTACTGGACGTGGCTGTCCGGGGTGGCGCACGGCAACTTCGGCACCGCTACCACCGGCCAGCTGGTCGGACCGCAGCTGTGGCCCCGCATCGAGGTCACGCTCAAGATGGTGATCCCGGCCACGATCTTGTCGATCCTCATCGCCGTGCTCATCGGCGTCCTCGGCGCGGTCAAGCAGTACAGCAAGGTCGATCACCTGCTGACCGGGCTGGCGTACCTGTTCTTTTCCACTCCCGTCTTCGTGGTCGCGATCCTGCTCAAGGACTACCTGGCCGTTGATGTCAACAACGGGATCGGCCACACGGTGCTGTACACCATCGGCCAGAACACGCCGGGGACGACTGGCTTCTGGAACGTGCTGACCGACAACGTCCAGCACACGGTGCTGCCCGTGCTGACGCTCACGGTCGTCACGTACGCCGCCTGGAGCCGCTACCAGCGGGCCGCACTTCTCGACGTGCTGAACACCGACTACATCCGGCTGGCCCGGGCCAAGGGGCTCACGCGCCGGCGGGTGCTGTACGTGCACGGGCTGCGGAACGCGCTGGTCCCCGTCGTGACCGTGGTCTCACTCGACTTCGCCACCATCCTCGGCGGCGCGGTCATCGTCGAGATCGCGTTCGGCTGGCAGGGGTTCGGACAGTTCCTCTTCCAGGCTCTGACCGGGCCGGTCAGCCCCGATGTCAACTCCGTCCAGGCCTGGCTGGTGATCGCGGCAACCGCGGTCATCGTGTTCAACATCGTCGCCGACGTCGCCTACGGCCTGCTCGACCCGAGGATCCGTTATGCCTGAGCCTGCCTTCGATACCGCCACTACCGCCGTCGCCGCCCGCGAGCAGCGCGCCGCCCAGGCCGGGCTCAACGTCGAGGCCCGCAGCCAGTTCCAGCTGGCCGCCGATCGGTTCATGCATCACCGGCTGGCGCTGGCGAGCCTCGCGTTCTTCGTGTTCATGGTGCTGGTCTCCACGGCCGGGGCGCACCTGTGGCACTACAACTACGCCCAGATCACGAACCAGTTCGCGACCGGGCCGTCGGCGCAGCACCCGTTCGGCACCGACCTCATCGGGCACGACCTGCTCGCCCAGGTGCTGACCGGCACCGCGACGTCGATCTACACCGCGGTCGTGGTCGCGGCGATCTCGACGGTCGTCGGCACGCTCATCGGGGCTGTGGCCGGCTACTACGGCGGCATGGTCGATGCCGTGCTGATGCGGTTCACCGACCTCGTCCTCGTCGTGCCCGGCCTGGCGATCCTGCTCGTGCTCGCGCACGGCGTCAGCAGCCTGGCCAGCAATCCGATCTGGATTGCCCTCGTGCTTGCCGCGCTCTTCTGGACCTACCTGGCCCGCCTCGTGCGCGGCACGTTCCTGTCCCTGCGCGAGCGCGAGTTCGTCGAGTCGCAGTGGGCAATCGGGTCCAGCGACCGCCGGATCATCCTGCGGCACCTCATCCCGAACGCCATCGGGCCGATCGTGGTCAACGCGACGCTCACCGTCGCCAACGCCATGCTCGTCGAGGCGGCCCTGTCCTACCTCGGACTTGGCATCCAGCCGCCGTCGGTGTCGCTCGGCGGCCTGATCGCAAGCGCAGAAGGAGATGCGACCGTGATGCCCTGGCTGTTCTACTTCCCGGCGATCTTCCTCGTGCTGATCATCCTGTCGGTGAACTTCATCGGTGACGGGCTGCGCGACGCGCTCGATCCGGCTCAGCGAGTCCGGGCATGACCGGCCGGCTGCTGGAGGTCAGCGACCTGTCGGTGACGTTCTCGACTCGTGAGGGCGACGTGCAGGCCGTGCGCGACCTGAATCTGCGCCTGGACGAGGGCGAGACACTCGGCATCGTCGGCGAGTCCGGCTCGGGCAAGTCCACGGTGGCGCTGGCGATACTCGGGCTCCTGCCGCGCAACGCCACGACCACCGGCTCGGCCCTGTGCCGGGGCATGGAGCTCATCGGCATGTCCGAGGACGACATCGCGAAGGTTCGGGGCGGCACCATCGCCTACATCCCGCAGGATCCGCTCTCCTCACTCAACCCGGCCTTCCAGGTCGGCTGGCAGGTGGCCGAGGCGATCTGGACCAGGCAGAACGTCTCCAAGGCGGCCGCGTGGGAACGCGCCGTCCAGCTGCTCGAGCTCGTCGGCATCCCGCGGGCGGCCGAGCGCGCGCATGGCTACCCGCACGAGTTCTCCGGCGGTCAGCGGCAGCGGATCGTGATCGCGATCGCGATGGCCAACGAGCCCGACATCATCGTCGCCGACGAGCCGACGACGGCCCTGGACGTGACGATCCAGGCCCAGGTGCTCGACGCGCTGCGGGCGGCGAGGGACGAGTCGAACGCCTCGCTCATCCTCATCACGCACGACCTCGGCGTCGTCGCCGGCCTGGCCGACCGGGTCATGGTCATGTACGCCGGCCGGCCGGTCGAGACCGGATCGGCGGATCAGGTCTTCTATCAGTCCCGCATGCCGTACACCGTCGGGCTGCTCGGCTCACTGCCCCGGCTCGATGCCGACGGCAGCGGACCGCTGCGGCCGATCCCTGGCTCGCCGCCGTCACTGGTGGTGCTCCCGGACGGCTGCTCGTTCTCTCCGCGCTGCCCGCTCGCGACGGGCGACTGCTTGACGCAGGCGCCGCGGCTGCTGCCCGTTCAGCCCGACCACATGGCCGCCTGCCACCGCTCGGGCGAGGTTGCCGGGGCCGGTGCCGGGATGTTCACGGCCACGTGGGCGGACAGCACGGCCGACGTCGCCGCCGACGTGCTGACCCCGGAGCCCGTTCCGGTGGCCGCAGGTACCGCGCCAGGCGCCGAACAAGTCAGCGACCAGCCCATCATCATGGTCACCGAGCTGGTCAAGCACTATCCGATCCGGGGCGGCCGGCTGGTACGCCACCAGATCGGCGAGGCGCACGCGGTCTGCGGCGTCTCGCTCGAATTGCGGCCAGGCGAGACGCTCGGGCTGGTCGGCGAGTCCGGCTGCGGAAAGTCCACACTGGCTCGCTCGATACTCCAGCTCGTCAAGCCGACCGCGGGCTCGGTCATATTTGGCGGTGACGAGCTGACCGGGCAGAGCCGCCACCAGCTCCAGCCCATACGGCGCGGGATCCAGGTGGTATTCCAGGATCCCTACGCATCCCTGGACCCGCGCATGCCGGTCGGCGAGACCGTCGGCGAGCCGCTGCGGGTGCACGGCCGCTGGGACCGGCAGACCGGCCCGGAGAAGGTCACCGAGCTGTTCCGCCTGGTCGGGCTCAACCCCGAGCACCGCAATCGCTACCCGCATGAGTTCTCCGGCGGGCAGCGGCAGCGGGTGGGCATCGCCAGGGCGCTCGCGCTTGACCCGAGCGTGATCGTGCTCGACGAGCCGGTATCGGCCCTGGATGTCTCGATCCAGGCCGGGGTCGTGAACCTGCTCGAGCAGCTGCAGGACCGGCTCGGCCTGGCCTACCTGTTCATCGCGCACGACCTCGCGGTGGTCCGCCATATCAGCGACCGGGTCGCCGTGATGTACCTGGGGAAGGTTGTCGAGACCGGCACGAGATCGCAGGTCTACGACAGCCCTACGCACCCCTACACCCAGGCGCTGCTGTCCGCGGTGCCCGTGCCCGATCCCGCGGTCGAGCGGCGGCGGGAGCGGATCCTGCTCACCGGCGACGTGCCGAGTGCGACCTCGCCGCCCTCGGGCTGCCGCTTCCGGACCCGGTGCTGGAAGGCGGACGCCATCTGCGCGGAACAGGAGCCGGAACTCGTCGACCGCGGCTTCGGCCACCCGGTGGCCTGTCACTTCCCGTCGCTGACCAGCGTCACCGCCCGGTAGCCGTCAGGTCCTGCCCGCAGCCGGGCCTGCGGGCAGGACCTGACCTCATTCCGCCCGGTTAGCCTGTCCTGATTTGGGCAGTCTGTCGGCCATGCTCGCCAGGACGCCCGCCGTTCGCGGGCCAGCGCCGATCGCGGCCGCCCGCCGCAGGTCATCGAGGGTGTCCACATCCCGGCGCAGGCCCGCCGTGAGCGGCAGGTCAAGCTCGGTCGCGCCGGCAGCCCCGTGCCGGGCGCGCGACCCGGGACCGAAGCGCGGGTCAAACGCCACCCCCGGCCCGGCCGCGTACAGCGTCGTGCCGGTCCCGTCCGCGTCCGGGACGAACGCCTGGCCAGTCCCCGCGGGGGGTGAAGGGGCGTCGTCCCCCCGGGCCAGCACTGCGGGGGGTCCAGGGGGGTCGCCCCCCCGGGCCAGCCCCGCGGGGGGTCCAGGGGGGTCGCCCCCCCGGGCCAGCGCTGCGGCGGCGGTGAGGGCGCTCTGGAGTTCCGCGGGGCGCAGCGCAGGCAGGTCGGCCGCCAGCCCGGCTACGCCGCGTTCCGGCCAAAGGCCCCGCGAGTACGCCGCTCCGAACGCCAGCGCCGGGTTGAGGCCGGCCGCCGGCTCGTCGGCCAGGACCACCGCGTGCAGGCCCTTCATCTCGGCGCCGACACCCGGATCGTCGGTCACGACGATGACCGCAGCGACCGCGGGCGCGGCCATGGCGGCGGCCACGGTGTCCGCCGCCATGGCCAGGGTCAGGGCGGCCCGATCGGCCGCCAGCAGCCCGGTGAGGCGCGATTTGGCCTGGGCAAGTACCTTGACGGGGATCACCAGCGACCACATCAGCGGGACGGGAGTCATGACCCGATCCTGCCGTGACGCCTCGACACGGCGCGAGGCGACCGGACAGACTGAACCACACCAGCGAGCCCTAAGGATGCCGATGACAAGCAAGAAGACGCCACGGCGCTGGGACGGTTCCTACTCCAACGCGTGGCGGAATGTCTCCAAAATCATCCTGCGGCCCGGCATCCGGATGATGATGCGCCTGGACTGGCGGGGCCAGGAGCACATCCCGGCGGAGGGCGCGACCCTGCTGGCGGCCAATCACCTGTCGTACATGGATATCTTCGCCGTCTCGCTGTTCGCCGACAGCGCCGGGCGGTACCCGGTGTTCCTGGCCAAGTCGTCGCTGTTCTCGATCCCGGTCGTCGGGACGATCATCGGCAAGCTCGGCCAGCTGCCGGTCTACCGCGGCCAGGCGGACGCCGCGCTGGTGCTCAACCAGGCCGAGATGGTCGCCCGCAACGGCGCCTGCGTGATCTTCTACCCCGAGGCCACCGTCACCCGCGACCCGGACAAGTGGCCGATGGCCGCCAAGACCGGCGTTGCCCGGCTGGCGCTGGAGACCGGCGCGCCGGTGGTCCCGATCGCGCACTGGGGCGCCCAGCGGATCCTGCCTTACGGCGACTACGTGCCGCGCCTGCTGCCCCGCAAGACGGTGAAGATGCTGGCCGGGCCGCCGGTGGACCTGTCGGAGTTCGCCGGCCAGCCGCTGACGAGCCAGGTGCTGCGGGCCGCCACCGAGAAGATCATGAAGGACGTCACCGCGCTGGTCGGCGAGCTGCGAGGCGAGACTCCCCCGGACGAGCCGTTCCACCCCGCGGTCGCCCGCCGCAAGATGCGCCAGGACCTGCGCGCGCTGGCCGATGACGGCCAGGCCGGAGGCGAAGGCTCCCAGCAAGCACAGCCGGAGACTGACGACGCCGCGGCCCCGGGAACGCCGGGACAATGAAGGCAGCCGTCCTCGGCGCCGGCGCGTGGGGCACGACGTTTGCCCAGGTGCTCTGCGATGCCGGGAACGAGACGGAGCTGTGGTGCCGGCGGCCCGGCCTCGCGCGGTCCATCAGCGCGGGTCACGTGAACCACGATCGGCTGCCCGGAATCTCGCTGAACCCGACGCTCCACGCGACCGCCGACCCGGCCGAGGCGCTGGCCGGCGCTGAGCTCGTCGTGCTCGCGGTGCCGGCCCAGACGCTGCGGGACAACCTGACCGCCTGGCGCGGCCTGCTGCCCGCCGATGCGCTGCTTGTCAGCCTCATGAAGGGCGTCGAGCACGGCACCTGCGAGCGCATGAGCGAGGTCATCGCCCAGGTCACCGGCGCTCCGCCCGAGCGTATCGGGGTGGTCTCCGGCCCGAACCTGGCCAGGGAGATCGCGACGCGGCAGTTCTCGGCCACGGTCGTCGCGTGCAGTGACATGCAGGCCGCCGACCACCTGCAGAAGGCCTGCCACACCGCGTACTTCCGGCCCTACACGAACCCCGACGTCATCGGCTGCGAGCT
Organism: Streptosporangiaceae bacterium; assembly: GCA_036758685.1. Lineage (GTDB taxonomy): Bacteria > Actinomycetota > Actinomycetes > Streptosporangiales > Streptosporangiaceae > JAJYUU01. The sequence goes on along the minus strand of DAIOWC010000052.1, from coordinate 14,549 downwards.
CGGCGGTGCCGTGAAGAACGTCATCGCGCTGGCCGTCGGCATCGCGGTCGGGATGGGCCTCGGCGACAACACCAGGGCCACGCTCATCACCCGCGGGCTGGCGGAGATCGCCAGGCTCGGCGCGGCGCTCGGCGCCGACCAGCACACGTTCGCGGGCCTGGCCGGAATGGGCGATCTGGTCGCCACCTGCAGCTCGGCACTGTCGCGGAACCGGACGTTCGGCGAGATGCTCGGCCGGGGGACGCCGCTGAGCGAAGTCATCGCCGGCACTGAGCAGACCGCCGAGGGCGTGAAATCCTGCAAGCCGATACTGGAGCTCGCCCGGCGGCACGGGGTGGAGATGCCGATCACCGAGGTGATCGTGGCCGTCCTGCATGAGGGAATGGAGATCGGCCAGGCCGTGGTGATGCTGGCCAGCCGGTCGGCCAAGCCCGAGCGGTACGGCGTCTGACGAGGATGGAGGATCTGTGAGCAGCCAGCGCAAGATCAGGGTCGCTGTGGTGTTCGGCGGGCGGGGACCTGAGCATGCCGTCTCGGTCATGGGCGGGGGCAACATGCTGAGCTCGATCGACCGCTCCAAGTACGAGGTGATCCCGATCGGTATCACCCGCGAGGGCAGCTGGGTGCAGGTGGCCGACGAGCCTGGCCTCCTCGCGATCAGCGGCGGCGAGCTGCCATCGGTCGAGGCGGCGGCGGTGCCCGGTGCCGAGGTCGTGCCGTGGGCAGGCGGTGTTAGCCCGGGGGGACGACCCCCCGGAACCCCCCGCGGTTTTCAAGCGAGCGCGCCGGCCGAGATCCCGCGGCTGTTCGGCGACGTCGACGTCGTGCTGCCGGTGCTGCACGGGCCCTACGGCGAGGACGGGACGATCCAGGGCCTGCTGGAGATGGCGGGCGTCCGGTACGTCGGAGCGGGGGTGCTGGCCAGCGCGGTCAGCATGGACAAGGAGTACATGAACCTGATCTTCAAGGCCAAGGGCCTGCCGATCGGGCCGTACGTCGTCGTGCACGAGCGCGACTGGCCCGCGACCGGAACGGCCGCCGACCAGGGCGACAGCCAGGCCGCCGTCGAGCGCAAGCGGGTCATGGACGAGATCGCCGAGCTCGGCTGGCCGCTGTTCGTCAAGCCCGCCAGGGGCGGCTCGAGCATCGGCACCTCCAAGGCGAACGACCTCGCCGGGCTGCACGAGGCCATCACGCTGGCCCGCGAGTACGACCCCAAGGTGATCGTCGAGGCCGCGATCGACGGGGTCGAGGTCGAGGTCTCGGTGCTCGAGGGCGTGGACGGGGCGCCGCCCGACACCAGCGTGCCCGGCCAGCTGCTGGTCGACGGCGGCGAGGAGTTCTGGGACTTCGAGGCCAAGTACCTGGACCCGGCCAGCGGCATGGCCATCCCGGCGCCGATCCCGGACAGTGCGGCCGCGGAGATCCGCCGGCTCGCGGCGGCCGCGTTCGAGGCGGTGTCCTGCGAGGGGCTAGCGCGCGTCGACTTCTTCTACGCCTCCGACGGGCGGGTGCTGATCAACGAGATCAACACGATGCCGGGCCTGTCCCCCGCCTCCTACTGGCAGAAGATGTGGGAAGCGACCGGGATGACGTTTCCCCAGCTGATCGACCGGCTGCTGGAAGGTGCGCTGAAGAAGCGGCGGGGCTTGCGCTAACCATCACGGAACGCGGGCGAGCCAGCCCAGTGCCGCCCGCCCGCGCTTCCGGCAGTACCAGCCCAGGGGGCGATCCCCCGGACCCGTGCCTCCCGCGGGCTACCGTGCTCGCGCCTTCGACTTCCCGGCCACCATGGCCTTGAAGTCCGCGCCCGCCCGGAACTTGGGTACTGAGGTCTTCGGCACCTTGATGGACGCGCCGGTGGCGGGATTGCGGGCGGTCCGGGCCGGCCGAACCATCTTCTCGAATACGCCGAATCCGGTGATCGCGACTTTATCTCCCTTGGCGACAGTTCGCTGAATTGTCTCCAGGACCGCATTGACCGCCTCGGTCGCCGTCTTCTTATCGCCCATTCGGTTGGAAATTGCGTCGATCAGGTCGCGCTTGTTCATTTCTTCACCCCTGCGAATCCCCCAAGCGGGAGGTCGCGCGGACTGGGACGCCGGGCTCGCGACCTCTGATGGCCCTGAAATTAAGGGATGCGGCCCCACGACTCAATTACATTCGCGGAAATGCGCGCGTGTCGGAGAACACCCGGCCGCGCACTTACGTGACGGACTTGTCTGACGGCAGACCGCTTCCGCGGTTTTTCGCCGCGACTTGCTCCAGTGTTGCCCGGAATGCGGCCAGGCGGCGTAGCGCGGTCGCGTGATCGGCCTCGGGCATTTTGCTGGCATCACAGATCGCGATCAGCTGGCGATGGAGCTTTTCCGCCAGCGCCGTCGGCAGGTGCAGCTCGCCGAGGCGCTTGCGCGCATCCGCCAGCCTGCGGGCCAGGACGTCATCGTCGTGCATCACATCCAGGGTGCCAGGCCACTCTGTGCGACCGAGCACCGAGTACCGTCCATACTGAGAACGCGGCTGGCGGTAGGCTGCAAACCCCCCCTGGCGACCGAGTGAGGTCTGTCCATGAAGGTATCCGTGGTCAAGGAGACTGCGCCTGGCGAGCGACGGGTGGCGCTCGTGCCCGAGGCAGTCGGCAAACTGCGCGCGGCCGGCCTGGACGTGCTCGTCGAATCCGGGGCCGGGGATCGTGCCTGGCTGACCGACGACAGCTACGCCGAGGCCGGGGCCAGCGTGGTGAGCCGCGGTGAGGCGCTGGCCGCCGACGTCGTGCTCATGGTGGGCAAGCCAGACGACGCGATCGTGCAGGGGCTGCACGCGGGCCAGGTCGTGATCGGGCTGCTCGCGCCGCTCGCCGACCGGGAGCTGGCCGACAGGCTCGCGGCCACCGGCGCGACCGCGATCAGCATGGACATGATCCCCAGGACCCTGCCGCGTGCACAGCCGATGGACGCGCTGTCCTCGCAGGCCAACATTGCGGGGTACAAGGCGGCCATCATCGGTGCGGCGGAGTTCGGCCGGTTCTTCCCGATGCTCATCACGGCCGCGGGGACCGCGCGGCCGGCCAAGGTACTCGTGCTGGGTATCGGCGTGGCCGGGCTTCAGGCGATCGGCACCGCCCGCCGCCTTGGCGCCATCGTCAGCGCCTACGACGTGCGCCCGGAGACCAGGACCGAAGCGGAGTCCGTCGGCGCGACGTTCATCGAGCTGACCTCGGTCGGCCCGGCCTCGGGCGAGGGCGGCTACGCCCGCGCGCTCACCGAGGACGAGCGCGGGGCGCAGCAGGAGGAGCTGGCCGGCCACATCGCCAGGCACGACGTGGTCATCACGACCGCCCAGGTACCCGGCCGCAGGCCGCCGCTGCTGGTCACCGAGGACGCGCTCAAGGCGATGGCCGCCGGGTCGGTCATCGTCGACATGGGCGCCAGCGAACTCGGCGGCAACGTCGCGGGATCGGCTCCCGGCCAGACGACCGTTACCGAGAACGGCGTCACGATCGTGGGCGCTGGCCACCTGCCGTCCACGATGCCGGCCGCGGCCTCGGCCATGTACGCGCGCAACATCAGCGGCCTGCTGCTGTACCTGGTCGCCGACGGCGAGCTCGCTCTCGACCCCGGCGACGAGCTTCAGGCAGGCGTGATCATCACCCGCGACGGAGCGGTGGTGCACCCGGCACTGGCTCCCCCCGCGGCGGGTCCCGGGGGGTCGTCCCCTCCGGCTAATACCGAAGGGAGCGCCCGTGTACCCGGCGCTGCTAGTTGACGTCACGATCTTCGTGCTCGCCCTGTGGGTGGGCTTCGAGGTCATCAGCAAGGTCCCCGCGACGCTGCACACGCCGCTGATGTCGGCGGCCAACTCCATTCACGGCATCGTGCTGGCAGGCGCCATGCTCATCGCGGTCACCGCGAACAACGCGGTCGGGTACGTGATCGCGTTCATCGCCGCCGCGTTCGCCGCGGCGAACGTCGTCGGCGGCTACGTCGTGACCGGCCGCATGCTGAAGATGTTCAAGCGGCGGCCGGCCGTACCGCCCGCGGGTGCGGCCGCGCCCGCCGTGACCGCCGCAGCCAACGGCAGCAGTCAGAAGGGTCACAACGCGTGAGCACCTTCGACTGGGTCATTCAGCTGATCTACGTGTTCTCGGCCTCGTGCTTCGTGCTCGGCCTGCACCTCATGAACAACCCGGCGTCCGCGCGGCGCGGCAACCAGGTGTCGACGTCCGGCATGATCATCGCGGTCGCCGCGACGCTGGCGATCATCATCCACGGCCACCTGATCAGCGGGACCGGCTGGGCCGTGATGATCGCGGGAGCGCTCCTCGGCGCTGGCGCCGGACTGTACTCGGCCAGGACCGTGCAGATGACGGCCATGCCGCAGCTGGTCAGCATGTTCAACGCGGTCGGCGGCGGCGCCGCGGCCCTGGTTGGCGTGCACGACTACATGAGCGCGGGCGCCAGGGTCTCATCGACCACCACGGTCACGACGCTGCTCGACGTCATCATCGGCGCGGTGACGTTCTCCGGGTCCCTGATCGCGGCCGGGAAGCTGCAGGGCGTGATCAACTCCGCGCCAGTGACGTTCCCCGGCGCGAGGATCGTGAACATCCTGCTCGCCGCCGTCGCGCTCGGCCTGGGCGCCTACCTGATCGCCTCTCCCAGCACGGTGCTGCTGACCGTGGTGATCGTCGCGGCCCTCGCCTTCGGCGTGTCCATGGTCATGCCGATCGGCGGCGCGGACATGCCCGTGGTGATCTCGCTGCTGAACGCGTTCACCGGCACGGCCGTGGCCATGGCCGGATTCGTGATCGGCAACTGGGCGCTGATCATCGCCGGCGCGCTCGTCGGCGCCTCGGGCGGCATCCTGACCAAGCTCATGGCCGACGCGATGAACCGCTCGATCCGCAACATCATTGTCGGCGGATTCGGCACCGGCGACGCCGTGGCCGCGGTCGCCGGCCCGGCCGGGGACGTGCACGCGATCGCCGCCGACGACGCGGCGATTCAGCTGGCCTACGCCTCGAAGGTGATCATCGTTCCCGGCTACGGGCTCGCGGCCGCGCAGGCCCAGCACGAGGTCGCCGCGCTCGCCGACCTGCTCGAGTCCCGCGGGATCGAGGTCAGCTACGCGATCCACCCGGTCGCCGGCCGCATGCCCGGCCACATGAACGTGCTGCTGGCCGAGGCCAACGTGCCCTATCCCCAGCTCAAGGAGATGGACGAGATCAACCCGGAGTTCGCCCGCGCGGACGTCGCCCTGGTGATCGGTGCGAACGACGTCACCAACCCAGCCGCGCGCCGGCCGGGCACTGCCATCTCCGGCATGCCGATCCTCAATGTGGACCAGGCCAAGAGCATCATCGTGATCAAGCGCTCGATGGGCCACGGCTACGCGGGCATCGACAACGAGCTGTACGTCGACCCGAAGACGAGCATGTACTTCGCCGATGCGAAGAAGGCGCTGGCCGAGATGACCAGCGCGGTCAAGACGCTCGTCGCCTGAGCCGGTCTACGGTGCCGGGAGCGGCGGCAGCCGCTTGAGATCGTCCTGCGTGAGCTCGCCGGTCGAGATCAGCAGCGCGGCCAGCTCCTCCAGCGCCCGGGGCCCGCGCAGGCCCGGCACTCCGATACGGACGTACCGGTTGCGGATGTTCTCGCACCGCTTCGACACCGTGTGGGCCTGCCACCCGATCCGGTCAGCCGCCTGCCGGGCGCTGCGCGGCTGGGCGGCCCCGGAGTGCCGCCAGGTCAGGTACTCCTCGAAGCGCGCGGCCAGGACGAGCCGGTCGTCGTCGTTGAGCGGCGCCCGCAGCCGGGTGGAGGTAACGCCGCGCTCGGGTACGGTCTCGCCCGCCGTCTGCTCGCCGGTAATCACATCGGGCTCGGGCTCGGGCTCGTCCTCGTCTTCATCGAGGTGGGGCAGCCGCAGGCGGATGGTGTAGCTGTCGAGCAGGCCGTCGAGACGGACCTTGGCGTGCCACTGCTGCAACGGGAGCCGCATCGCCGGGGGGATGTCGGCGCGGAAGCCGAGGTCGCCCGACAGGTAGAGCATGGACGAGGCGCTGTCGTTGACCAGCCACCAGGTGCCCCCGGCGCACTCGAAACTGCCGGCCGCGCGGGATATGCCCCGATCTTCGGTCGGCAGCACGAGCGAGCAGCTGGGAGCCCGGCCGAACGTGAACTTCTGATCCGGCTTGACCCGCCATGTGCCCGGCCCGAACATGACGATGAGCAGCACCCTTTGACGCCCCGTTCCATCTTCCTGACAGCAGGACCATAAGATCAGCGGCAGGTACTGGTCAAACCTGTTCCGGGCATACTGTCTCGCATGACTAGCCGCACGGTCGACGCGCCGCCGCCAGACGGCGTCTCCGCGCGGCGCCAGCGGCTGCTGGCTGAGCAGACCAGGACGAGGCGCCGGGTCGGCCCGGCCTTGTTCTCGGTGATGGCGCCCGGCGAGCAGATCCTCGCCGGCGCGCTCGGCTGGACCGGGCGGCGGCGCGGCGCCGAGATCGTCGGCGGCTACGTCGTGCTGGCGCTGTACGTGACGCTGGTCTACCCGTTCCAGCTGCTCGGCTCGATCGCCGCGCTGAGTAGCGCGGCGGCGAAGGTACTGCTCTTCGCGGCGGCCTGGGCCTGCGCGCTGATCTCGCTCCGGCACCGGTGGGTCTTCCTGGCGGTGACCGACAGGCAGCTCATCTGGGTGCGGAGCCCGGGCAGCGCCCAGCCCTGGGCGTGGATCCACGCGCCGCTCGACGTGATCCGGCTGCGCGGCGGGCCGAGCTCGGCACTGCTGCGGTCGACATCGGTCGTCGTCCGGGCTCCGGGCCTGCCTCCGGCCGGGCTTCAGTTCAGCGCCGCAGGCCCGTGGCGCCAGGATCTGGATCAGTTCGTCGCGGAGATGCAGACGGCCGGCTTCCGGGTCGGCGGCTATACAGAGCGGCCCACGCGCTGACCTGATCCTGGTGGGGAGGGGTCCCCATGTGGGGATGGCTCCCCTTGTGACCGGTTCTGCGCTCCCCGCACCATCGTGCTGTGGGAGGGGATGCCGCAGGACAGGCCGGTACAGGGGCCCGGCCTGTCCCGGTGGCAGGATCGGGCACACTGAGACTGTGAGCACGGTCGATGCGAACGTCGAGAACCCCAACGCCCTCGTTCCCGCTCAGGATCTTGAAGTCACCGCCGCCAGGCTTGCGCGCGTCGGCGATCTGACCGTGCGGCGGCTGCTGCCCCTCCGGCTGCGCCGCAGCGTCGGCCCGTGGTGCTTCGTCGACCACTACGGACCGCAGTCGGTCGACGGCGTCACGGGGATGAGGGTGCCGCCCCACCCGCACATCGGGCTGCAGACCGTGACGTGGCTGCTGGCCGGCAACGTGCTGCACCGTGACAGCCTCGGCAGCGAGCAGATGATCCGGCCAGGCCAGCTGAACCTCATGACGGCCGGTCGCGGGATCGCCCACGCCGAGGAGTCTCCGGCTGTGCACGATCCGATCCTGCACGGCGTGCAGCTCTGGGTCGCGCTGCCCGACGCGAGCCGGCTGGCGGCGCCCGCGTTCGAGCATCACGCCGAGCTGCCGGCGACGCGGGTCGGCGGGTTCCGGGTCACGGTCTTCATGGGCGAGCTGGCCGGCGCGCGGTCGGACGCGACCGCGTTCTCCCCGATCATCGGCGCCGAGCTAACGGCCGCCGCCGCCCCCGCGCAGGCCGACCTTCCGCTTGACCCGGCCTTCGAGCACGTGCTGTTCGTGGCCGCCGGGAGCGCTGTTGTCACCGGAAGGCCAGCGCCGGACGGCGTCGCCCTGGAGCCAGGGCAGCTGCTGTACGTGCCGACCGGGCGTGACCGGGTAAGCCTGACGGCGCCCGAGGGCAGCTGCGTTCTCCTGCTCGGCGGCACGCCGCTCGGCGAGACGCTGCTCATGTGGTGGAACTTCGTGGCCCGCACGCCCGAGGAGATCGCCGCGGCCACGGCGAGCTGGCAGGCGGGCGACTACCCGGCCGTGGGCGGCTACGAGGGCGATCCGCTGCCAGCGCCGCCGCTGGATGTCGCCCGCCTCTTGCGCCGTGCCCGCCCGGGTGACGACCCCCGCTGACCTGTCCGGCTCGGTAGCTTCTGCGCAGTAGTACTCAGGCATTCCCGGCTTGTCCGGCGTAATCTCGCCGCTATGTCAAGCCGGCTGTGGCGCGTGGTCGCGGTCTACCGCGTCGTCACGCTCATCTATGCGGGCGTACAGATCATCCGTAACCACAACCTGTACGCCCATCCCCTCGGTGGCTATCTCGCGCTGCTGGGGATGACCATCTGGACGATCATCACGGTGATCGCCTACTCCCGGCCGGCTGGCCGCAACCGCTGGATGCTCGCCGCCGACGTCGTGGTGTCGGCCGGGGCGATCGTCAGCACGAGGTGGATCGACACCGCGGCGCGGATTAACCACGGCGCGCCGACGATCCCGGTGATCTGGGCGGCTTCCGCGATCCTGGCCTGCGCCGTGTACGGCGGCCCCTGGGCCGGGATGGCCGGGGCGTTCCCGGTCTGGCTCGGCGACCTGATCGAGCGGCAGGCGATCCTGACCGAGAGCATGCTCGACGGGCTGGTGCTGCTGCTGGTGGTCGGCGGCGTCGGCGGGTACGTGGTGCGCCTCGCCCTGCAGGCCGAGGCGGCGATCGACCTGGCGGCCCGCCATGAGGCGGCCATCGCGGAGCGGGAGCGGATCGCCCGTAACATTCACGACTCGGTGCTGCAGGTGCTCGCGCTGGTCGCAAGCAGGGGCCGGTCCATCGGCGGGGAGGCGGCCGAGCTCGGCGTCCTGGCCGCCGAGCAGGAAGCCGCCCTCCGTTCGCTCGTCTCCGGTGACAGGGTCGAGCCCGACGCCGAGACTGGGCTCATGGACGTGCGCGCGCTCATCGAGCCGCTCGCGGATGCCCGGGTCACGGTGTCCTGTCCCGCCACCGCGGTCATGATGGCACCGGCCGCGGCGCGGGCGCTGAGCGGAGCCACCGCGGCCGCCGTCGACAATGTGCGCAAGCATGCCGGGGACACAGCCAGGGGCTGGGTCCTGGTGGAGGACGAGGGCGGTACGGTGCGGATCAGCGTGCGCGACGACGGGCGGGGCTTTGGCTCGGGCCGGCTCGCGGTCGCGGCCGCCGCCGGCCGTCTCGGGGTCTCCCACTCGATCATGGGACGGCTTCGGCAGGTCGGCGGCCGCGGCACGATCACGTCCAGGCCGGGCGAGGGAACCGAGGTGGACCTGCGTGTCCCGCAATCCTGATCAGCCGGTGCGGGTGCTCGTCGTCGACGATCACCCGCTCTGGCGCGACGGCGCGGCGCGGTCACTGGCCGAGGCCGGATTCGTCATCAGCGGTACCGCCGGGAACGCTGCCCAGGCCCTGCGGGTCGCGCTGGCGACCCGCCCCGACGTCGTGCTCCTTGACCTCAACCTGCCCGATGCCTCCGGAGCGGAGGTCACCGGCCAGCTCCTGGCGGCGCTGCCGACGGTCCGGGTGCTCATGCTGTCGGCCAGCGGGGAACGACAGGACGTCCTCGACGCCGTCACCGCCGGCGCGAGCGGCTACCTGCTGAAGTCGGCCGAGCTACGGGAGCTGATCGACGGCGTGAGCGCCACCGCCGAGGGACACGCGGTGTTCACGCCCGGCCTGGCCGGCCTCGTGCTCGGCGAGTACCGGCGCCTGGCCCAGGCCGGCGGCGAGCCACAGGCACCCGTGGCCGCCGACACCGGCCCGACGCCGCGGCTCACCGACCGTGAGACCGAGATCCTGCGCCTGGTCGCGACCGGCCTGACCTACCCGCAGATCGCCGAGCGCCTGACACTGTCGCCGCGCACCGTGCAGAACCACGTGCAGAACACCCTGAGCAAGCTTCAGCTCCACAACAAGGCCCAGCTGGTTCGCTATGCCCTGGAACGCGGGGTCGAGTAGCTGTCCAGCAGGTCAATGAGGTCGCCGTAGCTGATGTCGGGCGCCGGCGGCTGACCGCCGTCGCGCGCTGCGACCGCCGTGGCCAGCCCGGCCGCGAGCGCGCGCCGGTACGGGCCCGATCCCGTGCTGATCCGCGCTACCCCGGCCCGCGCGAGCTCGGCCATGTCCTGGCCGGGCTGCCATAGCAGGTTGAGCGGCAGGCTGACTTCTGCGGTGACCCGGCCGATGGCCGCGATGTCGGTGAGCGCCGGCACGAAGATCCCGCTGGCGCCAGCGTCGGCGTAGGCGTGCAGCCTGCGCAGTGCCTCGCCGAGCCGGTCCTCTGGCGCCCCGGCCCGCAGCCAGTAGACGTCGGTCCTGGCGTTCACGAACAGGCCGGGAGCGGCCGCGGCGACCGCGCTGATGATCGCGGCCTGCACCGGCAGCGGCCGGAGCCCGCCGCCCGGGGCGGCGTCCTCCAGGTTGATCCCGGCCGCGCCGAGCGCGGCCAGCCCGGCCGCCAGATCGGCGACGGCGGCGGGATCGTCGCTGTAGCCGCCCTCGGCATCCACTGTGACGGGAACGGGCAGCCGCGGCACGATCGCGGACGCCAGCGCCAGCGTCTCATCGCGCCCGGTCCCGGCGCCGTCGACCAGTCCGGCCGCCGCGGTGACGCCCATGCTCGTCGTCCCGACCGCCGGGAAGCCCGCGCCGGCCAGCATGAGCGCCGAGGCCACGTCCCAGGCGTTCGGCAGGAGGAACGGGCGGCCGGGCTGATGAAGCGCCGCAAACTGCTGGGCCGCGAATTCCGCACCAAGCGCGCTCATGGCCGCGACACCATGACGCGGGCCGGCACCCGCAGGTTCGGGCGCGGTTCGAGGTCGATGCGCTGGCCGGCGAGCGGCCGCCAGCCGTCGGCGTGCAGCACCGTTACCACCTGCCGGGCGATCGCGGTCGCGTGCGCGGCACCAGGGCAGCCGTGCGGGCCAGTGCCGAACGTGGCTGGCATCCCGCTGCCTCGTTCCGCGGTGCCCACGAAGATCCAGACCGCCGCGCCCCCTGCAATGATCGCGTCGCCGATCTGCACGTCGCTCGTGGCCGTGCGGCGCGTGCACTGCGCCGGCGCGTCGCTGCGCAGGACATACTCGACCCGGTCACCGGGCGTGGGTGCGACGAACGCGCCGCGACGCAGTCCCCGGCGGGCCAGCGCCGGGCTCGCCGACACGGCCGCGTTCGCCGGCCGGGCCAGTACCGCCGAGCCGATCAGGGCGGCGGTCGAGTCCCTGGCCTGGAACAGGATGCTGATCACGGCTACCTGCTCGGCCGTATCCCGGTAACCGGAACTGGCCATGAGCGCGGCTAGCTCTCGGGCGGCATCATCCCCGGCTGTGCCCGTTCCCGTCCTCGGGACCAGGGACGGCGTGAGCGCGTCGCAGAGCGTTCCGGTGAGCACGGCGGCGCGGTCGGCCGCGTCGGGCGCGAGGCCGAGCGCGCGGGCGAGGACCTCGGCCGGCAGCAGTCGCGCCATCGGCATGACGTCGAAGGCAGCGGCCCGGCGGCGCAGGTAGTCGTTGGCGCGGGCGCCGGCCGCCCTCGCCACCTTCGCAACCGGCGGCAGCAGCCGGATGACCAGATCGCGGCGGAGCCGGTGGTCATCGCCGTCGGAGAACCTGGCCATCCGGCTGAGCAGGCTGGCGGCGGGGCCGGCCGGGCCGGCGGGCGGGGCCACGCTCAGCGCGGGAGCGGCCAGCGCCACGGCCACATCGCGACTCCCGGACACAACCCAGGCCCCGTCCCGGCAGTGCGTGCCCAGCGATCGCAGCGGGCCATGCCACCGGGAGGGCGCGGCGCTCGTCGACAGCTCCTCGACGGGCAGGGCGGCGAGCTGATCGGGAAGCACTGGAGTCCACATGTTCGGAGCGTAGGAGGGCGACCGTGCGGTGGCGGCCGAACAATGCCCGGCATAGTTTGGTGAGCGTGATCCTTGCCCCCGAGTCCGTCGCGCGGTTTGCGAGCCTGCTCGCCGACCGCAGCCGGGCCGCTATGTGCGTGGCCCTGCTCGACGGCCGGGCGTGGACGGCGGGCGAGCTTGCCCGGCAGGCGGGCGTAACGGCGCCGACCGCCAGCGAGCACCTGAATCTGCTGGTCAGCGCCGGTGTGCTGGCCGAGGAACGCCAGGGCCGGCATCGCTACCTGCGCCTGGCCAGCCCCGATATCGCCCGGCTACTAGAGGACATCGCGATCACCGCCGGGCGGCCCGCCGCGACCAGGTCCCTGCGGACGGTCCGGGTCGCCGCCGATCTCGCCGCCGCCCGCACGTGCTACGACCACCTGGCCGGTGAACTGGGCGTTCGGCTCTTCGATGCGCTCGTGGCCGACAACCTCATCGGCGTGAGCGACGGTCTTGTGCTCACCGCCGCCGGCCGGTCCTGGTTCACCGATCTCGCCGGTGCCGACGCCCTGCGTCCGAGCACCGCCAGGCCGCTGCTGCGCACCTGCCTGGACTGGACCGAGCGCCGGCCGCACCTGGCCGGGCATCTGGGCGCGGTTCTCTGCCGCCAGCTGGTCGGCCGGTCCTGGGTCCGGCCGCGTACCGGCAGCCGGGCGGTGCAGCTGACGCCGGAAGGCTCGACGGCGCTCGGGGAGCTGCTCGGAACCGAGCTGGCCGACCTGACTGGCGGCCGGGATGTGACGCGGGTCGCAAAAAACGGGAGCGAGCCAATCCGGCACGCTCCCGCGATCTAGCCTGAACCGGCGACCTCTGAGCTGCAGAGACGATCAGGAACGCGCCTGCCGCCGCCGCCAGGCCCAGGATCCGGCTGTCCTCCCGATCCGGGAGCTCCTCGACGATCTGCGGCGGGTCAGCGATGCCGTCGCCTCGCACTCGGACTTCATCGAGATACGCAACCGTCCGGTCGGCGCAGTGACGACCGCTGATAAATCGCAATCGCGCGGCGCAGATTACTCTATCTAGATAGAGTTAAGCCCATGGCACCTCGCGCGGTGTTGTCAGCTCAGACCCTGGCAGTTCTAGCGGCGCTTGCCGCCCAACCGTCGGAGTGGCGGCACGGCTATTCCCTGGCTCGCGAAACCAGTCTGAAAGCCGGGACCTTGTACCCGATTCTGATCCGGCTCGCCGACAGGGAGATGGTCGAGGCTTGCTGGGAAGCCGATCAGCCGGCGGGGCGGCCGAGACGTCACCTGTACCGGCTCACTAGCCAAGGACTGGCGACCGCGACAGCGGCGCTGGCCGTCGCGCGGGCCCCGGCCAGCACCACCCGGCCGCGGCGGACTGGGGCGCCTCGGCGGCTGGCCGGTGAGCGCCCGTGATGGAGCGGATAACCCGGCTGCTAGCCGGGCTGCTGCGAATTACGGCCCGGCTGCTTCCTCCAGCGCGGCGGCAGTGGGCTGAGGCGATACAGGCCGAGGCCGGACAGGTACCGGCCGGGTGGCGTCAGCTGCACTGGCTGGCCGACGGATTGTGGCTGGTTGCAAGGGAGGCCAAGGTGACTCGCAAGATCGTTTACGGGCTTGGGCTGGGCGTCGTCGCGGCCGCCGCCGCATGGGCGATATGGCTGAGCTGGCGGACCGTTCCGATCGCCGATCCGGAGAGCGTGACCGACCGGGTCCGGGTCCTTGTCGGAATGTCCGCGCTCCTCGTCCTGCCCTGGGCGGGCCACCGGAGCGGCCTGTTCGGGCCTGCTGGTAGCGGCGTTACGCCGCGGCTCGTACGGGTGGCAGGGTGCGTGGCCATCTGTTGCCTGGGTGCGTCGCTCGTGCGCCTGGACGGGAACGCTGGCAAAGGCGGCGTCCTTGGCTTCGGCCACTTCAGCTGGCCACAAGAGACAGCCGGGCTAGCGCTGCTGGGAACTGCCGCCGTCATGCCACACGTCATCAGGACCCTGAAGCCGCGGGCCGGTGCCGCTGCGGTGTGGGGAGCAGCCGGTGTTGCGGCTGCTGTCGCATTCGCGGTCGTGCCGCTGCAGGTGCTCACGGTTCTGTACGTGGCCGGGATCCTCGCCGTGACTTCGCGCCGGTCACCGGCGTCAGCCGCTACCCTCGCGATCGGCACGATAGCTGGCCTGGCCGCGGCCATGATCATTTACGGAGTGCTGACGTCCAGAGTCGGTCTCGGCCTGGCCGGCTTCCTAACGGTGTCGGCACTCGCGTTCCTGGTCACTGCCGCCTCGGCCGGCTTTGCGGCCGCATGGCTGCTGCCGGGCATAGAGGACTCGCAAGAACTGCGGGCGCGGCGAGCCCGCCAGGGACTGCTCGCTGGCGCGATCGCCGGAGCTGCCGGCGGCCTGCTCATCACGGCCGCGTTCATGGGATTGGGATTCATGATGGTCCTCGGCCCGCTGGCCGGAGCTGCCGGCGGCGCCGTCGGCGGCGCCGTCGCCGCGCGCTATCCGCGCATGTTGCTGCCTGGCGGCTCCAGTGCCGCCGGAGCAATCGTCTCCGGCCCCTGACAGTGGGCCAGCAGAGGCGCATCGGCGCTGCCGCTAAGTGATGGACAAATAAATCAAGGGCCCGACCACCGCTACCGGCGATCAGGCCCTTCACCTGCTACTTCTCTCGTAGCCCCGACCGGATTTGAACCGGCGCTACCGCCTTGAGAGGGCGGCGTCCTGGGCC